>CALGKJ010000072.1 GCA_937930535.1 uncultured Clostridia bacterium
GTGTAATAAATATGCCAGATAATGGACTTGATAAGGTAGCATTTAGGGTCAATAAAAGTGACAAAACAATTATTTTCTTGTTAGTATCAATATTTCTAATAGATTTAATCGTCCTAGTATTCTCAATAATAAATGTTAATACCAGAATTTACTTTTTTGCTGAGTTGGTTTTTATGACTATACTACCTGCTATTATAGTGTATTCAGTAGTAATAAGCTTGGCTAATAAATATATTTGTAAAATAAAACCTTACAATATTTTAGTGAAATTCGCTAGTTTAGTACTATACTTATGTTTTATTCTTTTTAATAAGTCGTATTTTTTCAATATGTATAGCGACGTACCTAATATCATTAATGCAAAATACAATACTGTTATTGGTAAACCAAGCGAACTTAGGACTGAAGGGATTAAAACACGCACTCACTATTTCAAAATAGACGATATTATGTTTAGTGCTAATTCATATTTGTATAGAGAACAGATAGTGAGGGATCAAAATTACAAAATTACATACTTACAAAGCAGTAAATATATAATCAATATTGAAAAAGACTAAACTTATAAAGCTTATGCTATGGTATGAATCATATTGGCTCAGACAGACAGTATAAACGGGTATTGTTTTCGACAAGTAAAACTCTTTCTTAGATGATAATCAAGATTTATGTTAGTCTACCCCATATGGTAAAGTAATTACTTATCTACCATATGGGGTAGATTTTTAAAGAATAGAAGAGTAGAAGATTAGCGGGCTCTGGAATTTATTCTCTATTCATAATAGAAAATTATTGAGTAAAAAGGAGGAAATTTTTTGAATTACAAATTTAGAATAGTGGAAATTTATGTCGATAGTTCAGGAAATTTAGTTTTTTTACCGACTGGTATATCAGAAAAACTAAAGGGTGCCATTAAAACTATAAACCTACCAACTCAACTAATGGTTCCATACACAAGTGAGCTGATAGGTAAAACAGCATTATTAGTAATGGAACAATGTTTTTCTAAATCACCTGACAATGATTTTAAAGAAACTATATTAGAACACCTATATAATATTAAAGGCTATAATAAAGCTGTGAAGGGAAGAAAGCTAGTAACATTCGAGTGGAGAGAAGAAGAAGGTTACAAAATAGTACCTCATGATAAAATTGATAAGCAAGGTTATGTTATAAAGAAAGATGAAGTAATTTATCTTGGTAAAGATTTAACATATGAAAAACTTGCTGACGCATTAGCAAAAGCTATAGAAATATCTTCAACTTATTGATGAAGAATAAGCATTATTATTATATTACTCAATCTATGGTGAAAAACAGGAAATAATAAAAGGAATGATATAACTGATAACGAATATATAAGACTTACCTGCAAAAAGGTATAAAAGCAAGGAGGATACAATATGGATTCTTTTAACAATAACCGAACCTTTATGAAAAGCGGATTTGATATTCCTGAACGTGAGTTTGTTTCTGATCAAGAACGTGGTTTGCCGCCGCCGCCAGTTGAAAAAGCAATTGATAAAAGCCTAAGAATAATAGAGCTGCCAACTGTAGATAAGAATATAATAAAGCATAGCGATTTATACTCCTGCCTTGATAACCGCAGAAGCAGGAGAAATTATGCAGATATACCAATCACATTAGAAGAGCTGTCCTTCTTGCTGTGGTCTACTCAAGGCGTGCAAAGAGTTATACCTGCGTATAAAAAAACAGGACATATAACCCTGCGTCCGGTTCCCTCAGCAGGGGGAAGACATTCCTTTGAAACATATCTTGCAGTTAATAATGTAGCAGGCTTAGAAAAGGGTATTTATCTTTATCTGCCACTAGAACATAAGCTTGCATTTTGCCATTCCGTTGAAGAACTGTCGGATAAGCTTGTATATGCATACGGTGGTGAAGATTATCAAGAGGAAGCCAAGTGGCTTGGACGATCACCTGTTGTATTTCTGTGGTCTTGCGTTCCTTACCGTGGAGAATGGAGATATCATTGTGAAGCACACCGATTAATGCTTTTGGACATAGGTCATGTATGTCAAAATTTATATCTAGCATGTGAAGGTATTGGATGCGGAACCTGCGCAATTGCAGGCTATGTTCAAAAGGCCTTTGATGAACTGCTTGGTGTAGATGGGGAGGATGAATACGTTGTTTATATTTCTGCTATTGGTAAAATAAAATGAAATGGACGCATCCAAAATCGGTGCGTCCATTTCATCCCTACACATACTTCAAATACATATCCAAACTTCTATCCAATTCATCAACTACAAGCTGTATAAAGTCCGAGTTATCCCCTGTTGTATGAGCTTTATCCAAAGCTGTATAATACGCTAACCTGTTTTCATTTCTGATAACTACTGCCGGATATCCATTTTTCATCAACTCAAAATTAAGAAGTAACCTAGAAGTTCTTCCATTACCATCTACGAAAGGATGTATTCCAACGAAGATTATATGAAGCAAAGCAGCCCTTTCTACAGGATGCAGTTCAGCCCCAGTGCTCCCATACCAGCTTATTAAACCTTCCATTTGTTCCTTAATAAGAATCGGTTCAGGTGGCACATGCTTTGCACCAGCTATGATAACCTGCTGGTCTCTGTATCTTCCAGCATAATTATTATCAATTCCCTTAAGTATAAGTCCATGAATATTTTTAATCTGCCATTCACTTAACGGCTCATTATTACTAACGATTTCTTCCACATACAATATTGCATCCTTATGATTTATAACCTCAAGATGCTCTCGCAGAGTCTTTCCCCCTACAGTTATGCCCTCCAGCACAACCTTTGTTTCGAGAAGAGTCAAAGTGTTGCCCTCAATAGCATTGGTGTTATATGTCCATTCAAGCATGAGATTTTCTCTTATACTCTTTATGGTATACTTCGGCAGTGGTCTTTTACTATCAAGTATTGCTTTCTTATTATCTATTACCTTGAACATAAGTTCACATCCTCAGCTTCTATTTGTATAATAAAAATTGTATAGCAAATTTAGTTGCTATACAATATATAATTCCAAAATTCAGTAATGTGCACAATCTATAGATGCTCACATTATCTATAATACCATAGTTTTCAAGACGAAATTGTACCTGATATACTATAGCCTAAGCAGCTCTAGTATGCTTATTAGCACTCTTAGGATTACATAATAGTTGGCGTATATCATCAAAACTAATCCAGAGATTTGGGTCAAATAAACCATATACATGAGATAATGTTGAATGAGTCTCATTCAATTCTTTAGCAGCCCACTGCCCGCAATCTTGTGCTTGCAATCTTTCAAAAACGTCCATTGCAGCTAGAAAAATATCTTCATTTGTTATTATATATCTGTTTTTCTTGACACAATACTCAAGTGCTGTATCTATAACAGCTCTTTTCTCACAGTTAATTCTATTGTATATACCAGAATATAAAATATTATCATTTTCAAAAGTCGCATCTTCATCCATACAGTTGTAGTAATCCTTTTCCAGTATAATAGCAACTAGGTTCGGGTTAATTCCCTTACTATCAAATATGGTATGTACTATATCCGTATTTCTTATAAGCTTACTAAAGAAAAGCTTATAGGTAGTTGGGTTACCACACCTATATGCAAACTCTTCCGCATCAAGCAAAGTCTTTCTGGTATTCTCAGATAGTTTGATATTGAACAGCTCTAAGTATTCTTCCAAGTCTATAATAATTTTATTAGGTGTAACTTTCATAATATGCAGCTCCTTAAAATTTATTTATAAGTATAGCTTGTCCATTTATTGTAATTTTATTCACTTTAAGCAAAACAAGCTCATGTAAAATATAAGCAGGGTATAATACTTTTTTGTCGAATAGTATTATACTGGATTATTTATACAAAAACATTCAACCACCCAAAATAACAAATACGCCGCTCAATCCAATTAAAGTTTTATCGGCGGGAGTCTACCGTGGATATAATAAACAATATAGACAATCTGCTGGGGGACGACTTAAAAACCTCCATAAAGAAAAATTCCAAGCTTTCTATTGTTGCTTCATGCTTTTCCATTTATGCATATAAAGCCCTAAAAAAAGAGTTGGAAAGCGTAAGGGAAATCGAAAAGGCAAAAACCCACTGTGCAAGAAGACACTTTGAAGCCATAAGCAGTAGTAATTTTAAATATGATGTAGTTGACAGCTATGAGCGGCTGCTGGAAATTTTAAAATAGCATAGAATTGGCGATATTAATATTATAGCAATTTAAGCACAAGACTTGAATTTTATAGTCATAGTGATACAATAAGTATAAGTGATAATGAAAAATTTGCATTTAGAAAAAGAATATTTTTGTTGCACAGTAAAAATATAAATATTATTTTTATATTTTTACTGTGCATTGCATAAAATTCTAATATTATTTAAGCATGCAATAGTACTTAACTATGAATAGTACTAAACTAATGATAGTTGAATACTATATAGTAACAATACTGCTATGCATAGTGGCAGGTAGAATGAATTTACTTGGAGGTATTAACTAATGTATCGAAACGAGATTTTGTTTGTTGAAAAATTTATTGCATCCCTAAAGAAACTTAATGTTTCAGATATACCCTTCGGAAATACGGAGTTTCATAATGGTGTAGAGAGTATGCATAAATATTTTGACAAACATATGTATGATTTTGGAGAGATAGCTGATGAACTGAGTCTATTATTCTTAAAAAGACCTATAGAAGGAATATATGATGAAATTACCGATGCTATGTTAAGTTTAAATGGAAGACTGGTTTCCTTTGCATTGGCTAATCCATATTATGAAAAAGCTTCTATTAAACTGGTTGATAATGATGCAGATTACATTTTAGAAAACCTGTCTTTAGATATAGAAAATAACCATATATTGAACTTTGCTAAGGCATTTTGTGACGGAGCCCAGATTAAGCTTTCATAAAACTCAACTTTAATGATAGGGGTAGATACTGTGAATATCAGGGAATTACTTAAAAATGAGCAGCTTATAACAATATTTAGTGAGGTTGAGACATTCACAAATAACTTAGTAAGTAAGTATAATGATAAATTAAGATATCAGAGTATTCCTAAGGATGGAAAAGAAGTTTTTGATGCAGTATGGGGCACAATAGAATTTAACCCAGCGGAAATTTCTATATTGGACAGCCCATTGCTTCAGCGCCTTAGAAAGATTAAGCAGCTAGGATTAGCGAGTTATGTATATTGTGGAGCTGATTACTCCAGATTCTGCCATACCTTGGGTGTGGTTTTTTTAGCCGACAAAATGGCATCAAAAATAAGAAGGAAAGCTGATAACTTTATTGATAAGGATAAGTTTAAGCATAACCCCATACAAATAGTAAGATTAGCAGCTATATTTCACGATGTCGGGCATATGTTTTTAAGTCATGCCTCCGAATACTATTATGCTTCTGAGGTTTTGCCCTCTCGCAGTAGAGAGATTAAAAAAGCATTGACCATGTTTAGACGAGAGACATCTTCAAAGGCATCATTACACGAAATGCTAAGTGTTTTCATAGTAAATACTAAAGAGGTAAGGACTCTTTTGCTCAAGGTATGTAAATACTTTGATGAAATCAAAATAATAGAAGATGACGATATTGATAAGATAATTGAATATATTTCATGTTTAATTATAGGTGTAGCGTCAGATAGATTTATTCTGCCTTATTCACAAATAATAAATGGCCCTATTGATGCTGATAAATGCGATTATCTATCCAGAGATTCTCACGTTACAAAGGTGCCTGTAGCAGTAGACGTATTCAGACTTATTCAAAAATTGAGAGTAGTTGAAGTAGATTCCATAGATTTTCCCAATATATGGGATGACTCTTCCTATGGAAAAGGCAAGTATTATAAAATGGCTTTAATGCACTCAGCGCAGAAAGCCTTAGGGCAGCTATTAATTGCCCGTGCTATTATGTTTGAAAGTATATACTGTCACCAAAAGGTAGTTATTGCTGAGACTATGTTTAGAGATGTAATCAGGTATTTTGATCATATAGGTTGTACGGAGTTTCGAGATTTCTCGAGAATTTTAGGGCTGACAGACGAAGCACTATCAGATTACCTTCCAAGCATAATATCCTTAACAGAAGAACAAAAGATGCTTAGTGATACAAAGAATATAATCAGATTACTAAAGCAGATAAACAGACGAGAGTTGTATAAAAGAGTAGCCTGCATAACAACTGACACTTTAGATGGTGAAAACATGCCGATTAACGATTTTTTAAGAGATATTATCGAGCATCCTATTGGGGAACAGCGCAGAAATTTTATACAATCTGTTATTGATGAATACAAAAAAATAAAATACTTACAAGGTATAGATGTAGATAATGAAATATCAGAAGTATCTATAGTTGAATTTCCAAAACAAACTATAGATACCAACAAAATTGAAATGCCAATTGACTTTGGAGATGGCGAAATCAAGATGTCCAAAGAAGTTTTTCAAAGTGAAACTTGGATACAAAGCAGAGACATTAGAAAAAAAGAACATTATTTGGTTACAAACTTGTATGATAGAGAAACAGTATACCTTGCACTGGAAAAAGTATTATATATAAAATATAAGTTGAGATTGACCAGTGATTCATATGTATGTGCAAAGTTTGAGAAAGAACAAATTAACAAACAGAAAAATATACTGTTTGAAAAAGGATACTATAATGATGCAACTATATTGTTAACAGATGACATAATATATTCCATGATAAATAAGAATTTATTGCAGCAGGTAGCTGAAATGTACAGAACCTTTGAGGGAATAGGGGGAGCTAGAATCACTGAAAAGTCTATCGTTAATTTTATGAGACAGATTTTGTACTATACAACAGACAGAAATACACTAAAAACATTGTTTGACGGTATATTAAGGCTGCTGAATAAGGCAACTTACATAGATAGAAGCTATTTCAATCAGCATGTTGAATCACTTTTCAATCAAATACTCAAAGAAAGAGATAATGATATATATATATGCAGGTTAGGAGGTGCCCTTGATAGTAGTGCTCACCTATGGTATTTCTTCAATGATCTCAAACCCATAAGAGAAAAAGCAAAGCTTAATGAAGACTTGAGTGAAATTTTATGCTGCATAGAAGATACTTCGTGCATAACTTTTTTTGATGATGGTGCATATTCTGGAAATCAGGTAATTTCGATATTTCAGGAGTTTATGGGTGTACCTCTTGAGAAAAGGGCAACAAAAGAGCATCATGTGGACGAGCTTAGCGGAGATTTAAAAATAAAATTGAAAAAACAGCAGATAATTATTGCATATATATGCTTTAATCAAGAAAGTGAAAAATATATTTCTGATAAGCTTGCTGAAATAGGATTAACAAATGTCAGCATTAAATATGATACTGGGATGAATACTAAAGCCTTTGAATCAGAAACATTTGCAAATGAAGAGCAGAGTAGGCTAGTAAGAGAATGTCTGCACGAGATTGGGATGGAAATATTGTATTCCAAAAAAACTAATAATGGAGTATTAAAACCGGCTTGGAATGATGAACGTATCAAATCATCGTCATTAGGATATAATGATGCTCAGCAGATGATAATTTTGAAATCAAGTGTACCGACATATACAATAACTCCATTTTGGGAGAATGGTATATATAAGGGCAATGTATGGAATCAATTATTCCCAAGAACCTTAAAGGATTAGGTTGGTCTTGCAAAATATATAGACTATAAGCATTAAGGAGTTGTATTCAAATAGGATTAGATTTCTATTTGTAACAGCTCCTTTGCAATTTACAGTGCCTATATTAACCACCTCTACCCCAAAAAACAAATGTAACCGCCAATAACCGCCCTATCCAACAAAATCCCCCATTATACCCCAGTGTTAAAAATAAATAACAAAAATGCTGTCGAACAATTGAAAATATTACAAATCTTTGGTATAATTTGCATATATGTTTACTGCTGGGGTAACTTACGGTAGATTAAGCATATTGACATAATAAGGTTTAAAGGGGGAATAATATTATGAAGAAAAAGTACTTGGTTTATTTCTTGTTGATTTCAATGCTTACAACGCTGATGGGATGCAGCAGCACAGCCGTATCTGGAAAGAATGCTTCCGAAATTGTAATAGCCTCTGCTAACCCAATGACAGGCGACTCAGCACAGTTCGGTGATATCAAGGTTAAGGCAATGCAACTGGCAATAGATGAGGTTAACGAAAAAGGCGGAATTAATGGAAAGCTCATAAAATTGCAAGTAGGCGACGATACGGGAAACCCCAAGGAAGCGCCCAATGTAGCACAAAAGCTTGCAGCAGATAAAAATATTCTTGCCATAATAGGACACTGGAACAGCTCGTGTACATTAGCTGCTAGAGGAATATATGACTCGGCTGGAATACCAGTTATAACAGACTCAGTAAACAAAGCCATTACAGACGGAACAACACCACATGTTTTCCGTATATCACTTACTGATACAGCACAGGCACATTATCTTGCAAAATATGCTTATGGGCAAATGGGTAAGCGAAAAGCGGCAATTTTATATACTGGAAATGATTTTGGGACAGGGCTCAAGAATGATTTTAACGCAAAGTTTACCGAGCTGGGAGGGCAGGTTGTTGCGGTAGAAACCTTCTTTGAAGGACAATCAAAGGATTTTAGTCCGCAGCTTACAAAGATAAAAGCACAGAACCCCGATCTGCTGTTTATACCAGCATACTATGTAGAGACTGCATTGATAGCCCAACAAGCAAAGGCAATGGGCTTAGAAGTTCAAATGCTGGGAACTGACGGCATAAGCTCAGAGGAGCTGATCAAGCTGGGGGGACAAGCTGTAGAGGGTATCAGATTTGCTGGATTCTTTCATCCAGATATAGAATTTCTTGGAACAAAAGAATTTGTTGAAGCCTTTAAGACTAAATATAATAAAGAGCCTGATACATATGCTGCACTAGCCTATGATTCAGCCAGACTTTTACTTAAGGCAATAGCTGAAAAAGGTACAGACAGAAAGCAGATAAAGAAATATCTTGAAACAGTAAAGGATTTCCCAGGTGTTGCGGGTCCTGTATCATTTAAGAACAATGATGTAGAAAGAGGTATAATTATACTTACAGTTAAAGGCGGTAAAATAGTTCCTGTTGATATTCAAGCTGAATAGTAAAATATTCAATAGCAATAGGGAAATCCTGTATGCTATAGGGGTTTTAGCTTAAGACTTAAATTATTACAAGCTAAAAACCTAGAAGGGAAGGTGAAGACTTTATGTTTATGGAACAGCTAAGCAACGGAATAGCATTAGGAAGTATATACGCACTAACTGCAATAGGCTTTACCATGGTTTATGGAATCATCCGGCTTATAAATTTTGCACATGGAGACATATACATGATAGGTGCATTCCTGACGCTTACAGGAATAACCTTGCTTAATATGCATCTTGTAATGGCTTTTTTATTCGGAATGGCAGGTGCGGCGTTATTTGGCATTTTAATAGCCAAGCTTGCCTACAGCCCTATATTCAAAGCACCAAGGATTAATATATTTCTTTCAGCAATAGGTACAGCAATATTCCTTGAAAACTTTGCAATGCTGATATGGGGCCCGGAAACACAAGCCTTTCCAGACGTAATACAAAATAATGTATACACCTTTTTAGGCTTCCGAGCCTCCACCCTGCAGCTTGTCATATTAGGTACAACTATACTGCTGGTAACAGTACTTACCTATGTAGTACAGTATACAAAAATAGGCAGAGCCATGAGATGTACCTCTCAGGATATGGATGCAGCCAGACTTATGGGTATAAACACAAACAGAGTAGTATATATTACCTTTGCATTAGGCTCATCTCTGGGAGCGGCGGCAGGTGCACTTGTAGGCATGTACTACAAAGCAGTATTTCCAATGATGGGCTTTGTACCCGGATTAAAGGCATTTATAGCGGCAGTAATAGGAGGAATAGGAAGCATACCGGGAGCTATGCTTGGAGGTATCATAATGGGAGTATCAGAAAGCCTCGGGGCAGCATACATTTCATCAGGCTATCGTGATGCCATAGCATTTATAATTTTAATAGCCATAATCCTCATAAAGCCTTCTGGACTGCTGGGAAAAGCAGTAAAAGAAAAGGTATAGGAGGTGAGCTCGCATGGTAAATCTGTTTATAGTTATAAAAAATCTTACAATATATACACTTATACTATTTTTATCAATCAAGCTTTTATCCAAAGGCTTTGACTACACAGCAAAAAAACTATCAAGAGCCAATAAGCACACTAAAGCTGCAGCTTTATTTATATCTGCAATAGCTATATTTGCATGGCCCTTTTTATTTGCAGACTATCCGTACATATTGAGAACCAGTATTATAGTTTTACTTTATATTGTTCTGGCATTAAGTCTGAATTTTGTACTAGGCTTTGCAGGTCAGCTTTCCATGGGACATGCAGCCTTTTACGCAGTAGGAGCATATACTACCGCACTGCTTACGGTAAATCTCAAGGTGTCCTTCTGGCTTGCCTTTGCGGCAAGTGCTGTGATCGCAGGTTTGTTCGGACTGCTGCTGGGCATTCCCACCCTCAGACTCAAGGGAGATTATCTGGCAATAACAACCATAGGCTTTGGGGAGATACTGCGGCTGGTGCTGATCAACTGGACATCCTTCACAAGAGGTCCTGCCGGAATACCGGGTATTCCATCACCCAAGCTGTTTGGATTAACCATAAACAGCAATACAGGCTACTTTTATTTGATATTGGCTCTAGCAGTCTTTACAGTTTTTATTTCCTACCGTCTGTTAAATTCAAGACTAGGACGTGGACTTATAGCTGTAAGAGACGATGAAATAGCCGCAGAGGCAATGGGAATAAACTCAACCTACCTTAAGATATTAGCCTTTGTGCTTGGTGCAGTTATTGCAGGGATGGCAGGGAGCTTTTTTTCGACATTTGTACATTACGTAAATCCAGATAATTTCAATTATATGGAATCTGTAGTAATACTGACAATGGTAGTACTAGGGGGAGTCGGAAGCATCCCGGGAGTTATACTTGGAGCGGCTGTATTGTCAATACTGCCGGAAGCCTTAAGGGATATAGCCACCTACCGCTATGCAATCTATGGAATACTCCTTGTAATGATGATGATTATACGACCACAGGGGATGATTGGCAAAAGCAGCTTTAAGGGAGGTGTACGCCATGAGAATACTAAAAGCAAAAAAAATCACAAAAGCCTTTGGAGGGCTGTTGGCAGTTAATAATGTTGATTTTCATATAGACAGCGGTGAAATCGTCAGCCTTATCGGACCTAACGGAGCAGGTAAAACAACATTTTTTAATGTAATAACAGGGATACACGAAGCAACCTCAGGCGAAGTACAATTTCTAGGCAAGAAGCTGAAAAAATCAAAGCCCTTTGAAATAACAAAGCTGGGTATAGGGAGAACCTTTCAGAATATACGTTTGTTTGCAAGTATGACCGTACTGGAAAATATAATGTCAGGGCAGTATTGCAGGACGCACACTGATTTATTTGGTGCAATATTTGCAACTCCAAAGGCAAAGCTGGAGGAAAAAAAGATTAGGGAAAAAGCTCTTGAACTTCTGGACTTTCTTGAGCTGACAGACAAAAAGGACGAATTGGCAGTCAGTCTGCCATACGGTTATCAAAGGAGAGTAGAGATAGCAAGGGCATTGGCAACCGAACCCAAGCTTTTACTGCTGGATGAGCCAGCCGCCGGAATGAATACAAGCGAAAAGCTGGATATGACAAAGCTGATTCGAAAGATCAGTGAAAAAGGATATACTACCTTGGTTATAGAGCATGATATGAAGCTGGTAATGGGCATATCAAACAGAATAGTTGTACTTGACTACGGCAATAAAATAGCAGAGGGATCACCAGAGGAAATACAAAAAAACCCGAAGGTAATAAGTGCTTATCTAGGCAAGGGAGGTGCTCAGTAGCGTGCTGAAGGTAGAAGCATTAGACGTTTATTATGGAGGAATCCACGCATTAAAGGGCATATCCTTTGAAATAATGAAAGGACAGATAGTCACCCTTATAGGAAGCAACGGAGCGGGCAAAACAACCGCCCTGAAAGCAATATCCGGGCTTATTTCAGGAAAAGGCAGTATAAAATACGAAGACAAAGAGATACTCGGAAGTTTATCAGAAAAAATAGTTGCAAAGGGGATTTGTCAGGTACCTGAGGGCAGGAGGATTTTTACTGCATTAAATGTACATGAAAATCTTATGATGGGAGCGTATTTGAGGAAGGATAAGGCAAGCATACAAGAGGATCTTGGATACGTATATGAGCTTTTTCCCAGACTAAAGGAGAGAGCTGACCAGATGGGAGGAACCTTAAGCGGAGGAGAGCAGCAAATGCTTGCCATAGGGCGTGCAATAATGGCAAAACCAAAGCTTTTGATGCTGGACGAGCCTTCCATGGGACTTGCCCCCATAGTAGTAGAGGAGATATTTGAGGCTGTAAAGGACTTAAATAAAAAAGGACTGACAGTACTGCTTGTTGAACAAAACGCAAACATTGCCTTACAAACAGCAGATATCTGCTATGTAATAGAAAGCGGCACTATTGCTTTTTCAGGCAAAGCCAGAGAGCTGCTCAATGACGATAGGGTCAGAAAAGCATATCTGGGGGAATAATGTACAAATAGCGATAAAACAATTAAAGTCGATATTGCAGACCTGCAATATCGACTTTAATACTTATTATACCTTTTGAAGCTTAATTAATTTTATGAACCTTGGCACATGTGATAATAGTAATAAATGAAACTGTACTAACAACACCGCATATCAGCTTAGCCATAGTGGAAGGTGTATTTAGTCCCATAATAACAGATATAAAAATAATTACACTAAAAATAGGAGCTGCCTTATCAAAGGACAGTAGATTCAAAAATTTGTATATCATACTGCTTCCCTCTTTCAAAAATATTTTCTCAATATAAATTATAGCAAGTATAACATACGAATGTAACCGATTTACAGATATTTAATATTAAGGTATAGCTCAATGTGTATTAATATACAACAATGCGTCATAAATAATCATTGTGCTATTCTATATGCATGATTATTTATCAGATATACCAGTAAATTGTGCTATAGAGAAACAATTTAAAAGTTAAATTTATCCAGTTATTTCTCGCAAATATATAGAAAGTGCTAAAGAACTTACATCTATGCTTTGTAAGTATGCACTTTCTATCAAAGATAAATGGTGCTGCGAAATTCTGATAATGTAAAATCACTGACACCATTTATATAGATTAGCAACTCTTAACGAAAAGTATTTTGAGTTTTATGGCTGCTTACCTATAGTATATAGCATATGGAATATATTACTTAGTACTTTTGATGCAATTGATATATAATTATATATGTGACGTTAAATTTATATATAATATAAACACATAATCATTATTTGTATTATTTATTTTTTTTATGAGCAGGGGGTAGTTGTTTGGAAAGGAAGATTGTACAAGTTAATGCAGGCTTTAATATTACAGAATCGGAAGATATCAGAAAAGTAACCCTTAAGCTGGCAATGCCGTCAATCGTCGAAATGACAATGCAGACCCTTTTGGGCTTTGTCGATATGGCAATGGTAGGAAGTCTTGGAGCTATTGCTGTTGCAGCAGTGGGCTTCGGAGATACGCCGATATTTACACTTATGGCAATGTTTGCCGCTTTGGCAACAGGAACAACGGCAGTAGTAGCACGTCATATAGGTGCTAATGAATTTGACAGCGCAAAGGAAGCAGCAAGGCAGGCTTTGATTATAGGTATTCTTGCAGGGATTGTTGTGTCTGCGCTGGTAATCTTATTTGCATCCCAAATAGTCTCCTTTATGGGCGCCGACGAAACAACCAGACCCCAAGGTATAAAATATATATCAATAGCTGGAGCCGCAATGGTTTTTTTGATAATAAGCGTCATAATGGGCGGAGTACTGAGAGGATCTGGAGACACTAAAACGCCCATGATAGCCAATGGTATTGCAAATGTTATAAACATAGCAGGTAACTTTCTGCTCATATACAGCAGTGCTGCATATGTTATTAAAATACCCATCATAAACATCGAGCTATCCTTGTTTATTCCCGGAGCAGGTATGGGTGTGGCAGGAGCAGCTTTATCTACAGCCTTATCACGGTTGGTTTCATGCTTTATTATTATGTGTGTAATATATTTTGGCAAAACGCCAATAAAATTCAGCTTTAAAGACAAATACAGAATAAACCCTGAAATAATCAGAAGAATATTTAAAATAGGCTTTCCCGCAGCCATAGAGCAGCTTTCCATGAGATTTGGTCAGATGTTCTACGGAAGAAAGGTAGCCATGCTGGGAACAGTTTTTTATGCTTCCCATAGGATCGCCATAACGGCAGAGTCAATATCCTATCTGCCCGGCTTTGGCTTTGCATTGGCAGCAACCACTATGGTTGGACAGTATTTAGGAGCTAAAAAGCCTGATATGTCCGAAAAGGGATGCTATGAATCGGTAAAATTAGCAGCCATAGTAATGTCTATATTCGGAGTTGTATTTTTCATCTGGCCCCAGTCTTTTATTTCCCTATTCTCACGAGAACCAGAGATCATAAAAAACGCCTCTAAGTGTCTGCGGCTGGTTGCCATTGGACAGCCCTTTCTGGCAGCAGTAATGGTATTCGGTGGAGGACTAAGGGGTGCTGGAGCAACAAAATGGGTACTATACAGTACCATGATAGGCGTATGGGGAGTAAGGCTGCTAGGAACTTATATACTGATAGATTTCTTCAATCTGGGGCTTGCAGGTGCATGGATTGCTATGGTTGTAGATTTGGTTGTCAGAGGAACACTAAACATGCATAGATTTAGAAAAGGACAGTGGAAATATCTGAGAGTTTAATATGCAAAAGGGTTGTAATTTTGATGGCTTCAAATGCCATACCAATTACAACCCTTTTGTTTTTGCAATATTTAGATTTGGTGAAGCGCAAATCTGTATACTATATAAATCGCAATAAATATACTGCATTATTATAAATATGATGTGCGATTTATATTTGATGGAAAGCAAACTAAGTATTTAATAAGCTGGTTATTCTTCAGTACCACTTGACAGAGCTAAAAGAATGCTTTTTGTAATATCCTCATCCTTTTTCTCCTTTGGGTTATCATCATTTGCATTGTCTGGGAATTCGAGATCAGCGTAAATCACTTTCAAGCCTCCTAATTCAATATTGATATAAATAGAAATACAATAAAGTGCTGTACAACATAATGTTGTTGTATAATCTGCAAGGCATGTAGCATATTAGCTGCAATAATTTACTTCGTATCTGCTGCGCTGAGTGGATAGGTTGCTGATGCTTGTGTCTGCATGCATAAGCTTGTGCATAAAAAGTTTAGATTGTACGAATAAAAAATCCCAATCAAAACAACAATATGTTGTACAAAGTAATTATATACAACATTCGTTGGTTTGTCAATAATATGAACAACTTTTTGTTGTATTAATATTATAGGAAATTCGTTGTTGTATAATAAAGATATCCATGTAAGTGGGATTAAATACATTATATGTAAAGTACGTAGCTTTAGCCAGATAATATAAGCTGCCATGTGCTTTACATATAAATTATTGGAGTGACTATAGTGTTCAAAACACGATTACGAAAACTGAGAAACGAAAAGGGTCTGCGTCAAAAGGACGTTGCAAATATAATTAACATAACGACCAGTGCATATGGTTTTTATGAACAGGGCAAAAGAGATCCTGACACAGAAATCATACAGAAGCTTGCGGACTTTTTTGATGTCAGCATAGATTATCTACTTTGCCGGACGGATATAAGAGAGCCAGTTAGTAAATATATTGATAAAAACAATATTAACGTTGAGGCACAAAAGCTATATACCCATTGTACCGAGCTGCCTCCCGAAGCTCATGAGGAGCTTGAAAGCTACTTGGACTACTTAAAGCACAAGTATAAGAAGAAGGCACGGGATTAGCCCAGATAAATTATATAAAATACAAGTAATGTAAAAGCTCTGCCGTAACCAGCAGAGCCTTTAATATTTTAAGAGCTAATAATTATCAACTATCCAAATACACCTTTCTATATCAATATGACCATTACCCTTAAAAACCACACCTTCACCTTCCAGCATTTCACGCTGTTTATCAGCACCGCCAAATGCATAGCTTGGCGACATTGAGCCGGATTTATTAACTACTCTGTGACAGGGAATATCCAAATACTCAGGGGTATTTTGCATTGCTGTGCCTACAGCCCTTGCCGCCAAGGGACTACCTGCCATAGCAGCTATCTGACCATAGGTCGCAACCCTGCCCCTTGGTATTCTGCTGACTATTTCATACACCCTAGTGAAAAAGCTGTTTTTTACTTCTGATTTTTTAAAACCATACATAATATTACCTCTAATTATATATCAAACAAAGCCTTAATTTCATTTTCACTAAGCTTGGTTATAAATGTTTCGCCCGGCTTTATAAGAGACTCTATCATATTCTTCTTTTTTTGCTGAAGCTCATAAACCTTTTCCTCTATAGTTCCCTGAGTTATCAGCTTTATTACGTGAACCTTATTTTTCTGTCCTATTCTATAAGCTCTATCTGTAGCTTGATCCTCAACCGCAGGATTCCACCAAGGGTCAAAGTGGATTACCATATCTGCCCCTGTAAGATTCAACCCTGTGCCGCCTGCTTTCAAGGATATAAGGAACACCTCTCCTTCACCAGCATTAAAGGCTTTTACCAACTCGCCCCGCTGCTGAATCGGCGTTGAACCGTCCAGATACAGATGCTCAGTGCCTCTGCCTGACAGCCACCTTCGGATAATAGCAAGCATACTGGTAAACTGAGAAAACAGCAGTATTCTATGACCGCCCATAAGTGCATCCTCAATTATTTCCTCCAAAAGCTGCATTTTGCCGCTGTCTCCACTGTAATCCTCTATAAACATGGCAGGATGGCAGCATACCTGTCTTAGTCTGGTCAAAATTGAAAGTATCTTAATCTGACTTCGATCGAAGCCATTATCAGCTATCTCTCTGGCAATATCACTTTTTGCCTGCTGTAAATATGCCAGATAAATTTTCTTCTGTTCTTCTGTAAGTTCTGCAATCATCCTCGTTTCGATCTTATCCGGCAGCTCCTTTAATACATCCTTTTTCAGCCTTCTGAGTATAAAAGGATTAATTTGACTGCTTAACCTTTCCAGCGCACTCTTGTCAGAAGCCTTTACAATAGGTTTTTCGTACTTATCTACAAACTTTCCATGAGACAGCAAATACCCCGGCATAACAAAATCAAATATTGACCAAAGTTCTGTAAGGGAATTTTCTATAGGAGTACCAGTCAATGCAAAATACCCCTTTGCCTTTATCTGCTTTACAGACTTTGCGTTTAGTGAGTCGGGGTTTTTTATATGTTGTGCTTCATCAATAAAACAATAGCTGAACTCCATATCCTTATAAAGCTCAATATCACGTCTTATAAGAGGATAAGACGTCACAACTATATCAGCATTAATTATCTCCTGTATCTGCTCCTGACGCTGCTTTTGCTGTCCCGAAACAATAAGCACACGAAGCTCAGGCGCAAATTTTTTCACCTCATCCTGCCAGCCATACACCAGAGAGGTGGGAGCAATAACAAGACAGGGAGCAGCAGACTGATTTTTATTAGACAGTATAAAAGCTATGGTTTGAAGCGTCTTACCAAGTCCCATATCATCAGCAAGTATACCGCCTAAGTCATAGGCGGCAAGAGTTTTTAACCATTTAAAGCCTGTTTTCTGATATTCCCGCATTACTCCATTTACCTCATCCGGCAGTTCAAACTCCATATCCTGAGGCTCGGTAATATTCTGAACAAGCTGCTTGAAGCTTTGGTTACGCTCAACATGATCAAGCTCAAGCTGTTTAAGCTGATTATCCAAATAAACAGCTCTGTACTTGGGAAGCTCAATAAATTTATTGCTAAGCTCCCTGCTGTCAATATCTATGCTTTCGATTAGCTCAGCTATTGAGTCTAGCTGATTATCATCAAGGGGGACAAAGGAGCCATCCTTAAGGCGATGATATTTTCTTCTATAACGTAATGACGTTAAAACATCCCTAAGCTCATCATTGGTTATATCAGCATGATGAAAGGAAAATTCCAGCATACTGGATTTATTATTGAGACGTATTCCGCAGCTAAAGGTTCTTGGATCCTTAATATTGATTTTCTTAAAGCTGTCAGAATAATAAACCTCTGAGATATCTTGTAGCAGAGGAAGCGTATGACCTATGAAATTATATATTTCTTTTTCATCATCAAGATGAACCAGACCGTTTTTGACCTTAAAATTTTCCTTTTCAAAATACGACAATATATTTCTTTCACTTTCAAAATCCCTTATCATTATTTTACCGTCTTCACTTGAGGCATCCTTGCTGACAAAGGGATTAACCTTAAGATCGTCATAATTAAATTCTACACTGGCAGAGATTCCATTGCCGTCCTTATCCAGATATACTTTTGCAAGCAAGTCTGTATCAACTATATTTGATTCTATGGCAGGATCTATTTTGATACTTCCTGCCTTCTTCAAAAAGGGCAGTACAGAAGTAACAAACCTGCTGCTTTCCTCCTTTTTGAATATCAAACCAGTTTTTGAATTGTTATAGCTTTCTAGTATAGGCTCAAAATATTTTAACTGTTTATCTGATGCCTTGTATATATTTCCATTGTGCAGAAAATACTGTTTATCCTCTGTTAGGGGTACAGGCATACTTTCCAGCTTTACATCCAGCTTTATATTGCTGCCCTGCTTTTTAAGATTAAACTCAATAGGCAGATTCTCCTTGATAATAGTAATATCAGTATATTCCTCGTTTGCCATTCTCAAACAAAAGGATTGGTTTTCCAGTGCTTGAAGCAGTCTTTTGAAGGTAACTTGGGGTATGTAAGCTTTTTTACCCTTAAAAGAGCTGAAGCTATTGGTATTTATATTAAAGGATAGAGTTTTTTGAAGCCTTTCATGTTCAAATAGCTCTATTAATAAGTCCATAATTACCTTGTTGCTGCCAGCAAAGGTGTGCTTGCTTTGATCCAGCGTAAAGCTTTTTCCATAATCTATTGATATACCTAATGAATATTTTTCAACCAGATCACCAATATTCTTTACAATATACATTTTTTCTGTTCCTATTTTTAGCTCAATAGAAGGTAAAAGCCTGTTATAGTACCTTTCCATATTAAGAGTGACTTCAAGCCTTACTGCCTTCAAGCTTGGACTTGTATTCAAATACTCATAATAAGAAAAAAGCTGGTTATGAGCTTTACTGTTTATATTTGCTTTTTCTGCAGCTTCTATCTTTCTTTGGGCAGCAAACAGCACGGCTACTATATGCTTACAAGCACCATCATAAGTCGAATAGGCAGGGCAGTCGCAATTATAATCAGTTACGTCCCAGGTACTGTCAAATTTCACATCGACACTGTAATCATCATTGCCTTCTACAGTAGCATAAACAACGTTATGCTTATTATCAAAATTAATATCACATACTCTTTTTTGAACATAATATAGCTGTCCATTTTGATATGTAGCCAAATTGGAAGCTAGAGATTTAATCCTATCGTTATTAAGCTTTAAATTCATCTTATACCCTTTCTTATACGAATCCTACAGTAAAAAACGAGGATAATTCTGTATACATCTTCTATAATATATCCATATATATAATATATTTTACCATAAATAAGGTTGTTTTTTAGTAAATTGTTAAAAAAATTCTATGATATGTGCAGGCAAATTTGTTAGCCGAGCTGAAATACTTATATGTGAAAAGCAGTTGTTTATGTGATATAATTATTTGTAAAACACAGCAGCAAACATGAACTTATGTTATATAACAGGGGGTAAATTATGCTTCAAGCACATTGGGGAGAACTGGCTTCACTGGTAACGGCTCTATGCTGGACAGTAACCGCCGTTGCTTTTGAGTCAGCCGGCAAAAAGGTAGGATCATTATCGGTAAACTATATCAGGCTCATGATTGGATTCGTGCTTTTGGGGTTATATACATTTTTCACAAGAGGAATGGCACTGCCAATAGATGCTTCGGGTACTGCATGGTTTTGGCTGTTTATATCAGGAATGATTGGTTTTGTTATCGGTGATCTGTTCTTATTTCAGGCATTCGTTGAAATAGGTTCGCGGATATCTCTTTTAGTCATGTCGACAGTGCCGCCCATAACTGCAATAACAGGCTTCCTTGTAATGGGTGAAAGAATAAAGCCCCTTGGACTAATAGGAATGTTTATTACCATAGGCGGTATCACTCTTGTAATACTAAGCAAAGACTCTGAAGGCAAAAAGGTCAAGTTTTCACATTCCATAAAGGGACTGACCTATGCACTTATTGGAGCCTTTGGACAAGCATTTGGTCTCGTATTTGGCAAGCTTGGAATGGGTGAATATAACCCATTTGCGGCAACGCAGATAAGGGTAATAGCTGCAATAATAGGCTTTACAATAGTTATAGCAGCTTCAAAAAAATGGTCAGATATCCTTAATGCGCTAAAAAATAAATCCGGCATAAGAGACATATCAATAGGAGCTTTTTTCGGTCCCTTCCTGGGAGTATCCTTTTCGCTGGTAGCAGTACAGTACACCGCTACTGGAATAGTATCAACCATAACATCCATTTCACCCATACTGATAATACCTGCATCTATAGCTATATTTAAAGAAAAGGTGCTTCCCAAGGAAATGCTAGGTGCTCTGATTTCAGTAGTCGGAGTGATACTTTTATTCATATAAAATAAGAAATAAATTATAAGTATATAAAAGTAAAGCACATGAAGCTGATCATGTGCTTTAATATTTCTCAGGATAATATATTATTATTCCGATTACCCTGTTATATCTTATTTTTGTTCATATCCTCTTTTTTCCCTGCTGGTATCATAATATACCCCATCCTTTTCATAGCCTGAAATATTCCAACTGGAATCATAATGAATACCATTCTCCACATACCCGATCCGAACCCAGTTAACATCATATTTTATTCCATTTTCTTCATAGGCAATTACATTATGATTGCTGTCATAAATCCTTCTTGCCGGCATTTGTAATACCCCCTTTTAATAGGTTTACTTATTATATATTAGTAAATATATAATTTTATGTGATAAAAATTATCAAACTTAGTTTGCAAGAGGTGGGTTATATAATATACACAATATACAACAAATCATTTACGAAATACGGCTGATAAATATATAATAAGATCAAATACATTACAAAGGGGGAGAAAACATGGCTTATTTCGTAGCCATACTGGAAACCATAGATAAGGAAAAGGATGCAGAGATACTGGAGGTACATAAAGCATATTTGCAAAAATATATAGACCAAGGAAAAATCTTTGCAAAGGGACCCTTTACAGACCATACAGGAGGACTCATCATTTACAAAGCTGATACCTATGAAGAAGCACTAAATCTAGCTGAAAATGACCCAGTTATATTAGAAAAGACTCGTAAAATGACATTCAAGGAATGGAAAAGCACACTTAAATAGCACTATGAGCTGAATACTACAAGGTTGAGCCTTGTAATATTCAGTTTTTTTATAAACAGAAAAGGTATAGTTTTTATTAGCTGGTAAAAAATAAGTAAAAGACATTGCTCCCTAACCTGTATGTAAAGTCGGGCAGACCAACTTTACATACAGGTTAGGGAGCAATTAGAAAGGTGTTGTTTATGGACAATTATTTTGCAAAACCACCTCAATCCTACTGGATTGATTCTGCACCGCAAACCAGCTACCCTGCTTTAAATGAAGATATATCCGTTGATGTCGTAATCGTAGGAGGCGGCTTGACAGGCATAAGTACTGCGTATTTGCTGAAAAAGCAAGGGCTCAAGGTGGCTGTTATAGAAGCCGACAGGATAGTACAAGGAACAACAGGTCATACCACTGCAAAGATTACATCTCAGCATTCCTTGCGATATTATAAAATAAAGACCCATAAGGGCGAGGCACTGGCGAAACAGTACGCTGATGCCAACGAAGCAGCAATAGCCTTTATGGCAAAGCTCATTGAGGAAAATCAAATAGACTGTGATTTTTCGTGGCAGTCAGCATACGTATACACACAGCAGGAGGACTATGTACAGCAGATTCAGCAAGAAGCTTATACTGCCGCCTCTCTCGGCATAGAGGCTTCATACATGGAGGATACTCCCTTGTCCTTTAAGGTTAAGGCGGCTGTGAGATTTGATAAACAGGCACAGTTTCATCCGAGAAAATACGTGCTTTCACTGGCGAAGGAGATTACCGGAGAAGGATGTCATATATTTGAGCAGTCACGAGCAGTCGATTTGCAGGAAGGGCATATCTGCATTGTAACAACAAGCAGTAATAAAAAAGTATCAGCAAAATATGTGGTAATAGCATCCCATTTCCCTTTCTACGATGGAATGGGAATGTACTTTGCGAGAAGCTTTCCATATAGGTCATATGCAGTAGGTGTACTATCAAAAGAAAAGTTCCCCGGAGGTATGTATATAAACGCTGAGCAGCCGAGCCGATCCCTTCGCTCTCAAGCTTTTGGAGATAAGGAAATGATTATTGCCTCTGGAGAGCATCACAAAACAGGACATGGAAAAGAGCTAAACAAACACTATCAAGAAATGCTGGAGTACGTTGACAGCTCATATGGAGCAGAAAAGCTTTTATACCGATGGTCCACACAGGACTACAAGACAGTAGATGATATACCCTACATAGGTCAACTGACATCAAAGACACCAAACATTTATGTTGCAACAGGCTTTGATAAATGGGGAATGACTAACAGTACAGTAGCTGCAATGCTGATAAAGGATTTGATAACAACAGGCAGCAGCCCTTGGACAGAGGTGTATGATCCATCCAGAGCAGATATATCCGCATCGGCTGCAACCTTTATAAAGGAAAATGCAGATGTAGCTGTACGGCTTGTATCAGGAAAGCTTCAACCACTTCCTGATAATGTAGAAATTAAAAATGGAGAGGCAAGAATAGTAAAGGGAGATAAGCAAAGGCTGGGAGCATATAGAGATCATAAAGGAGTATTGCATGTTGTAGATACCACCTGTACACATATGGGCTGTGAGCTGGAATGGAATGATGCCGAGCTTACCTGGGATTGCCCCTGTCATGGCTCAAGATTTACCTACGAAGGAGAGGTAGTAGAAGGACCAGCCTTCAATCCCTTAAGCCACCGAGCCGAAGAACCAAACAAGATAGACCCTAATATATTCTAAGCGAAAGCCTTTCAAGACCGAGCAGGCTTTCATACATACAAAATATGTTGTTATCAAGCAGCAAAAGAGAGATTCTTTTAACTGCTGATAGCAACATATTACTCACTTAGGAATCTAAGCCAAGCTTCAAGCTGACCTCATCATCTTTACCCAGAAAATAGTCTTCAATGATATCCCAACGTTCTGTATCAGACAAATCAGCAAGCATAAATCCCCTGATAATGCTTTGAGAGCGTTCCCTCTTACGTTCGATTTCTCGCAGCATATAATTTGAATAGCTGCTGAAAGCTGCACGCTTAAGCTTATTGGGATCATTTATCCTGATAAAGATTTCCCTGTTTCTGCCGCCGATTACTTCGTAGGTTGCCAGTCCGAAAAGCTCAAGCAATACAGCCAAGTATAACAGCTCAGGCTTTTTATTGTTATAGGCTACAGATATATACACTGAAAAGGTATTGCCGCCAACGTTTGGATGACATTGGTGGATAAGCCGTGTCAGATAGTTCTTCAATAGTGTAAAATTAGAGTTCATAATTCTATAAACTAAATCATCCTTATTATGAGCCTTTCTCTGCTGGATAAACTTCAGCTTGTCGCTATTTGAATTAAAACCATCATTTTGAGATATATCAGCCACAAAGGTATCAAGAATAATGCCCGGCAGCTCATTGAGCCTAACAACATTATCAAACTGCTGATTAAACCGCTCTCTAAATTCAGCCTTGGTAAATACCTTGCCTCTGGATTTAAAATAAGAGAATATAGAGCTAAGCTTTTGACTATACTCCTTCAAATTTTCGCAAACCCTATCAAAGCTGGACTCGAAGGTGATTTTTAAATTTAGTCTGGGAGATATTTTTTCATCACACTGAAAATCAAAAAGCTCTCCCTCAAAAAAGGACTTTTTAAAGCCAGCAAAGGTATAGCTGTCAAAATGCTTTTCCCAAAGTGCAGACATATTCAGCTCATATATATTACCATTATTATAAACAGTTATATCGCCATTTCTATTAAGTGAGGGTACAACCCTTTTAGTATTATCCGCAATCAGCCTTGCATAAGAGCCATAACTTTCAAGGAACCTTTTTTCTATGCTTAAAGGAACACTTACGAAGTTTTTGGTAAACAGCATTTTTGGACGTACATTTATTACTGGGAAAGTATATCTTCTTTCAAAATCCTTTGATATCAGTAATAAACCGCTTTTTGTTTTATTCTCCAGTTCATTTTCGCTAAACAGATATGAAAATGCCTCAGGAGATATAAGCAGATTTCTGCTCTTTTTATCGCTATACATGCTGTAAAGCTTTCTTATCATTTCCTTTAACTGATACTGTCTTATTCCAGAAGAGCCATATAACGCTCGGACATACTTCATATCTAGGGGAGTAAAATCTGTAGCAGCAACGCCCTCAACCTCAGGATTTCTTGCAGCTCTCCCCACCTCTTGGATATAGTCTGCAAGATTGCCCGTAGGTGCAAAATGATAAACCCTTTCGATATCCTTAATATCAACACCCATACCAAAGGCCTTTGTAGAAATCATGACCAGATAATCCCCATATTTGAACTTATTCTGAGACTCAGCCTTCTCATACTTATCAAAGGAACCATAATACTTACCCACATATTTTTTATAGTTACTATCAAGACTATTATATATATCCTCCACCTGTGAGGTATAAGGACAATAGACGATAGATTTTGTTTTCGTATCAATGCAGTGTATTATATGCTCTACGGATTTTTGCACCTTAAATTCATCCAAGCCGCCCTTTTCAGCAGGCTTATCAGCAGTCCTGATATTAAATAAAATATTTTCTCTTTTTACATTTCCAAGATGAATAATAGGATTATTTAGATTCAGACTATTTACAGTATCATCAACAGTATCCTCATTTCCCATATATACCGCAGTTGCAGTCAGACAAAGAATAGGAAACTGACAGCTTTGCTTTCGATCCCTTCGCAGCTTGTTTATGTATTCGCCTAGGTACCAATAATCCGCCCGGAATTCTCTGCCCCAAGTAGTAACAAGATGAGCCTCATCCACAACCAGCAAAGCGATTTTTCTATCTCCTATAATATTTACAAGAGAGTTTCCAAGGAAAAGCTCGGGCGACAAATACAAAATGGAGTATTCATTATTTTTAATCTTAGCAATTCTACGCTCCTTCTCATCAAAAGAGATTTCAGAATTAATAAATGTAACGTACTCCACACCCCTTTCGTAATACAAGTTATCAACCTGATCACGCATTAAAGCTATAAGAGGGGTAATAATAATCGTAATGGTTTTATGCTCCTCAGCCATATATATAGCAGGTATCTGAAACAACAGAGATTTTCCTGCCCCTGTAGGCGCAGTAATAAGCATATCATGAAACTCATTGACATTATTCAGCGCACACTCACACTGAGAAATAATTTCATTAATGATGTGCCCCTGCGATATTTCCATAAGCTCATTTGAGACATCAGGGTTTTTATAAAATTTTATAGCTCTAAAAGTCTTATCATCACCCCAATATCTTTGAAACAGCTTTAAATGTCTGTTTCCATCCTCTTTAGTCAAATCTTTGAAACGTTCATTAACAGTAATACTATAGTTGGATTCAGTCAGATTAAGCAGGTAAATAAAGGGCAGAAGATGTCCTCTTTCTCTATCTGTATCGATTATAATATTTATATCACCGATACTCTCGCCATTTTGAAGTGTCTTCTTGAGAGAAAAAATATTTGTGCTCTGTGCAGAAATATTCTTGTAATTTGTGTTTGAAATGCTGGCAGGTATATCTATATTATTATAGAAAGGGATCGCATCAATATTCTCCTCCATATGCCTGTTTATGAAGGATATCCCTATATCACCATTTGAATAGTATTCCGCATCACTATAATACCTTATATACGGACTTATTTCAGAAGTCATTTCTATGCTTTCGCTGCTAAAATACTCCATAAGCTTATTTAAAATAGAGGACTCAATATCAAGGGGGTAGTATTTAGCAAAAAGATTATTTTCTAAAACAATAATTTCTCCGTCAAACCGTTGCTTAATATCAGTAAATGTATTGGTTAATGCTATAAATTCTTCATAGAAGCCCCATACAACCGTAGCGTTCATAGTCAAAAAATTAACTAGAAGCTCTTTGCTGCTATTTTCCAATTCAATAACGTTAATATAGCCTTTATTATCTAACCATTTATCAATACTTAAGCTGGAGTATTCCTTTTCCTTTAAAAGCTTGTAAACATCAGAAGGAAATCCTTTAAAAAATACCAGACTTCGATTATTATTATCCTTAAGGGACTCCATAAAATCCGTTATTCGATTTTTAATAGCATTAGGTAAAGGCATATATATCACCCTTTTCTTTTAATATTCTCTAAATAATATTCTTTAAATTCTGACAAAATCCTGCTATATAATGCAAAATTTTACTCCTATTTTTTAGGCTGTATATTTTACAACAAAGAAATTAATCAACTGCTAATCAGCATAACTGCTGATATAATAAAGCTAAGCCCTTATAGAAAATCCATAAATAGTAAACTAAAATCACGTCTTATATAAAAAATCCAAATAAATATTGCCAATGATTCCACATAATGCTATAATAAGGATATAAATAACATTGGAAGGTAATGTCATATGAAAAAGCTGACGAAAAAGGACATAAGAATATTGGGTGAAGGGCCCCAAATAAGAAAGTACATTAAGGAAAGGTATAAGGATCTAGAAGAATTTTTTTATTCCAGTGATATACCTATAACCCTAAGTACCTTAAGAACCTACCTTAGCAGAGATGTTATCCTGTCTGATACATTCAAATGCGGCATAACAAAGGCATTAGACATGGACTATAACAAGCTTGCCTTATCTCCAAAAGAGCAGGTTAAAAAGCACGTTTTCAGAATGTATGAAAACATTGTTCTGTATAACGAAAAAGAGGATTTGGAGCTAATGGACGAGCTGTTGGAAATGTGCAAGCAGATGGGCCTATCCTATGAAACTGCGATGATGTACAGAGCAAAGGCTAAAAACCATTATTTCAGAAACAAGATAAATCGTGCAGAAGAATACTACGGATATGCCATAGATGCAGTACCTCAATTTGAGGGAGATTTGCTGGTATCCTTTCATACAGAGCTTGCAGATGCCTATTTTCGGGAAAACATGCTGTCAAAATCCGAAAAGCAGTATCAGTTGACAGAAGAGCTTGTATACAGATTTACATACAAGCTGACTAATAAGCCCTTATTCCGCTATTACTACTGTAGAGGACTTCTGTATCTGCATACCGACAGATTTGATTCAGCCAGAGAATACTTTAAATCTGCTGCGGACTATGCGGCTAGGAGTTTTGAAAAAGCTGCCGCCATTGCAAATATAGGCTTAACCTATAAAAGGCAGAAAAACTATCAGGAAGTACTTAATTATTATCAAGAAGCATTAAATCACAGGGATGAATCACGCTTGGCAACCACCGGGGTAATCTATAACAATATGTCTGAGATGTATAGATGTTTGGGTGATTACAGAAATGCACAAATATATGTACATAAGGCTATGGAAATGAATGAACTGGATTACAGCCTGATAAACCATCTGGCTTGTGTAGAAACCTATGTAGAAATACAAATGGAATTAGGAAGCTATATATCCTTTGACAAATATTTCGATATATTGAGAAGTACCAAGGATAAACAAATAGATAAATTGCGTGTTGTACGTAGTATAAAAGCGATAATAAGGAATACTAACAATAAAATCTATTTAAAACAACTTGCAAATGTAATGTATGAACTTATGGATGCTTCTGATAATAGCAACTTTATTCAAGGCTTACATGAATGTTTTGGACAAATATACATCAAATTTGATATTTTAAATGGGGAGAGAAGCTATGAAAAATTCTATTAAATCATTATTTGCAATATTATTGGCTTTTACTTTGTTGATTTCAACCACTGTTGTTATATTTGCGGGAGATAATATTGATCCATTATCCAAACCATCTAAATTAGCAGGAGCATCAAGCGATAAAGTAATAAACGAGGGTATATAGGATGAAACAGCTTACTAAACCTTTATAGGTAATGATGATCTGTTAAGGTCAAACAGCAATTATACCTTAAACTCAAAATATAACAAACCAACCCACTGCTGAAAATATAAACAGCAGTGGGTTTATTTTTATTAAAAAATATTAATTACTCTATTGACATCTTAGTTCTTTCGTTGTATAGTTAATTACATAAGTAACTAACTAACTAAGGCGGAGGTGAAGAAATGCTTCTTGACTTTAACAGTGAAAAGCCAATATACATACAACTGGCAGAAGCAATAGAGGATGATATATTAAAAGGCATATTCGAAGAAGAAACACAGATTATTTCTACAACTGAAATATCAGTAAACTTTAAGATCAATCCAGCCACAGCAGGTAAGGGCATTAACCTTCTGGTAGACGAAGGTATACTATACAAAAAAAGAGGTGTAGGCATGTTTGTATCAACAGGGGCAAAACAAAAGATTCTTACAAAACGCAAAGAAAGCTTTTATAGGGAATTCATTATGTCCCTGCTGGAAGAAGCCTCGAAGCTTAATATATCAAAAGAAGAAATAATCACAATGATAGAAAGGAGCAGCAAAAATGAGCAAAATTGAAATTAAAGGAATAACCAAAGAGTATGGCACTACAAAGGCACTGGATAATATAAATCTTACCATAGAACCAAACAAGATTTATGGACTGCTGGGAAGAAACGGAGCCGGCAAAACCACACTGTTAAACCTTATGACTAACAAGCTTTTTCCTAACAGCGGAGAAATTACACTAGACGGTCAGACGGTGTTTGAAAATGATAAAGCTCTCGGCAGAATATTCTATATGATGGAGAAAAATTTGTACCCCCTAGGCTTAAAAGTGAAGGAGATATTTCAGTGGACAAAGGAATATTACCCCTCCTTTGACACAAAATATGCAAACGAGTTGTCTGCGCGCTTTGGGCTTGATGTTAATAAGAAGATAAAAGCTTTATCTACAGGCTACTCCTCCATATTCAAGGCAATAGCAGCACTAGCCTCCAATGCAGACATAATAATATTTGATGAGCCGATATTGGGACTTGATGCCAACCATAGGGATATGTTTTATAAGGAATTGATAGCCAATTACAGTGAGAAGCCGAAAACAATGATAATATCAACTCATCTTATTGAAGAAGTCGCAGAAGTATTGGAAGAAGTAATAATCATAGATAAAGGAAAGCTTATAAGGAAGGAATCTGTTGAACAGCTTCTAACCACAGCTTATGCTGTCTCTGGCGAGGCTTCAAAGGTTGATGAGTATATAAATGGGAAAAAGGTTATAGGCGCAGAAACCATGGGGAAATTCAAATCAGTTGTCGTTCTTGAAGACATTCACAAAAAGAATGATATGCTGGCAAAAGAACTGAATTTGGAGTTTGCAAAAGCAGAGCTTCAGAAGCTGTTTATAAGCCTGACAAATTCGTAAGGAGGATAAATCATGAATAATATATTGAAGGTTTCAAAATATCAGCTGCGAGATTTTAAAGCTGCAATGATAATATACTACGGAATAATATTGGCAATAAGTGCTATTATAATAATTTCATATTTTACATTTGTAAGTAATCCCGATGGTAATGGACATTTTAGTGGTTTTGGCTCATCTGCCTTGATATTTATGTTTATTTCAGGACTGAATTGCTTCAAGTCAAACTTTAAATTTATGCAAGCCAATAATGTATCCAGAAAGCGATTTTTCCTTGCAAATATAGTTACTTTGATATTAGTGTCTGCATTTATGGCGTTACTTAATTCAGTTCTAAGCAATGTATTGAGCAGAATAATTCCATATAGGGACATATTTGAGCAAATTTATCAAAAACATTTTATTCTTGCGGATCTCACGTGGTTTTTCTCTCTGTTTACCTTTGCCACAAGCTTAGGCTGGTTTATTACTATGCTGTATTACAAATGTAACAGCCTTATGAAAACAATAGTTTCCTTATCGCCTATATTTGTTATAGCACTTATTATAACCTTGAACTATATAACAGATGGCGCATCAACTCGGGGGATATCGAGATTTTTTACAAGCACCCTTGGATTGACAAATAATAATCCATATATAGCAGTATTAAGCTTTCTTACAGGTTTTGTGGTGATGACAGCCCTAAGCTGGCTTTTGCTCCGCAGGATGCCAATAAAGGAATAGAAAAGCGAATAATAAAAAAGAGTATACGCACCACTCATAGTGGATGCATATACTCTTTTTTATTATTATAGATAAGCAACTCTTAATTCAAAATACTTTTCGTTAAGAGTTGCTTATCTCTTTATGAGAAACAACTGGAAAAATTTAATTTTGAAGTTGTTTCTCTATATATTATCTCGTTATAAAGATAAATAAAAAAGGCTATTGAATATTCAATAGCCTTCATAATTTCAAAATTATCTTCTGAAATCTCTGTTTCTGCTTTGAGCTTTTCTAGCTTTTCTGCAGTCTGGGCATCTTTGTGGTTCGTTATCGAAGCCTTTTTCTTTGTAGAATTCTTGCTCACCCTCTGTAAATACGAATTCCTTACCACAATCTTTGCATGTTAAATTTTTGTCTGACATTTTGTTACCTCCTATTATTTATTAGGGATTTAACAACATGGAACTTGATTAATCCTAATAAGTAGTAGGATATGGTTCATATTACGTTAAATCTCTTTGTACACGTATAGTATAGCATACATAAAAAATAATATCAATAATAAATTTGAAAAAAATATGAAATTTTAATAAGTTTTGGTTAGGTAGCTTACATTAAAATTAATCATAATTATTTTTATAGTATTTTTCTGAATTTTATAAGCAATCTATAGAAATCTAGGCTTGTATATGCTAGAATATTAATATATTATACAAAATATTATTATTCACTATCACTTAACCGGTTAAGCATCTTGAATAATAACTATAGAGGAGGGGTAGAAAGAAAAATTAGTCATTTAATCGGCTACATAAGTATTTTAAACCAGAGCTGAATAAATTAAGTTATGGAGGGAAAAAAATGAAAAAAACAAATAGTTTCTTAAAGAGTAAACTCTTACCTATAATATTATGCTTTACACTAATAATGTCATTGTCTGTTATTTACAATAATGGTTCAATGACAGTTGACGCAGCAGCAGCGTACCCAGGAGATGCCGCTGTTTCCAACAAAGCTAACTATGGTACAGATGTTATTTACCAAATAGTTACAGACCGTTTCTCCGATGGAAACACAGCAAACAACCCTACAGGCGCACTATATGACTCCACAAAGACCCAGCTTAAGAAATACTTCGGCGGAGACTGGCAGGGAATAATAAACAAAATCAATGACGGTTACTTATCAAACATGGGGATAACAGCAATATGGATATCACAACCTGTTGAAAATATACACGCAGTATTCGCAGATGGAAGCACTTCCTATCATGGATACTGGGCAAGAGACTTCAAAAAAACCAATCCTTACTTTGGAACCTTTACAGATTTCCAAAATCTAGTTAATGCAGCTCATGCAAAGAATATCAAAGTAGTAATAGACTTTGCTCCAAACCACACTTCACCAGCAGATCCAGCAAACGTAAACTATGGCGAAAACGGTAAGCTTTACGATAATGGAACATTATTAGCTTCATATACAAACGATCCTAACGGATTATTCCACCATTATGGCGGCACAGATTTCTCAACCATAGAAGACGGAATTTACAGAAACTTGTTTGACCTGGCAGATTTAAACCTTCTGAACAATACTATAGATTCCTACATGAAAGCAGCTATTAAAAAATGGCTTGATCTAGGAATAGACGGAATCAGAATGGATGCAGTTAAACACATGCCTTTAGGCTGGCAAAAGAACTTTATGAACACAATATACAGCTATAAGCCAGTATTCACCTTTGGCGAATGGTTCCTAGGCGTAAACGAAGTAGATCCAAGCTATTACAGCTTCTCAAACGACAGCGGAATGAGTCTTCTTGACTTTAGATTTGGACAAAAAGTAAGACAAGTACTAAGAGACAACACAGACACAATGTACGGCTTAAATGCAATGCTTACAGATACTGCAAACTCACATGAAGACGTAAGACAGCAGGTTACATTTATTGATAACCATGATATGGACAGGTTCGGTCAAAGCGGCGTAAGCACTAAGAAGACTGATATAGCTCTTGCGTTAACACTAACCTCAAGAGGCGTTCCAGCAATATACTACGGTACAGAGCAATATATGATTGGAAACGGAGACCCAGCTAACAGAGGAATGATGACTGGCTTCAGCACAACTACAAACGCATACAAAATCATCCAAAAGCTATCTCCACTAAGAAAAACAAACCCAGCTTTAGCTTATGGAACTACAACAGAAAGATGGATTAACAACGATGTATATATCTATGAAAGAAAGTTCGGAAACAACGTTGTTTTAGTAGCATTAAACAGAAATTTATCAAGTAGTGCTAATATAACTGGTTTAAATACTGCACTTCCAGCAGCAACATATAGTGACGTTCTTACTGGATTAGTTTCAGGCAACAGCATAACTGTAGGCAGCAATGGCGCAGTTAATAACTTTACTCTAGCTGCTGGTTCGGCTGCTGTATGGCAGTTCACAGCTACTTCTGATACTCCTACTATAGGAAACGTAGGACACCCAATGGCAAAATCAGGCGATACAATAACAATAGACGGAAGAGGCTTTGGTACAACTACAGGAACAGTTACCTTTGGAACAACTAATGCAACAATAGTATCATGGAGCAATACTCAAGTTAAAGCAAAGGTTCCAAGCGTAGCAGCAGGAAAAGTAAATGTAACCTTAAGAACATCCGGCGGTGTAACAAGCAATACATACTCCAATTTCGACGTATTGTCCGGCGCGCAGGTTATGGTACGCTTTGTAGTTAACAACGCAACAACTACCTTCGGACAAAATGTTTACCTGACAGGCAGTGTAGCAGAGCTTGGAAACTGGGATACAAACAAGGCAATAGGTCCAATGTTTAATCAAGTAGTGTACAACTATCCTACATGGTACTATGACGTAAGTGTTCCAGCAGGAACTACAATACAATACAAGTTTATAAAGAAAAATGGTTCTACAGTAACTTGGGAAGGCGGATCAAACCGCACTTATACTGTTCCAACCAATGCAACAGGAACAGTTATAGTAAACTGGCAACCATAATATTAATATTTTTATCAAGTCGGTGGACAAAACACATTTGTCCACCGACTTGTTTTTGATATAATCTATATATAGGGAAGCAACCGTAAAGATTAAACATATATAAATAAATGATGATAAAAGCTTTTTCAAAGAATAATACTAAGTTTATCTTTCTGAAAAGCTATACTATATGCCAAGATAACTATTATATGTGCAGATTGAGGTGCAGTAGATGAAAAAAGTGACAATGAGAGATGTTGCAAAAGCAGCAGGAGTATCTGTAGCAACAGTTTCCTATGTTATTAATAATAACGATAAGGAATCCATACTCGAGGACACAAAAAAGAGAGTAATAAAAGCCATAGATGAGCTGAACTATATACCTGATTTGACAGCAAGAGCCTTATCAAGAAAAAAGTCTGGTCTGGTAGGAATCTTTATAATGGACAATCACGCAGAGCCGCTGCCTTGGAAAAAATGCTCCTACTCTGAATTTATCAGCGAGCTGATAAAAATACTATATGATATAGGCTATCATGCAATAGTCGAACACTTAGATCCCTCCAATTGCAAGCTGGATATAATCTATGAAAGAGCATTAGATGGGGTTTTTATTTTAGGTATAAGTGAACAATATATATATAACACCACCAATATATTCAAAGTGCCAATAATCCTTGTAGACAGCTATATAGAAGATACCTTGTTTCATAAGGTGCTGGCAGATTATGAAACAGCAATAAGTGAAGGCATGAAAATACTAGGAGAAAAGGAACCCTTTATAGTCGTAGATTCTGCTAATAGTAAAGTACTGATAGATAAGCTGTGCCAGTCCAATAAACTACAAGAAAAAAACATACATGTAATAAGCACAGAAGAAGACCTATATAGATGCCTGAAGAACAATAATCACAGAAAAGGTATAATATTTAACGAGTTTTTGGCTATACTAGCACAAAATCATATTGCGGCAGAACAACTTGCAGTTATTTGTCTATCTGGCAATGAATACCTGCTGTCGAATTACAAATACAAGCTGTTTTTTAACAACAAAGAAAAAGCAGCCTTAGCTGCGGAGATAATGATCGATTATATAAACAAGGATTATCATAGTAACAAATACAGCTTTGTAAAGCCGGTGTTAATATCAGACACAGCTTTATAGCCTTATTTTTTAGAGTTGGTTATCTATAGTAAACATTAGGAGGTATTTGCTTGAAGGTTCTTTCTGTATTTGGCGCAGCACATTCCGGTAAAACTACAACTGTAGAAAATATAATAAATGAGCTTAGGGATAGAGGATATTCAGTAGGCTACGTAAAGGAAATGGAGAGTGAAAACCCTCTTGGAGATATTAAAGCTGCTGATACTCAAAGACACAAGGATGCTGGGGCTGAAATTGTAATAGAAAGAGGGCTTAATGAGACAGATATTAAGATTAATAAAAGGCTGAGTATAAATGAGATACTATCCTATTACTCGCAGGATTATGTGATACTGGATGGGAGCAGAGATATCGATATACCCAACAAGATACTATGCGCAGCAAAGGAAGCAGAAATCAGAGAAAAAATAGACGATGCAGTAATAGCCATAAGCGGTATAATATCAAGATCCCTGATACTATATAAAAATACTCCATCAATAAATTCCCTGACGGATGTAGAGCTGTTAGTAGATTTGATTGAAGAAAAGGTACAGGAATATGAAGCCGCAAAAGAATAAAGATATTTGGCATCATATACATAAATATATGGAAGTATAAAAAAGTAATTATTGCACCATAGGTTAATATTGTATACAATTAATATTATAATTTAATATTGTTTCCGAGTCAGCACGTCTAAAGCCAACGCTATGAATGCTGACCGCTAGGGTATAAGTGGAAACGCTTATGCCTCCCGGAATAATATCCATTTGGAAAGGAAACTATTATATTTACTGTGTACAGCAGGCTTTGTTATCTTATTATATAAAGCTTTATGAAACTTTATATATGGTACGCAAAAGCTATGCCAAATATGGTATATATTAGAATAGATAGCAGTTTCCTTTGGGAAGCTGCTTTTTATATACAAAAATATTAAGGGGGATACACATGAAGCAAAATATGCTTAAAAAACTTTTGGCTGTAGTTTTAATCATCATGATGCTATTTTCACAAGCCGGTGTATGTACACTATTTGGAGAAGAAGCAAGAAATGAAATTGTATTAGTAATAACAGGAACAAAAGTAAATAAAGAGCTGTCATTTACTATGGAACAGCTTAAACAACTAAATGAAGGCAAAGTAGTACAATATTACTCAAGTATAAATAGAGTAGGAACCAAAAAGCTCCAAGCAGGAGAAGGCATAAAGCTATCCTATCTGTTAAAGCTTGCCGGCGTTGATAGTGGTTACGGTAAAATGACTTTTTGTGCCTCTGACGGTTTTAAAAAAGAATTTACAGAAGAACAAATAAGCACACAACGATATTATTACCCCAAAATACTTGAAGGAAGTGACAGCAATGCAGCAAAGGCAGAAACAGTAATCGCCTTTAAAAATGCAGCAGTAACCAGCGGTGCAATAAGTGAAAGCATGTTAAAGGACATAGAAGGTAATCCATCCTTGCAGCTTATGCTTGGACAGTTAAGTATAAACGATGTAAACAATTCCTTGTACGTATCCAGCTTAAACAAAATAATAGTCGGAGAACCAATAAAAATCGAAGAAAAAACCAAGGCAGTTGACGGAAAGTACAAGCACACAAGCTATGATTCAGCACCATACAACATTGATGCCATCACATCAGCTACCCTGACTGTAGAAGGACCAGGAGTAGAAGAAAGAAAGATAACTACCATAAGACAGCTTGAGACCTTAGAGCAAGGAATACATAGAGGAATTTACACTGAAAAAATTGACGGACAGGTAGTAAAAAACAGCTATGAGGGAATTACAGTTGACTACCTGCTGAAAAATCTGGTAAAGCTTAAAGCAAGTGCAGGACAAGTAATATTCTGGGATAAAAATCTGCAAAAGCTTGGTGAATACAGCCTTGCTGATATAGAAAAAGCAGACGCTGACAACAACAAAATGATAATCGCCTACGGCATTAACGGAGTACCTCTGGTATTTGATAAACACGACCCAGGCTATGATAAAACCAAGTATAACGATAATGGCTGTCTCAAGCTAGTACTAAATGCTGATCAAGCTGCTGTTCTAACAAGCTTTTCTGCAATAAGCAAAATAGAAGTAAAGGAAAAAGACGCATCAAACGTATACGAGCACACTCATAGCCCATACAATAAGCCGGAGTACTTATATGATACTGTTACCATAACAGGCGACAAGATAGGAAAAGAGGTTATATACAGCCTTAAGGATATAGAGAATTTGGCAACTGCAAAAAGTAAAAATATAGGATATGAAGGCGTTTACAGCCTGCAAAATAGTGTAAACTATTGGAATAATCGTGTTTTAAAGGGTGTCAAGCTTTACGATTTATTACTGCTTTCGGGACTATCAGCAGATATGCCAGACCACACACCAATACAAATAATAGCAAAGGACGGTTATAATGTAGGTCCATTTACCCTCGGAGATATAAGAGATGCCTCAAAATATGGAATATATATAAAAGTCATGAACGAGCCTGTAAAGACAGGACTTCCAGTATTGCTTTCATATGGTTCAGACGGCTATCCCTTTGTGCCGCTAAATACATCAGAAGGCTTTGTAAATGGAGTTGATAACAACGGCGGACCTCTGAGAGTCACTTTTGGGCAAAAAAGTCTGGAGGATATTAATGGACCCAATCAAATTAAATATGTATCAAAGATAATAGTTGGAAGTGATGTTAATTATACCACCCACACCTATGGAGCATATGAAAGCTTCAAGGATAATGCAATAAATGTAAAGGTTTACTCACACCAATCAAATACACCAATAAAAGAATTGACCTATACTATAGGTGACCTTGAAAATATAACCCTAAGCCAAAAAACATCAACACACGCAATGGCAAAGGGCTATTATGCAACCTTGCGAGGAACAAGCTACAGCAACGAATACTATCAGGGCATGGATTTGTGGTATTTCCTCAAGGATATGGTAGGACTATCCGGCAGCGAAGGACAGGTAATACTCCGCTCAGGCAAAAAAGATATAGCACGGATAGATATGAGCGAATTAAGCAAGCCGAACGGAGATTACAATGAATATTTTAATGTGGTTACACAAATAAAGAACCTTAAGCCCATACTTGCATACTCAAAGAATGGTTATCCGATGACAAGCGGAATGGCTTCAAAACTAGGCTATGTAGGAAATAACGGCATAAGCATAAACGGATACAAAAAGCTTGTAAAAAACTATGATGGACCACTGGCGGTTATTCTTGCACAAAGCAATAGCAGACCAGAAGGATTAAATGCGGCAAAGGTTGACGAAATAGTAATAAGACTTGCACCAGACCCATGCTCACATGCAGCCTTGCCATACAGCAATTATAATAATACCCTGACAATAAAGGGCGATGGCATAAAAAGCCAGACAAGTCTTAAAGTCACAGAGCTGGAAGAAATGCTTGATTATATTACAAAAGCAAACTATTATGTGCTAAACAAGGCAGGCACAGGAGAAGGCGTAGAATACAAGGGGATTTCACTATATGATCTTCTGACATCAGTAACACAGCTTCAACCAAACGCAGAAAAGGTCATAATAGTTGCGGAGGATGGATATTCCAAGGAATTCAGTTTGCAGGACGTAATGAAAAAGGACTATATAAATGAGAAGGACAATACAAGCAATCTAAAAATGATGATTGCTTATGGTAAAAACGGCAAGCCCTTAGTGCCTAACAAAGGAGACATAGGCTATGATGAAGAAGCTTCCAACAGCGGCGGTCCGCTTATGCTGGTAGTTGGACAAAGAGAAGCAGAAGACAAAAACTCAGCAAGCTTTGTAAAAAATATAAAAGAAATAATAGTAAAAGCAGGGCAGATTAATAGCTGGAATCACAGCACACCAATATATGAAAGCTATCTTGATACAACACTTCTCAGAATAACAGGAAGTGAAGTAGCAAATCCCATTACTTTTACACTAAGAGAGCTGGAGCAGTTGACAGACGGAATAATCAGAGACACCTATACATCATCACAGGATGTAGCCCAATTTGAAGGCATTGAGCTTAAATATCTTATAAATGAAATAGTAAAGCTGAAAACAGGCATAAACAAACCAAGTAAAATAACAATATATTCAGGTGCAAAATATTCAAGAAACGTAGATGTAAATCAGGTTTGGGATGGAGTAGTAAACACCAGCGGTGAAAATAAGAAAATAATACTAAGCTATGCAAGAGAAGGCTTCCCGCTGGTAGCCAACATAGGAGATACAGGCTATTCCTCCAATAACAACGGAGGTCCCATAAAGCTTATAGTAGAAGAAAACATTTCCATGTGGATAAAATGGGCAGATACCATCGTTGTAGGAGAAGGAGAATATGAAAAGCCTTAGATTTCAGGAGGTACAGCATGAGATACCTAAAAGTATGCAAGCACATAATTTGTTTACTGCTTGCATTCGTTATAATATCAACAGCAGGATGCAGCAAAGCAAAAGACACTCAAAGCAGCCAAGCCGCTGAATCAGCCTTGCAGAGCCAGCCGGCTTCCCATATAACCGCTGCACCTGTAGAGCAGCAAGCAGATGATACTCAGCAAAGCAATACAAATACACAAGCTGACAGCAGTACAAAAGATAACAATAAAGAAAACAGCACTATCACAGATAGCACTATCGTAGATAGTAATAATACTGAAAAAAGCGGCAGCAACAAAGACACCAAAACTCCAACAAGCAGTAATGCCAATGTGCCAGAGCAAAAAGAAGCCGCAGCAGAAAGCGCAGTATCAGCTCCAGAAGCTGATACTGCGGATGCATTACTCATAGAAGGAAAAATATCAAATGGCAAAATATTTTTCGGGTTAAAGGATATAAAATCATTCAAAGCAGGTATCATAGAGGATGATTATTTTTCCCTTAACAATTGGGGCACAAAAAAATACTTTCATTTTAAAGGTATATACCTATGGTATCTGTTATCACAAAAGGCAAATATAAGTCCCAATGCCAGTAAAGTAACCATAATAGCTGAGGATGGATACTCCATAGAGTTTTCACTGGAGGAAGTAAAGAGAAATGACTATATAGATGAACAAAACCCCAATAAAAAGTACGTAATAATAATAGCATGGGAGGAAAACGGAAAAGAATATGATTCAGCTCAGGGCAAACCCTTCAAGCTGGTTGTAGGTCAGAAGGAAGCAGGGGACATCAACAAGCCCAACTGGGTTCAAAACATTAAAACAATAAAAGTTGAATAGGCGGGATTGTAATGAAGCATCAGAAAATATCAGCAGCCCTACTGCTGACAATAATATCCTTTGTAGTACTATCAGCATACAGATTTTACAGTGATTTTAAATATGAGAAAGCTGTAAAACAAGTATTTGCTCAGTCAGACACTATACGCATACAAAAGCTACAAGACCACGATACCTTTATTTCTGAAAAATTAAAAGGTATAACCAAGGTATACAAGGCTTATGACAAACAAAATAATCTATTAGGTACAGCTTTGATAACAAAGGAAACAGGCTATGGAGGCTTTATAACTGTTGTTGTAGGAATAGGTCTGGACAATAAAATATCGGCAGTAAAGATTATAGAGCATACAGAAACACCCCACTATGGAGGATATATAACACAGCAGTGGTTTACTGACAGATTTTTCGGCAAAACAATAAGCAGCTTCCTAAGTCTGAGTGCCTTGGAAGCAGCAAATGATACGGAAATAGTGCAGGTTACAGGAGCAACCATAAGCAGTGGAGCAGTTATAGAGGCAGTTAATACTGCAATAAGTGCCTACAACTATGTTGAGCTGAACAATGAAATGGAAAAGCCTGCATCAGATCTGAAGCAAATACGCAGCAATGAAGAGAACAGCTTTAGTATAAGATACGGAGACAATAAATCTATACAAATTACTATGAAAATACTAAAAAGCTTTCCCAATGAAAAGGTTGACTGCATACTTCAAAAAACCACAGGAACAAAAACACAAATGACAGCAGAAGGACCAAATCTAAGAACAGTACTTGAAAAATACAATATCAACCTTGATGACTACAAGGGTATAGGCATAACCGGGCGTGACGGCTACTATGCCATGGTTTCAAAGGATATAATCGATAAGGACAAAATAATACTGGGGCATATATTTAACGGCAAACCCATACCCGACGAAGAAAAGCCAATCCGTGTTGTTATACCAGAGCAGTTCGGTGTATATTGGGTTAAGATGGTATCGGATATTGATCTGTACGATGATATAGCAGAAAAAAATATAAAATCCGTAAAAATGTTTTATGAGCTTACAAAGGATATAAAGCCGTACATGTATGAGTACTACGGCAAAAAGGATGAAGCTTTTGAGATAGGACAAATATTATCAAAATTTAAAAACGTAAATCCAAAGGGCTTTTTTACAATGGCTTCATCAGACGGTTTAACCAAGAATGAAACAATTGCAATGGTTAAGTCCAGATATTACATAAAAACCACCGGTGAAAATGCACCAATGAATGTTATGCCTAACTTCAAGCTGGGGTCAAATGTAAAGTATATTGCATATTTCTCCACAACAGAAGATGCAGTTATTTTTCCTGAAGAAATGGTGAAGCTGACAGACACTATATCAATAGCAGGCAAAACAGGTATGCCCCTTCAGGAGGCACTAAGCAGGGCGGGCATGAAAAATATTAATCAAAAAAGCTATAACTTTGTTAGTAGCAGCGAAGAAACCATACAAATAAATGGCAGTCAGTTGCATAAATGCATACTTGAATTCAAAGATAAAGAAGTTATATTACTATATGACTCTCCAAATGGGACGGTGGAGTTGAAAAATCTATTAGAAATAAACCAGATTGAATAAATCAAAAAACCTTGAAATGGAGTAGATAATGAATATAAAGTACATTAATAAAAAACAAAAAAATGGCATTGCCATTATTATCGCTTTGTTTGCAGTCGCCTCCCTATACATTTGGAGCAGACAAGGCAGCAGCTTAAAGCTTGTACATTTACAAAGCAACATAACATGCTCCATAAATCAATTCAATAACATATTGCAAAAGCCAGAATATAAAGGAAAGTCAGCAATCTATACCCACGATGGAGATATAATATATTCTGATATAGTAAAAGCAGAAAATGACATTATGGGAAATATTTCCATAATTACGGAAAATAAAAAGTATAAAAAACCAACAGGGGTAGTATTAAAAGTCCCTTTATTCGCAATTACAGATATCAGAGATTTAGTAACAAAGCAAATAATGAGCAATAAAAAGGTATTGCTCATATATATTGATGGACTCGGCTACTACAAATACATGGAATACCTTAAAGAAGGCATTATTCCCAATATAGCAAAGCTGGGTGAAGCACAAAACATTCTTACAGTATACCCTCCAATAACCGACGTAACATTTACATCAATGGTAACAGGCAAAACACCAAAGTATACAGGAATACATAACAGACAGGACAGCCGGCTGTTAGTGGATACAATATTTGAGGAGCTGCATAAAAACAATAAAGCATATTCATTAGTAGAAGGAAATATTAATATCCTGAATGCCGACATAAATACAATACTAAATATTGATGAAAACAAAAATGAAAGTACAGATGATGAAGCATTAAAAGCCGCACTAAATGAAGCAGCTAAAGCCCCTGATTTTCTTTTGGTACATTTTCATTCCTACGATGATTCAGGACACAGCTATGGAACAAAAGCAAGTGAAACAACAAATCAAATCAAGCTTCTGGATAAATACGCAGGACAACTAATCAAAGCATGGACAGGCGAAATAATAGTAACCTCCGATCACGGTATGCACAATACCGAAAAAGGAGGATCACACGGTATATTCTGCTACGAGGATTTATATATACCATTTATATATAAACCATACTAAGTAAGAGGCATTGAGGTTATTAGCGTTTTAAAGCAAGAAGAGGTATATTTATGTTGAGAATAAAGCATTTATTTAAAAGCTTCAGCACCTTTGAACTGATTACAATAGCATTGGTTTCAGCACTAGGCATTGCAGTAAAGCCTGTAGTTGTTCCTCTGGCACATATGATTACTGCACCCCTTTTACTGCCCGGAGGAGCAGTAGCAGGGGGCTTATATATGCTGTGGGTGGTTCTTGGAGCAGGACTAATAAAAAGAAAAGGTACAGCAACCATAATAGGCATAGTACAAGCCCTAATCGTAATAGTGACAGGCGTATTCGGAACACACGGAGTACTAAGCATAATAACCTATACCGTACCTGGAATAGCAGTGGATTTATCCAATATGCTGATGAGCAAAAGAGCCTATAAGACAGAGGGCTTCTTTACAGCAGGCATAGCGGCAAATACAGCAGGCACTATTGCAGCTACATTATTATTCTTCAGATTACCTTTGATTCCTTTATTACTAGGCTTGTGTACTGCTGCATTATCAGGAGGAATGGGCGGACTGCTTGCAGGAAAAATAGTTAAAGAGCTGTCAAAATACAATATTTATAATTAAGCTAAGGGTGATAGTATGAAAAATAAAGCCGTATTACTTGTAATCATAGCATTGATACTAGCCGTATCAATATTAGTTTTTTTAAATATTAAATCAGGTAAGCTTGATACAGAACAAGCACAAAGCGGAACTATGCTTGTTACCATCAATGAAAATCAGACTTCTTTAGATATGGAAGCTATAAAAAATCTCAAGCAGCATACATTTAATGCCATTCAGGACACATCAAAAAGCGGACCCCAAAAACAAACCTACAAAGGAGTACTGCTAAGAGACATACTCCAATATGCAGATCCTCAATTGCTGCAGGGAAACTTTCAAAAGGTTATTATCAGAGGTATAGACGGATATACCGCAGCACTATCCTTTGAAGAAGTCCTGCAAGAAGACAATGCATATATTGCAACCCAGCGTAACGACAAGCCCCTTGGAAACAAAAAAAGCGGAGGAACAGGACCGTATCAGCTCATAATAAGGCAGGATCAGTTCAGCCAAAGATGGTGCAAATATGTATCGGAGGTTACTGTGCAATGAACACTGCTAACAGCAGCATAGTGATAATCAAGGATATAAATTTTAGATACTCAAAGCATATGCCTTTTATATTAAAGGAAATAAACGTGTTTATTGAAAGAGGAACAGCAACAGCCATAACGGGCGAAAGCGGCTGCGGAAAAAGCACGCTGGCACATATTTTATGCGGAATAATTCCCATGGGAATACAAGGAGAGCTGACCGGGGAAGTGCTTATAGAGCAAAGACCCATAAATAATCTTAAGCTGCCAGAGCTGTCACAAAAAATCGGGATTGTGTTTCAGGATGTTGACTGCCAGCTTTTTATGCCAACAGTTGAGGAAGAGCTGGCTTTTGCTCCTGAAAACCTGTGCCTTTCCAAAGCAGAAATAAAGCGGCGTATAGATAATACCCTAAAGCTGCTTGAGATAGAAAACATAAGATATCAAAACCCCCATACGCTTTCAGGAGGACAAAAAAGATTAGCGGCAATAGGAGCTGTAATGACAATGAACCCTGATATATTGATAATGGACGAGCCTTTTTCGGAGTTAGATCAGCAAAATGTATTACTAATCAGCAGGGTATTAGAAAATCTAAAAAAAGATAACAAAACAATCATCATAATAGAACATAACCCTGATTATCTAAAGCAAGCAGACTATTTATACTACATAAAAAACGGAAGTATAAGCATGAGAATGAAGGGAGTAGAAATAGATGAGTTTTTGCAGACTGGATTCTGTGAGCTTTTCTTATCCTGACAGCAAAAGCATCCTTGAAAATTTCAGCATTGAGTTTAATAAGGAAGAAAGAATAGGAATAGTGGGAAGAAACGGAATAGGTAAAACTACACTAATTAAGCTTATGCTTGGAATACTAAAGCCCCAGAGCGGGAGAATATACTTGAAAAAAAACGACATAAGACATATGTCCTTAGCACAGGTAGGTCAAAAAATTGGATACTGCTTTCAAAATCCAGACAACCAGCTATTCGCCCCTACTGCATACGAGCAAATAGCCTTCGGGTTAAAATACAGCGGATTTAATAATCAGCATATAGCTGAGAGGGCAGATTACTGGCTGAACTATTTTGAAATAAGCAATATTAGAGATAGCTTCGTCTTTAATTTAAGCAGAGGACAAAAACAAAGAGTTATACTGGCAGCTATACTATCAAGAGGTACAGACTTCTTCATCATGGATGAACCTACAACAGGCTTGGATATTGCAATGCAGAACAAGCTAAGCAAATGCCTGAAAAAGCTGGCTGACGAAAAAAAAGGTTTTATAATTATCAGCCATGACAAAGCCTTTATAGAAGCACATATTGATAGAGCTGTTTTACTCAAGGAAGATGGGAGCATCAAAGATGAATACATTTGATCCACGTGCAAAGCTATCTATAGTAATTGCATTATCCAGCCTCGCTATTATCGTAAAAGATATCAGGCTGGCTGTATTTATTGCTGCAGTATCCTTAGCTATATCCATGATGCTTTCACCATCCATATTCAATATATTAGTTAAGCTGAGACGCATTATTCCACTGCTTTTAATATTAGGACTATCGCAGCTTTTGTTTAATAAAACCGGGACACAAATATTTCAATATTATAGTATTCTAATAACAGATGCAGGCTTAAAAGAAGGGATTTTGGTAATTCTCAGAATGCTCATAATTATTACAAGCGCATTAATCCTTGCCACTGAAAGCGCAGGCAGCATGATGACTGCCCTTTCAGCCTTAAAGCTGCCCTACGAGATTGTTTTTATGGTTTATATAGGTATAAAATTTCTGCCGATTTTTAATGACGAATTTAAAAACTCCCTGCTTGCTGTGCAATTAGCTGGTGCTGATCTTAAAGCACACAGCTTAAAAGACAAGCTTCAAGTATACGTATACATAGCAACTCCAGCAGTCGTATCAGCCCTGAACAGAGCAAAAAAAATAGCCATAGCCGCTGAATGCAGAGGCTTTAGAGCATATCCACATAGAACCTTCTTAAACAATAAAAAGCTGGAGCTTAAAGACTACATTGCAATTTTGTCTGTTGTTATACTTTTTACAGCAGCAGTTTTGTTCAACAAACAGCTTGTATAGGGTTTTATGCGTAAAACCCTATACAAAATATATTAAGGAGGAATTGACTTGAAGGTTTTCTCAGTATTTGGAATAACAAACTCAGGAAAAACCACAACAGTAGAAAATATTATTAAGGAGCTTAAAAAAAGAGGATATAGTGTTGGAACAGTTAAAGAGATACATTATGAAAATTTCACCATGGATAGTGAGGGTACAGATACAAAAAGGCACAAGGAGGCAGGAGCTGAAATAGTAGCAGCAAGAGGCTTTAATGAAACTGATATACTACTAAAGGGAAAGCTGAGCATAAATCAAATACTTTCATTTTATTCCCATGATTATGTAGTTCTGGAGGGTGTAAGAGATGCAGAGGTACCCAAAATACTATGCGCAGCAAAGGAATCAGAAATACAAGAGCTGTTAAACAACACTGTTATAGCCATAAGCGGAGTAATCAGCAGTGCATGTATACAGTATAAAACCCTCCCAGTTGTAAATGCTATTACTGACGCAGATATACTTGTAGATATAATAGAAGAACAAGTAACAGAATATATTTTTAAAAAACAATATTGCGAGGAGTCAAAGGTTGAAAGAAATTAGAAATATATGTGAAAGGGGTGCCGAGTCCATGCAATTTCTTACATTACGTTTTGTGCAAAATACAGGGCATGGACATAAATATGACGAGTATGATACAGGAGGAAGCTTTAATAAATGAATATATATCAAGCTTGAGTAACTATAAGATGATCTCTTATGAAAGATTAAGAAGCAAACGAAACAATGTATTTAAAGTAGAGCTGATCAGGGAAGACACAACTATCAAAGCTGTGCTGAAAATCTATGAAGGAAAGCAGTCAAAGGAAAACTGCAAAAAAGAATATGAGAATTTGACAATAATGAAAAAAAACAATATACCAGCTCCTGACATTATACACTTTGCACAAGACTGGATGCTGCTTACATATATTGAAGGCAAGCTTATAGTTGACTTAGTTGACACTCTAGATTCAGGCGGCTGGGTTGAAGCACTGGCTCACTGGCTTTCTGATTTTCACAAGCTTCAAAAGAGCGGTATAAGCTATCTCAAATCAGATTCTAATCTGAGAAATTTTGTATATGATGGAAAAAAAGTGTATGGACTTGATTTTGAACAGATTGAATACGGAGATCCCATTGAAGATTTAGCAGACATCTGCTTTTTTATGCTTACCAATAGACCAGCCCTTGTAAAAGCAAAGGATACTATGGTTAGGAAGCTGATTGCAAGCTATGAGCGGCATTCAAGAAGAAACATGAGCGATATTGCCAGACATATTTTATTATCCAGAGAAAAAATAAGAGAAATAAGAAAAATACATAAAAAAAAGTAAAAAAACTATAGAAAAAAATAAAAATACATGTTATCATTATATCGTATTATTTGAATATACTAATATTAAGATATAGCAAAAACGAGGTAGATTATGAAAAAAGATTATAAAGAATTTGATGAATTAGCAGAAGTATTAAAAGCACTGGCTCACCCTGTAAGACTGTGCATAGTGACAGGACTAATAGATAAAGGTCAGTGCAACGTAGGACATATGCAGGCATGTCTGGAGCTGCCCCAGAGCACAGTATCCCAGCATCTTCAAAAGCTCAGAGCAGCAGGGATCATTGAAGGCAGCAGAAACGGACTGGAAGTTACCTATGAGGTAACAGATGAAAGAGTGAAAAAGATTATAAAAGCATTAAATTCATAATATTTGGGGGTATTAGTATGAGTAAAAAAGTGTTAATAGTAGGCGGAGTAGCCGGCGGCGCATCTGCGGCAGCAAGACTTAGAAGACTTGATGAAAACGCAGAAATAATAATGTTTGAAAGGGACGAATATATATCCTTTGCAAACTGCGGACTTCCATACCATATAGGACAGTCAATCAAGGAGCGGAGTAAGCTTCTGGTTCAGACACCAGCAGCTATGAACTCCAGATTTAATATTGACATAAGAATAAACAGTGAGGTAGCCGCAATTGACACCAAAACCAAAACGGTAAAAGTAAAAAGCAAGGAAAAGGGCGAGTACCAAGAATCCTACGACTATTTGATACTTTCCCCCGGCGCAAAGCCAATAAGACCAAATATACCAGGCATAAACAGCAATAAAATACTTAGCCTAAGAAACATACCAGACACAGACAAAATAAAGCAAATGGTAGACAGCCAGAACATAAAAACAGCAGTAGTAATAGGCGGCGGCTTTATAGGTGTAGAAATGGCAGAAAACCTCATAGAAAGAAACGTAGCCGTTACACTGGTAGAAGCAGCTCCCCATATACTTGCACCCTTTGACTCAGACATGGTGGCAATAGCAGAAAAAGAGCTGGAGGATCATGGCGTAAGACTAATGCTTGGGGACGGAGTAAAAGCCTTTGAGGACAAAGACCATCAGGTGGAGGTTGCACTCAGCAGCGGAACAAAACTGACAGCAGACATGATAATACTTGCTATAGGAGTTAATCCCGATACAGCCTTTTTAAAAGATTCCGGCATAGAGCTTGGACAAAGAGGACATATAATAGTAAACGATAAAATGCAGACCAACATAGAAAACATCTACGCAGTAGGCGATGCCATAGAGGTAATAGATTTTATAACAAAGCAGAAAACCGCAATACCACTGGCAGGACCAGCAAACAAACAAGGAAGAATAGCCGCAGACAACGTAGCAGGGTTAAATGCATCCTATAAAGGCACACAAGGCACATCCATACTTAAGATATTCGACCTTACAGCCTCCAGTACAGGAGCAAACGAAAGAACCTTACAACGTGCCAATATACCCTACAAGGTAGTAAAACTGCACCCAAATACACATGCAGGCTACTATCCAAATGCAACACAAATGTCACTAAAGCTTATATTTAACGACCAAGGAAAAGTCCTTGGAGCACAAGCCATGGGCTACGGCGGAGTTGACAAGCGCATGGACGTTTTGGCAGCAGTAATAAGATTAGGCGGTACAATATATGACCTTACTGAGCTGGAGCTTTCCTATGCACCGCCATATTCCTCCGCAAAAGACCCAGTAAATATGGCAGGCTATATAGCACAAAACATATTAGAAGGCAGAATGAAGACTGTTACACCAGACTATATGGACAAAATCGATCCCGAAAAACAAATATTATTGGATGTTCGTACCGCAGACGAATTCAACAATGGTCACGTAAAGGGGGCAGTAAACATACCTGTAGACAGCCTTAGAAAGAGACTGAATGAACTGGATAAAAGCAAGGAAATAATAGAATACTGTCAAGTAGGAATGAGAGGCTATATAGGAAGCCAGATACTAGCGCAAAATGGCTTTGATGTTACAAACGTAACAGGCGGCTATAAATCATATAAACAGGAAAAATTTGTGCCTAAAAAAGAAGCATTTGAAGAAAACAAAAATAATAGAGGCGGAGGAGCAAACCACAAAGCAGAGCAAAAACCAGAGAAATTCGAAAAAAACCTAGATGCATGCGGCTTATGCTGCCCCGGTCCCCTTATGCAGGTAAAGGCAAACATTGATTCCATGAAACAAGGCGAAATACTCAAAGTAACAGCCTCAGATCCCGGTTTCTACGAGGACATAAAAGCATGGTGCAAAAGAACCAACAATGAGCTGCTAAACATAACAAAAGACGGAGGTAACATATTGGCATATATTAAAAAAGGCATGGAAGACAAAAAGGAATTTGCAGCAGTACCACCGTCAATGCAAGCGGCTAACAACAAGACCATGGTAGTATTCAGCGGCGATCTGGATAAAGCAATAGCCTCCTTTATAATAGCAAACGGAGCGGCATCAATGGGCAAAAAGGTAACAATGTTCTTTACCTTCTGGGGACTCAATATACTAAGAAAAAATGAAAAAGTCAAAGTCAAAAAAGGCTTCTTGGACGGAATGTTCGGACTGATGATGCCAAGAGGCAGCAAAAGACTAGGACTATCAAAAATGAACATGGCAGGCATGGGATCCAAAATGATCAGGATGGTAATGAAAAACAAAAACGTAACCTCACTAGAAGAGCTTATACAAGCCGCATTAAACAGCGGCATAGAAATAGTAGCCTGTCAGATGTCCCTGGACGTAATGGGACTAAAGCAGGAGGAGCTTATAGAAGGAGTAAAGGTAGGAGGAGTAGGTTATTATCTGGGAGAAGCAGAGGACTCAAATGTGAATTTGTTTATATAGGGATGGTATTAAAATGGCAGCTTAACGGCTGCCATTTTGATATTTTGTTTATATTGATGTTTTCGGACACCGCCTTGCCTATATCTCAAATATTCTAATGACTTAATCACTAAATTGTAATGAATGAATAAAATATAGCATAAAGTAACAAAATTATAACATATTGAGTTAAAAATAAACTATATATGTTATATGATTATTACAAGAGGTGGCTGGAATGAGTTATGAATTAGGCTTGAGGATAAAAGAGTTGCGCTCTGAACGAAAGGTTGCACAAGAAAAGATGTCTGAGATTTTAGGCACAACCAGGCAAAGATACTCTCGGCTTGAAAGCGGTCAAGTGGACATTTCTTTTGTTGAGATAAAGAAAATTGCAGATTTTTTAGGTATTTCTACTACTGCAATAACAAGTGCTCAGGAAGAAAAGAAGGAGCTGGTTACTCTGTTCAGAGAAAAGTTCGACAGACCAGAAGCTATAGAGTCTGTAGCTAAGATTGCAGAGATTTTGAAAGTCTTTCATGCACATGAAAAGTTATACTATCAGATGAAGGTGCGTGATGGTGTTGAGGATTGATAAGACAGAGATTGAGGCTAGGGCATTAAAAATTAGACAAGAGCATAATATTCAAACTTACGGAGTTAAAGATATATTCAGCTTAATTGAAGAAAAAAATATACATTTAATTAGGTATCCATTTGGAAAAGACATTTTGCTTGGGTTTTCAACAATGTTTGAAGGTAAAAAAGTAATTGTTTCTAATTCATCTGAGATACTATCAAGAGAGATTTTTACGATTGCACATGAACTTGGTCACATAATTTATGATTTTGAAGATAACAATCACGATTTAAAAGTAGACTTAGACATCAGTGAAATTAACGAAGATATTTCAGAGGCACGAGCTTTTCATTTTGCTAACTGTTTTTTAATGCCAGAGGAACAATTGACAAAGTTTATAAAATTTGAACTTAAGAAAAAGCACAGCGAATTAACAGCATTTGACATTGTTAGAATTCAGATTGAATTCAATGTGAGCTATAACGCTATCGTTAAATGGCTTCATGAAATAGGATTTATATTACCTAGTCATAAGAGTGAACTTTTTAACAAAAAGCATCAAACAACTTCAGCGGCTTTGTTTAGAATGATTAATGCTAATGATAGGCTATTATTACCTAGTAACACTATAAAAGTCCCACCCAAATACTATGAATATGTTATCAGTAACTATGAAAATAACTATATTCCTTTTTCAAGCTTACAGAAGGCATTAGAACTTTTGGGAAAAGATGCATCAGAGCTAAAAAAAGACGAATTACAACAGGTTGAAGACATAGACATTGATGACATCTTTGAGGAGTACCAATGATGAATGCTTCTTTAGATACGGATATAGTTATTCATTTATATAAAAGCCGCAGAAAGGATTTGTTGTTTTCCCATTTTGATAATCTGTTCATATACGAGTACCTTCTTGAGACAGAGATGCAATCTAAATCAACAGAAGTTTATGAAGAGTTCAAAAAAATGCTGCAAGTATGAACTCTCATTCAATGAACTTTCGTTCCAAAATATCAATAACTGTAAGACGGTTTAGCAGAAAATATGGGACAAAAAGAGATAATGATTGGTTACAAGCATATTGTAATAGAAAAGGGATTGAATTAAAATTTAAAATGCAAGAGTTGAGAACGTATATACAATCAATGTAAAATATATGGAAATATTTTGTGGGAGTGTTGCAATCCTACTTTAAGTAGGGAAATTACTCCCTTTTTATACCAAAAAACAGCAATCAGAGAAATCATTTGGTTTACATTTTGATTTTCTCTGATTACTTGTTTTTTGACGCACTTTAATAAGCCCATTGATTTTTTAGTAGGATTTCAAGCTGACTTTATTTCATGAAGATGCTTGCCATTAACAGCCCCCCATCATCATTCATTATATTTTCTGTAAAGACTTTTGACGTTTCTCAAAAAAAGTCTTAGATACTTATATCATCCTATTTCCATATGCCTTTGTACACATACAATCTTCGCTCTAGGGCATAATCGTTTTTTGCTTATGGAAATTTTATTTAATAATTGCAATAATTTCTATTATATGTTAGTATATCAATAATTACAATATTATGAATAATTCCTATAGTATGTTAATATTGGTTATATTTAAAAAATAATTGAAACACCTGATGTATCAAATCTTAAAATCTATTTTATTATAAATAGATTAAAACTAAAGAAATAAAAAGGAGTGGTTAAAAATGAAAAAAAATTCTGTTATCCTATTGGTGTGTCTGCTTGTGATTTCAATGATAAGCACCAGAGCGATTTATGCAGATACCTTTTCTGTCTACAGCTGTGTGGAATCACAGATGGCTTCTCCGCCTATCTACATTATAGGTCCCTATGACGAAAATTCCAATGATGGCTATGTGTTAAAATCCGACCCTATAAATGGTCAGTATTATGTTCGGGTACGGGAATCCAGACTGATCCAAGGTCCTGCTGACAATGACCCTGTTGTAGATGCAGTTAATTTTGGATATGTATACCGAACAGATAACTTTACTGCTTCATTAAGCCAGTCTAAAACGATTTCTACCTCTGTACAGCGTTCAGTCACCTTTACCAGTGAAGTTGCAACAACGCTAGGAGTCAGCTTAAATCTAGGAGATGCTTCTACACTTGGCAACGAGGTGACCAGCACTCACTCAACAGTCGTTTCTCAAAGTGTTGGAACCACCGTAAGTGAAACCTATGCCCAAGGCTACAGCTACGGTTTCCCAATAAACACCGCTCCAGCCAACTGCACCAAGGCAAAAAGGAGTGCTGGCTTCCAGTATGAAACCTACCGTTCGATTATTGATGTTAAGAAACTTGTGCCCGTTTCCAAATACCATAATATCGTGGCAATAAATATTAGGGAGATGGGCGAAATATGCTATACCTGCGGTGCTTTTGATTGTTTTGACCACACCCATGATCATGGATTGATTTGTGAATATGATTTTACCTTGGCAAATGGTGCTGTTATAACAGTTCCAGATACACAAATTGATTCTCTTATTGCTGATGGAATCCTTACACCCAACATGTCTCAGTATTATGGCACCTTCAACGAATGGAAGCGAGAGGTTGTCGAAGGTACAGTGAAGCTGCCAGTTCCGGTGTTGGTAACTGTGTATTTTGACCAATACGGCAATATTTTAGATCAAGACGGTAATATTATTTAGTAACAACCAAAATGGCAGCCAAAAGCTGCCATTTCACCCCTACCGCAACAACTCCAACACCCAATTTACCCAGCTCAAAACAGTATACGCCCTCCGCTCAAAAGTACTATCAGCATTCACATCATACAAATTTGACTCCCTCATAATACAAACTACTTCCCTTTTGCTAGGCATCCTATTATATTGAAGGTATTTCCGAAGTACCCCATTAAAAGCCCCATGACACAAAATCAACTCCGCAAGCCTAAGTTGCCTCCCCCTGTAGCTAAGCCTTAAAAGCCTTTTACCCTCATCAGAAAGAGAAAAAATAACCTGCCCATCCTCTCTACGCTTTTCAATCAACCCCAAATACCGTCCAGCATCAGTATAATAATTGCTTTGCCTTGGGTCAAAAGCATATTCCATCGTAATCTCATCCCTAGTCATTTCCTTTTCACTCAGCAGCTCACAAAGATTTATCACCCTCTTAAAGCTGTCAGCCTGTGGAAAGGATACTTTAGGCTCCTCAACAATCACAGTCCTGTTCAAAACCCCCAAAATATCCTCCAAGCTTACAGTAATACTCTCCAAACAATAGTTTTTCTGCTTCACCAGCACCAGAGAATTATAGCTCATAACATCCTCAAAGCAGTACTCATAAAGACTGAATATACTATTTGAATACACCATAAATATAGGCTTAACAGGCTTGCCAATCTTATTACTCCACAAACGATAGGGATAATACAACTGCCTTACCAAAAAATCATCAGACAAAGAATTCTTAGCCTCCATTAAAGCCAAACACTCACAGCCCTCATAACCACCATCTATTTCAATCTGAGAATTTTCAACCTTCACACAAACATCCGTCATTTTCCTGATATTTCGTATATTATAATGAAAGCTTTCCGAGCTCATACGCCCCGAAACAGCCGGCAGAATCGTACTATCAGCAATAAAATCACCTAAAATCCCCGAAACAAAGGCGGCATTTATAGCCGTAGCCTCACTTGTTATATTCCGATAATCTATACTTTCAATATTATCAGGAAAAGATATACCCACTATATCACTATTCATAATTTCAAAATTTTTATACGCATCAAAATGAGAAATAATATAGCTTCCTCTGGTAATAGGAAGTATGGACAGCTCATTCTTTACAAAAAGCTCAGGCAGATTTACCCTATGATCAAACTTAGTCATTAACCTAGCTTCTCGAAACTCATTAATCTGAGCCGCCTTAATCTCAAAAAAGCCGTCTTTCTCAATAGCATTTAGTATGCCATACTTGTTAAACAGCTTTTCCCATGCACCTTGATTCTTATTGACTTCACTACTCATAATTCCTCACCAATACTTCATTAACTTCCCCGCGCAAATCGCCCTTTGAGTTTATAGACCTCTTCGCCTGAATCAACTCTACTTTATATCCGCCGTACAAGTCCTTTATAAACTCAGTAGCACTATTAGAAAGAAGAAACTTAACACCTCTGACATTCAGACTATCACAAATTCTCTTAAGCCGTATTTGCTCATTCCTGCCAAAGCCCACCTTATCATAACCAGTAAAATTTGCACTATCTGACACAGGATCATAAGGAGGATCAAAATAAACAAAGCTCCCCTTTCTTATACCCCTTAAAGCCTGTTCAAAATCTGTATTTAAAAAGGTAATATCAGCCCTATTAAAATAATCACTTACAGCCCTTAAGGTTACATGATCTGCAAAATTAGGGTTTTTATAAGAACCAAAGGGCGCATTAAACTCCCCTGCTTTATTCACTCTAAAAAGACCATTATAACAAGTTTTGTTCAAATAAATTATACGAGAAGCCTTTTCGACATCACTTAGACAGTCATATCTATTCTTATCCCTATCCAGCTCCCTTATCTCATAAAAATACTCAGGCAGATTCTCATGCTTTGACAATGCTTTGATAAGCTCCTCCACATTATCCTTTATAACCCTGTATAAATTTATAAGCTCTGAATTTATATCATTTACAACTGCCTTATCAGGCTGCAAATGGAAAAGCACAGCACCGCCGCCGACGAATGGTTCGTAGTATCTAGTATATTGTGGTATGTATTTTTCTATTTCAGATATAAGTTGTCTCTTACCCCCAACCCACTTGAGCACAGGAGCTACAAAGCTGTTCTTTTTCATTTCTTTCCTCCAGAAAAATAGTATATCTTTTATTATAGCCTATTTTCAGCTTTCAGAACATATGTTTTCATAATTTTAGCAATATAGGATATATTGTTATTCAAACTGCACAAATACCAATGACAGCATATTGTAAAACCTTCCATAAAATGCTATAATGTAACCATAGTTTTTAACGGAGGAAAAGCACAATATGAGCAAAAAGCTGACACTAAAAGACGTAAAAATAATCGGAGAAGGTCCTCAAATAAGAAACCTTATATGTGAAAAATACGGCAGTCTGCAAGAATTTTATGACCAGCACAAAGTTACTAAAAGCTATATAACACTTTCAAACTATCTTTGCAGACAATACATAACCTCTGACACCTTTAAGCTTAACCTTACAAAGGTTTTCAATAAAAGTTTTCCTTCCCTTTTTAAAACAGCAAAGGAGCAAATAGAAAGCCACGTACAAAATATATACGATAATATTAGAGAGTACGATCAGGAAAGCGATCACCAGACCTTTGACTACCTGCTGAAGCTGTGCAAAGAAGAAAAAATGACGATAGAAACAGCCATGATGTACAGAGCAAAGGCACGCAACTACTTTTATATAAACAAGATGAACTACTGCATAGAATTTTATGAGTATTCCATAAATGCTATACCCATAGAGGATATAAATAAAATCGTATTCTTTCACTGTGAGCTGGCTTACGATTTGGTAAGTGAAAATATACTGGATGAAGCAGATAAAAAGTATAAGCATATAGAAAACTTAGTGCATCTGCATAAGGATAAGCTGGACAATAACACCTTATATTACTACTACTACCGTAGAGGTATAGCCTTGATGAGTAATGATAAAAATGAGGCAGCCAGAGTATTTTTTACGACAGCCGCAGACTATGCACGCAAAAACTATGAGAAAGTGGCTGCTATAGCAAATATAGGACTAACTCATAAAAAGCAAAAGGAATATGATGAGGCACTAGAGTACTACGAGAATGCTCTAGAGTATTATGATGAAGCAAGGGTACTGACCACGGCTTCAATATATAATAATATGGCGGAGCTATATAAGTGCAAAAAGGATTATCCCAATGCACTTATTAATATACAAAAAGCTCTTGAAATATCTGAAAAGACAAATGATTTGGGCAAACAGATAAAATATGTAGCCACACAAGCAGAAATAAAAATGAAGATGGGAAACAAAGGGGCATATGAAAAATACTTTGATTTATTGCTAAGTACAAAGGGTAAGCAAATATTTAAGCCAGATGTTCTGAATGATATAAAAGCCTTTGTTAAAGTTATCAATAATATACCTTGCTTAGAAGAGTTTGCAGACATTATAATAGAACTTAAGAACGCATCAATCAGTGATGGCTATACTAAGGGATTATTTGACTGTTTGGGGCATATAATGGACAAAATCCGAAGCTTATCTAAGGGGGGACGCAATGAAAAAACTAAGTAAACCTGTATTAGCTATATTTTTAACAGCTATTTTACTGCTTTCAACTGCTGTTGTGTCATTTGCAGGGGATGATAGTGATCCATTAGGCATGAGAGCTTTACCGGGGTATAAATGGGTAAAGAAATAACCAAGGGGGCATATCATGAGAAAACTAAGTAAACCTGTATTAGCTATATTTTTAACAGTTATTTTACTGCTTTCAACTGCTGTTGTGTCATTTGCTTGGGATGATAGCAACTCAACAGATAAGAGATCTAAATCTGATATAAATCTATAATGCAATGATAAATAGGATAAAAAAACAAGGGAAGCATACTATAGTACATATAGAGTACATATAGCTGCTTCCCTTATTTTACATGTAACCCTATACTACAAATAGAGCTTGAGTAAAGCCTATTAATGTATGTTTTATCAATAATACTAACATTGCATGTATACAACCTGCATTTTATCACTGCAAACCCAATCCCACATTATTCAAATTCTGTATACAATATACTTTTTGCACTTGGGAAATAAATGTAAAAAAATATATACAGCATTTATGCCGATGTTTATTCCGCATAATTACTTATATATAATTCCTATTGCAACTCTCTATAGAAAAAGCTATATGCATATGTATAATTATCCCAAAAACGCATCTAGCATTATTTAGCATAATTTGATATTATATTCTAGTAAACGGTTGTTACTAGGAATGAATATAAAGGAGGTGCGAATATTATAATACTTACAAAAGTGATGGACTGGATTTCTCCAGCCCTCCAGTATATGACATAAGGAACTACCCGCAAAAGTATACCCTTATACATATACCTATATAATATCACTTTTTTAAAATCCCTACAACACAACCTGTTTATAAATTTTATTTTACAAACAAGGAGGAATGTTGTATGGCTGCCATATTAGGCATAGTTTATGCGGATATAGAGCTTCCACCACGAGACGATCCGTTCGGTTCAGAGCCAGAAGACGATAAGGAAAAATACGAGGTATTAGTAGTAAACGGAAAACCAGTAGTCGTCCGCAAATAACAGATACATAGGCTACTAAAAAGAGTAATCAACACACCTAAATAATTATAAAATCGCAAAAAAGCTTCCGAGATTAATTTCTTTCGGAAGCTTTTTTCATTACGTCCCAAAATGCCCAAACGACGAATGAGTACTATTATCATTAAAAGAAATATTATTATTAATTTTCTCTAGTCCCGAAACAAGCAAACCTGTAGATATCCAGTCTTTTTCACCATTACCAATCAAAAAAACATCACTAAATATAGACTGCAATCTTTCAAGCCAGTGCGATGATACTATTTGAGCTTGATTATAGCCAAACAGCTTAATATTAGCAAAGCCTTCTGATAAACAGCTAGAAATCAAGTATCTATACAATGGGTCTTCAAAAACACTTGAATCCAAACCATTATCAATATCATTCACTGCTCTATAAATTTTTGTATCATTACAAGCATTGCAGCTATTTACACAATCACTTGAAAAGTATATATCCTTAATAAATGAATTGATACCACCACTCTCTAACAGCTCATAAAATGCTTTTTTTGCTTCCCTGCTTACACACTGTAAATCAACACCTTTAGCATTATTTTTTTCCTTATCAGTAAATATAACAAAGATTTTTTCAAAAACGCTGGGCAAGCCTCTAAAAAAATCTACTGATGTCAACATGGACAACTGCGAACATACTGGGAAAAAATATGTACATGGATTTGAATTCTCATTAATAGCAGTATCGCTAATCGCCATAGCAACAAGCAACTGCATCATTTCGTCATTTTCAAGCACAGCTTTTGCTTCCTTTTTAGCAATCAGCCTATTTATTGAAAGTCTATGTAATGCTTCAAAAAATAATCTATCTGAACTGGGTTTACAGACAATAATTTCTTCACTAGATACTGGTTTAAGGCTAATCATTTTTTTTAACCTCCTACTAAACTGTATGTAGAGTTGGTCTACCAAGCTTTGCATCAGCAATCAATGAAAAGAAAGCAAGCCTTAGGAAGTGACCCTAGACAGACACTGCTTTATTTTCATATTAAGAATGAAGCGTTTTAAGTTCGCATAGGTATTACCCCACAAATTTTAATTTCTTTCTTATTTATATACTTTATTAATTTTAGCTTCTTGGATTACTGACCAGTCTTTTACTGGATTATTCATTATGTTTAAAACCCTCAATCTGTTTAGCTTATTTATAGGAGCTATGTCTTGTATATTATTATTTGAAATGGAAAGCTCCTTTAAATTTTTACAGTATGCTAATTTAGTAATATCTTCAATTAAATTCTCACTAAGATCTAATATTTCAATACTATTGTTCACAGTAGATATATTCAAGTTCTCAATTTGATTAACAAATAGATATACAGAAACCAAATTAGGCAATTCAAATATAGGTGATATATCACTTATTTTATTCACACCCAATCTAATCCATTTTAACTTATTATTGTTACTTATGCTTTTAACGTTCTCAATTTGATTGTTTGTTGCATCTAGGACATCTAAATTAATAAGATTAGAAATATTATCAATATTTTGTATTTTATTATTAGAAATATCTAGTACCTCTAATTGCACCAGCATTTCAATTTCATTGATATCTGCTATATTATTATCTGATAAATCTAAAGATGTAATATTCTTTAAATATTTGATGCTTCTGATGTCTTTAATTCCGTATCCGCTTAAATTTATATAATTTGTCTTTTTTCCTAGTTCTTGCTTCGTTATTTCCCCATCACCATTAATGTCTACACCATTATCCAAATATGCTCGTTTAAGGTTTGAGTCAAGATTTAATTGTTCACCTATACTGAAAGGTTTAAAAATCATAAAAATCATAATAGCGATGGCAATAATTGAGATTGGTAGTATAATTTTTTTCATAAAGCACCACCCTGACAAAATTTTTCATATTTTTATAGTATCAAGATTTTTATAGATAAACAACTTCAAAATTAAGTTTATCCATAAAATAAAGCTACTATAAATCTATATTCATCCTTTGAAAGTGAATACTATCACTAATCCATCAAAACATATATATATTTGTTTATACTCATTAATAGGTAGAAATGAATAATTTTGCAGTTTTACTGTAAGATAGTATTTTTTTAAAGGATTGGATATAGATTTGTAGAAATATCTTAATATAAAATATACCAAAGTGTGTGATAAATGTAGTAATGAGGTGTGAATTATGTCTAATGAAAATTCCATTGACAAAAAACAAAAGATGCAAAGCAATCCTTTTTCTACAGGCGGTGGTGGGGTAAATTTTGAAACAAGGGTGCAAGCGGTGTTTGTCGTTCTTATGCTAACTGGTCAGATTGCTCCTTGTATTCCGTCGTGGCCAATTACTAAGATAAAACTACAAGGACGATATGAAGGATTTAATACTGATGATTTTATTCTTTATGCCAAAAACGAAAAAACTGAAAGTGAAGCAAAGCTATTAGCTCAAATTAAGCATTCCGTTGCTATAACCGAGGCAAACGAGACATTTGGCGAAGTTATGCAAGCAGCGTGGAATGATTTTAATAATGCTGATTTATTTAATGCAAATATAGATTCTATTGCACTGATAACCGGACCCTTAGGTGCTTCTGATATTGAAAATGTTCGTACAATTATGGAATGGGCTCGCTATTGTCAGACGGAAGAGGAGTTTTTAAATAAGATTAACACTCCCAGATTTAGCAGCGAAGCGAAAAGAAACAAGTTAGAAGTATTCAGAACACATCTAAATAAAGCGAATAATGGTGTTGAAATATCAGACAAGCAGCTCTGGGAATTCTTAAGAAAGTTTAATATCCTTGGATATGATTTGGATGTAGAATCTGGAGTTACCTTTTCTTTGATAAGCTCATTGATTGCTCAAAATACGAAGGAGAATAATTCATTTATATGGTCAAAAATAGTTGATTTTGTACAATCTGCAAATCAAAATTCTGGGACGATAAGTATAGCAAATATACCTATGGAAGTAAGTCAATTTTTTAATAAAACCTATAATTCCCAATGTATAATGGATATAAAAAAGTTAAAAGAGCATGGTGAGTACATTTTAAATGGTATTCAATCAGACATTGCTGGAATACACATAAGACGAACAGAATGCTTAGGACAGCTAATAGAATATACTGAATCATCAAAGCTTGTTATTGTAACAGGAGAACGAGGCTGTGGAAAGTCCAGCCTAGTCAAAGAGTTTGTTAAATATATAGATGGAAAGTCACCAGTGATTTGTCTAAGAACAGAACAAATTGATAAGCCCCATCTTCATGATATATTCAGTTCCATTGGAATACTTAGCAGAATAGAAGAAATTGAATCATATTTTGCAATGATACCTAAAAAGTATTTTTTATTAGAGTCTTTCGAGAAATTGCTTGAATTAGAAAATACAACTGCATTTTTGGATTTAATCAGATTTTTGAACAAACAGCAGGGCTGGACTATAATTGCCAGTACACGGAATTATGCATATCAGCAAATTGCTTTTAATTTTCTTCAGACACTTGGAATAAATTATTCTGTTCTTGAATTAAAGGGATTTAACGAACATGAACTCAAAGAAATTTCAGATGAAATAGTCCACCTAAAACCATTATTGGAAAATCCACATTTGAAACATCTGCTAGGAAATCCTTTTTATTTAAATTTGGCACATAGGGTTATTCACTCAGGAGGATGTATTTCAAGCACTGATGGTGAAAAAGAGTTTCAGACTGCCGTTTGGACTAAAATTATACAAAAAAACCATGAACGTAAAGACGGACGACCCCTTAAGAGAAAACAGACATTTATTAATATAGCTGTTGAAAGAGCAAAGCATATGGTATATGGTATAAGCGAATCAAAATTTGACCCAGAAATACTGCTGGTACTTGAAGCGGATGCACTGATTCGCAGGAATGAAGCAACTGGGTTAGTAAGTCCTGCGCACGATATATTTGAGGATTGGGCAATTGAGCAGTATATTGAGGACATATACCTAAGCAGTTACGGTGACTTAGAAAAATTCCTTAATAATATTGGTCATGAGCCTGCAATGAACAGGGCTTTCAGATTATGGCTTCATAAAAAAATACGATACGATAGTAGTATAAATCAACTTGTAATAAGCATATTGAATGATAAACAAATTGATAATACATGGAAGGATGAAGCAATTGCAGCACTTCTCCTTGGAGATAATACTGCTCAATTTCTTGAGTGTTTAAAGGAAAAATTTTTTGATAAGGAATGTGAGTTATTAAAACGATTCTGCTTTATCTTAAGAACTGTATGTAAAACTCCAGATACCAATTTAATAAAGCAACTAGGAGAAGAAGGTAAAAGAGGCCTTTCGCTACTTCTATTCCACTTGATACCTCACGGGAGCAGTTGGGACAAGGTTATTCACTTCATATTTGATTATAAAGAACAAATATCATCAAGCCTTGTTACTCACATTGTGGCATTACTTCATGAGTGGTCGTCAATTATAAAAATTGATGATGAATTACCTATTAGTTCCAGACAAGCAGGATTGTTAGCGTTGTTTTTACTGGAAAGAAAAAAGGATTCATATACGGATAATGGGGACAGAAATAAACTGCTAAAAATACTTATAAAGGTTTATCCTTCAATAGCGGATGAGTTTAATCAAATGTTGAATTCAGATGTGTTTTCCGTTTCAGGTGAAGATAGACGTTTATCATATGTGGATGATTTCTGCAAGATGATGTTGATGGATATAGAAACAATTTATTTATGCAAAAATGCACCTGATTTATTAATAAAATTAGCTTTACATGAATGGTTTATTAATGAACTAGATAAGGAAGAATATCACTATAGAGGCTATGAAAAAGAAGTAGATGAGTGCTTTGGAATACATAAATATAAGTCAAGCGCTAAATCTTTTCCATCAAGTGGTGTAAAAGGACCATTTGTATATCTTTTTAGATATCATCCTCGGAAAGCATTAGATTTTTTGCTTAAGCTATTTAATACTGCTGCTGAAAAATATTATCAGTCGGATTTAGATAAAGAAGAAACATTTTCATTGCTTCTATTTGACAATTTAATTTCTCAACCAAAAAAAATCCAACTCCAACTGAACGATGGAACAACTGTGTATAAGTACTGTTCACTAAGGTTATGGAATGCATACAGAGGGCTATCCGTTCTACCATATTTACTTCGGTCTGCATTGATGGCAATGGAAAACTGGCTTATTGACTGTGCTGAAAAAATAAATGATGATTCATATTTTGAATGGTGTTTTGATTATATTTTTAGAAATAGTAATTCTGTAATGACTACCGCTGTACTGACTTCAATAGCCCTTGGTTTTCCTGAAAAAATCGGGAAAAGTGCATTACCAATTGTTCGAGTACCAGAATTCTATGATTTTGAAATAAAAAGAGTTGTTCAAGAACGTGGTGGAAATGAAATAAACTGGTTTAGGACAGGTTTACATCGAGATCCTTTGTCAGAAATGTACTCAGATGAAAGACGAGAAGCAGCCTTGAGAAAGTGGCGTAAGCAAGATTTGGAGTTTTTAGTTGTGCGTTTGCAGCTTTCACCATTAAGAAATGAGATACTTCAAATAATTGATGAGCTTCGTTCAAAGTATTCTAATGATGAAAAATGGAGATTTCGTTTTCATAGAATAGATACACGTGAATTTAAGCCTGAAATAGATGAAGAAAATAATGGGATTATCTTTTCCAATGAACATATAGAAGATGATTTATTAGTGATTCAGGAAAAAACGCAAAAGCAGCAAGAGCTCCATAATCGTTTTAGTAAGCTGTCTGTGTGGTCGGAGAAACTAATAAAAAATGAAAAATTAGAAATAGAATACTATCCAAATTGGGAAGTCGCATTAATAGAAGCCAAGGAACTATTACAAGTTTTAAAGAAAGATAATGAATCTGATTTGATAGAGATGCAGCTTGGTAGCATTGTAAAATCAGCAGTAATATTTGTAAGAGATTATTCAAAACATATGCAGGAGGAAGATTTATCATGGTGTTTTGAATTAATTATCCAAAGTGTGATGGCAAATACCAATCAGGAGAAAATGGATTTCACTGATGATAATGCAGATTTTGCTGGAGCTGCATCAGCGGCATCGGTTTTACCAATTTTATTTGATTTTGCGGAAACCGAAGAACAAAAACTGGCTGTGAAAAAGATACTAGCAACTGCACTTACTCATCCCAATATAACAGTAAGAAAGTATGCTGCATGTGGTATTAAGGAGTATTTATGGATAAGAGACAGTAATTGTGCCCATCAATGTATAGTTGGTAGTATTTGTTATGCAAATAAAGAGCAGGAGATGAGGAATAAATATCGCAGAAGATATTGGATTGATGACGAGGGAAAAAATGAAAATGGAAGTGAACTTGAATCATATGGAAAATGGATTTCAGATATCCGAGATCAACTGTTCCAAGCTTCAATTTCCATAGATACTGAAGATATTTCCTTTGGTTCATATAATGCTAATCAATTATTTGTTACATTTTTAATGATACCAAATGGCTCCGATGATGCTCTGCATGTTGCCTTTATAAAAAGGATGATCACATTGATTTTTGAAGAAGGGAAGAGCGAAGATGATTATAATGATAGGGACAACAAGGTAAAAATTCCATATGAGCTGCCATTTAACTTTGCAAAAGAGCTTGCAAGCTTTTTAGAAGGGACATCAGAAGAAAAGCTCCAAACATATTCTGATTTGCTATGCCTAGGATGTGAAATTGCTCCTGATTTTATTAAAACATTTTTAATTCATTTAGATTATTTTACTGAATTAAAGAATAATGAGAAAGTGTTCTGGAATGTATGGAATTTATTAGCGAAAAAAGTTCAAGATATATCAATAAATATTGGAAAATCATACAATGAACGGTCAAAATACGATAATAGAACAGCTTTAATAAGAAGCATGCTTTATGCTGATACACCGTGGCAAAAAGTCGATTACGAAAAGCAAGATATTAGATATGGAATGTCTTCTATAATTAAGTTTGTGGAAAAGGGCGGAGTGAATCCAGATGTTTTCGAGGCAATGGCTTCACTTATGTATAATTTCCGAAAACTATTCTTTGATAAAGGCTTACTTATTCTATCAAGCTTTCAATCAGAAGAAATAGAAAAAAATTTATTATACAGAGCTAATTCCATCTTCTATTTAGAAAAAAGTATACATCGCTATCTAATGGTTGATAATGCTTCGCCACTACCGAGAGATGTGTATTATGGGTGTTTAAAATTGCTTAATCAGCTAGTCGAGATGGCTTCTTCCGAAGCATATTATTTGAGAGAACACTTAATACGTTCAAGACGAATTGCTAATTGAGAGGTGAAAAATGATGAACTTAACCAATAATGAATACAGTAACTTTATAAAAGAAATAAAGCAAAGAATATACAAAAGCCAGTACGAAGCTTTGAAGGCTGTAAATAAAGCTCTAATATCACTGTATTGGGAAATTGGTGAAGAAATATACAATCAGCAGCAACAAAAAGGCTGGGGTAAATCCATAGTTGAAGTATTGGCGGCAGAATTGCAAAAAGAGTTTCCGGGTATAAAAGGCTTTTCCGCAAGAAACCTATGGAGGATGCGAGATTTCTATGTGACATATTGTGAGAATAAATTTCTGCCACCAATGGTGGCAGAAATAAGCTGGACGAAAAATATTGCTATAATGGAAAAATGTAAGGATTCCATCGAGAGAGAATTCTATATCAAAATGACAAAACGATATGGGTGGACAAAAAACGTTCTTATTAACAATTTGGAAAATAAGGCATATGAAAAATATTTAATGAATCAGACTAATTTTGATGAAACAGTACCTGAAAAATACCGTTTACAAGCAAAATTGGCAGTGAAAGATGAATATACATTTGATTTTTTCGAAATGGGATTGGAGCATTCTGAGCATGAGCTTGAAATGGGCCTTATCAATAATATCAGAGCATTCTTGTCTGAAATGGGAGGGAATTTTACATTTATAGGTAATCAATATCATGTTGACTTGGAAGGGGAAGACTTCTATATAGATTTGCTTCTGTTCCATAGGAAGCTTAAAAGTTTAATAGCAATAGAGCTTAAAATAGGTGAGTTTAAGCCTGAATATGCTGGAAAAATGCAATTCTATTTGACTGTACTTGACGATAAAGTTAAGCTGCCGGATGAAAATCCTTCTATAGGGATAATTATTTGCAAAAGCAAAAAGCGGACAATAGTAGAGTATGCTTTGAAGAATTCAAATAAACCCATCGGAGTTTCAACATATAAATTAAGCAATACTCTACCAGAAGATATGAAAAATCTATTGCCTACACCAGAGGAGATTATAAACAGATTATCAGCTTTAGATGATTTATAAATAAGTTTTATGATTGCTTCCCTATACCACTTTCTATACTAATAATATCCTAACAACCTGCCAATAATAAATAAAGCATCTACCATTCAACCACCTATACGAAAGGAGAAAAACCAATGAACTCAATAAAAATATTAAAAGACGAACACGTATACATAAAAATGGTATTGGCAGGCATCAGAAAGGAATGTATAAAGATAGTCAACGGAGGCAGTGTAGACCACGAGCTGTTTTATCAAATAATAGACTTTGTAAGAAACTACGCCGACAAATACCACCACCAAAAAGAAGAAAACCATCTATTCAACGTAATGTCCGAGGAGCTGGCACCCCTTATGGGCAGCGGTCCAATTACAGGAATGCTGGTAGAACACGACTTCGGAAGAGCTCACATATATGATCTTGAACAGGCACTAAAAGCAAACAAAAACGGAAACAACGATGCCAAGGTAGACATTATAGCCAGCGCAATTGGCTACGCACAAATGCTTTTAAAGCATATAGACAAGGAAGACAACGCAATATACAACTTTGCAGAAAGAAGCCTATCCTCACACACACTTGATAAGCTGAACCAAGACTTTGTCAACATAGAAAACGACACGCAAAATATTGCAATCAGAGACAAATACATAAGCTTTGCAAAAAGCTTAAACTAATGCATTAAGAAGCTGGATACCCTCCAGATAATGCTCAGGTGCCTGCTTAAAGCTCCAACTGCAAATATACAAGCCGAAATACAAAAGATAAAACTCCTTTTTAGCATAGAAATCCTTGCTTAAGCAGCAAAACTCTGTATACCCCTCCAAAAAGGCATGCTCATAGCTGGGGCTTTTTCTGGCCAATTGATTGCATATATATGTAAGATCCTTGTCTCTATCAGAAGGCAGGCTTTGCTCAAAATCAATAATAGCTTGAAGTGTCCAATGGTTATTGCTTTTTACAACCATTGAATTTCTTTCACTAAAATCATTATGACATAAGCATGAGGCTGTTACACAATTTAGAATATCAATATTATCCATAACAGCCTTAATCGCTTTCTTTATTAATTTCTCCTGAGGAAAAGACTGATTGCTCAACTCTCTAAGAACAGAATCAATATGCTTATCAAAATATACTCTATAGCTATTGACATTATCTACACTGTTTCCATTCTCATCCCAGTTTCCAAAAAAATCAAAGGACTTGAAGCTGTGGAGCTTTCCAAGCTGTCTTCCCATATCTTTATATATACTAAGCTTATTATGATCATCTATAACATTTTGCATTAGACTAAGAGAATACCCATCAAAATAATTAGTCATCAGCCATTCAGTTTCATCCTCCAGCTTACCCCAATCAATAATATGGGGACAAAGTATATCACTTTGCTTCAACAATTCCAATGAAGCAACTTCTCTGTTCCACCTATTTTTCTTTAGATATAACTTAAAGATCAAGGAGCTTCCGCTATGGGTTTTCACATAATAAACAAAATTTCTTTCCAAGTGGTGATTGCCAATAGGCAAAATATAAACTTTCTCTCCAATTATCGCTTGAATAGCTTGCTTAATATCATTTTCACTAAATTCAGCCATATAGCATTCCTCCCCTCTGAATAAATATGCTATTATATAGCTAAGACACTTTAAAGCTGAAAATACTTTCAGCTAAAAGTCTCTAAGCTCTCTGAGAGAAACAACTAGAAAAAATAGATATGAAGTTGTTTCTCTATATAGCTAAGACATCTAAAGCTGAAAATACTTTCAACTAAAAGTCCTTGTAATCTCAAAAAAATTTGTTATAATTAGTAAATTATAATATTTATCCATTGTTTTGTAAATACTTATGCAAGGTTTAATTTACCATATAGGGGGAATTCCTATGAACCATAATAACCAGCTATACAAAGAAATAAAAGTCCAGCTTCAAGAATCCGATATTATGAAAGAATATGCACTAAAGGGTATTGATTTGCAAGCCTTACTAGACAACCAAGCCTTTGTCGATAAAATATCAGATATGGTCAAAAACAGTGACTATAGCTGCAAAAATATATTAACTGCATGCAATGAAATAATGCTTGCAGCAGCAGAAAACAGTGTACCTCAGGATTGGCTTTCCTATTCATACTACTATACACTCAACAAGTCATTTCCCCAGGCAGTACCCATCAAGCTGACACAGCAGCTTGATATTTCATGCAGCTTATATCTGAATGTACTTAGAACAGTTCTTGAATACGAGAAAACACAGAATAATATAGAATGGCAGGAAAAAAACACGATAAGCTTTCTTAAGCTAGAAGAAGAAAAAAATCTGGAAAACCCTTTAGAATACAGAAGATTCAAGGAAGCCTTCAAAAAAGACTACATATATGAAATGATGAGACTAGCAGGAGAGGTAACAGGGCACAGCACTCTGGAACACGTTTGCGGAGTACACTATCTGGCAATGTATATAGGCAGACAGCTACACAGTATGGAAGTACCAATAGATTTGGGCAGAGTATCTGGAAGTGCCGCCGGACATGATATAGGCAAATACGGCTGCAAGGATACAGAGCTTAGTCGAGTACCCTATCTCCACTACTATTACACAGACTACTGGTTTAAAAAGCATGATATTCCCTTTATAGGGCATATTGCAGTCAACCACTCTACATGGGACTTGGAGCTTGAAAACCTTCCCTTGGAGTCGCTTATACTTATCTACTCTGACTTTAGGGTAAAAAGCGTTAAAGATAAAAGCAACAAAAAGCACATGCATATATTCAGCCTTGAGGAAGCCTTTGACGTTATTTTCAGCAAGCTAGACAATATGACAAAAGAAAAGAAACAACGCTATGAGAGAGTCTATGCTAAAATAAAGGACTTTGAAGACTATATTAAATATATCGGAGTACAAACAAACCCCTTGGAAGAACAAAAAGGAAAGCTCAAAAAGCAGGCTGGCAAAAGCTATTCCTCCCTGATGCAGGGAGACGAAATAGTAACAAGCTTTAAAAACTTTGCCATTAATCACAACATAATGCTTATGTATAAATTCAGGGATGAGCATTCCCTAAACAGAATACTTGAATCAGCAAGAAATGAAAAAGACTGGAAAAACCTGAGAGAATACATAAGGCTTTTCGAGGAATATTTTACCTACCTGACACAAAAACAAAAGCTCAGTATGATAAAGTTTTTATATGAGCAGTTAATCAATACAGAAGACGATATAAGAAGACACTGTGCAGAGCTGATAGGGAAAATTATAGCAGCCTTTGATGAGGACTACCGCAAGGAAGCCCCAAGGGATGCAAGCATACTCGAGCCTGAAATAACAAGCGTTATGCTGCTTGAGCATTATTTCAGACACTTTTTGTATCCCAGCAGCAAGCACATGCCCCTGCATAGACAATGGATAGGCTATAGTGCCGGTGTAATGGTAGCAAGACTATTTAAGAGCTGTAAAAGCAATCATACAAAGCTTTTTATAAATACCCTGATAAAATACTACACAATGGACGAATACAAGTCCGAGGAAGTCAGCTTATACATGCTTGAATCAGCAAGGCATATACCCTTATCAGGCGACGAAGCAAATGTTAAAATAATCGCCCAATACATAGAGAAGATGCTCTCCACAAAAAGCCCGATACTGCGTCTGGCATCTTTAGAGCTGCTTTTGTCACTATACAACAAGCTAAAAGACAGTCAGGAAGCTGTTAAATACCTCAGACCTATTATAAATCAGTACAGCATTGGCAATACACTGACAGAGCAGTACCTAATAAACAAAATAAGTCGTGTATATGAAAAAAAAAGTAATGAGAATAACAATAAAAGTACAGCTATGGATATACAAGAAGATAAGCTATCCGAAATGTTTTTAACCAATCTTAAAACCGACACTCACTGGCTGGTTAAAAAAATACAAATACAAATTTTGCTGAACAATGCTTTAGACAACCCAGATAAAGACCGCTTTCATACTGCCATGCACTTTTGCAATCTTTTAAAGGTCAGTGCTACAGAAAAGGTAAGAAACTGTGCCGGCTTGGCACTGTTAAAGCTAGTGCCGCTGCTTCCCTATGATCAGAGAAATGATATAACAATAGAGCTTGTAAGGGCACTTGAAATTGACGGATATCAGTATGCAAACTACATACCATATTACTTGGGACAAATAATGCTTTGTCTGTCCTACGGAGAGCTAAAGGAATTTATAGACGATATGGTAGTAAAAATAAAGCATCCTGACCCCCAGTTGAACTCCCTGCTGTTAAGAACAATGGGAATTTTCCTTGGACACTATATAAAACAAAAAAGGCTTAACAAAAGTGAAGAAACAAACACCCTGAAAATATGCAGGCAAATTCTCCAGTTAGTTATTAACTCATTGGCAGACTATGATCTCCAGATAAAGCAGGCAGCCTTTGCCGTAATAGGCAAAGAGCTATTCGGCTCGGATAAGCTTGATTTGGACGAAAAAAACAAAATATTCAGCTTTATAGCCAAAAAGGTTTTAACCCTTATAACAGATATAAAAGAGCAGGAGCTTCAGTTTTTAAGCAACTCTGCCGCATTTAACCAGATTTACAGGTTTATATCAGAATATACACTCTATAAGGGTGCTATCCAGCTTGATGCACCCCGTAAGGTTGCCTTTTACACTGATATATTTGACCCTTTTACCACCGTACACAAGGAAATCGCCAAGACTATAAGAGATATGGGCTTTGAAGTATATCTGGCTGTAGATGAGTTTTCTTGGGAAAAGCAGGCAACACCAAACCTAATAAGAAAAAACATCACATGTATGTCAGTAGCAGATGAGGTTGGTATATATATGTATCCTGACGACTTCCCCACAAACATCGGGAGCAACCTAAGCATGGGTACACTAAAAAGCAACTTTCCTGATTCGGAGGTATACATTGTAATAAATGAGCAAACCCTGCTAAAAAGCGACTGCTACAAAATGCCCAAAAGAAAAAACTCTATTCATAACTTCTCTCACATAATAATACAAGAAAGCGGAAAAAGTGAAAGCAATGCCTATAGGGAGCATATAGATTATCTTATATCAAAAATCGAAGGAAAAGTTAAGGTATTAGATCTTCCAAAAAGCTACGAAGAAATATTGTCCTGTGAGACAAAAGACTATATAAGCGAAAACGCAGATTTATCAGACCTTATAGACCCATTAGCACAGAAATATATATACGAGCACGGAATATATCAAAGCAAGCCAAGGTACAAATCCCTGATAAGGTCAATATCCATTGATGTAGAAATAGCAAAGGATTTCGATTCAGAGCTTTTACATCAACTGACACAAAGCTTTTTTGCTGACAGTGACAAAGCACAAAGAAGAATAGAAAAAATAGCAATCAAGCAGGACAGCAGAATACTATTACTCAAGGACATAGAAAAAAACGGTGAAATAATAGGCTTTTCTATATTCCACCGTATAAGAACCAGAGACATATATAGTGAATTTAAGGACAGCTCAATATCTAATCATATATATGACATAGCTGTCGGCAATATCGCCTTCATCAACGGCATCTTTATAAAGCATAATACAAGATACACAAAGCTTGAATACATGGTACTGACAGAAACCTTGGCATACTGCCTTGCCAATGAATATGATTTTTCACTATACTGCAATACAATAAGCCAAAAAGCAGATTTATCGGTAGACGAGCTGCTTGATGACTTTGGATATATCAAGCTTAAAACCAATAAAGAGGATAATGCAGTATTTGCAGTAAATATGACCAATCCCTGTACCTTATATATGGATATAAGAACAACTATGAAAGAGCCATATAAAGGCAGTGCCGCCGTAGGCAGAGTAATAACAAAAACTCGAAGAAGGCTTATGAAGGCAATAGCTGAGCTGTATCCCGGCAACCTTATGCTGCCCTTTGACAGAGCTATGCTCCATGAAACACTTATTAAGAAAATATGCAAGGAAAACGGTGTTCAAATAGCAGAAACTGATATATTAGGAGCTTCCGTATGTGTACCCTATGGTACTATACTACATGACAATATAATACCGAACACCATTACAAAGTCCCTGCATACGGAAAAGTATTTTAACCCAGATGTGCAAAGCTATAATATAGGAGCATTTCCATATTACCTTGACTTGGATATACAACTAAGAATAGTAAATTCCTTTGGAAAACCTATAATTTTAGTTGATGATCTATTAAATAAAGGCTATAGGATAAATACACTGGGACCCATTTTAAATAGAGAAAAGGTAGAAGTAAAAAAGGTAATAGTAGGCATATTATCAGATAGAGGAAAAGAGCTGGCTGAAAAAAAAGGCTGGGAAGTCGACAGCGCATACTATGTGCCAAAGCTAAGAGTCTGGTTTAACGAAAGTGCCATGTACCCCTTTATAGGGGGAGATGCACTGTGGAGAGGTGCATACCCCATGAGAAACCTTCTGCCATCCGTTAATCTTATGCTTCCATACGTATTTCCCACATATATAAAAGGAGCTTCAAAAGAAAGCATATACAACCTGTCCAAGGTAGCAATAGAAAATTCCATAGACATAATGCTGGCAATAGAAGAAGAATATCAATATATAAAAGAAAAACCTCTCACCCTGTCAGTACTTGGAGATGTATTTGTAACACCAAGATGTCCCGATCATGGAAAAGATATGGAGTACAATATAAATCTAAGTCCCTCCCACTACCTGAAAAACGACTTGGAGCTTTTAAAGCGTATAGAACACTATGGAAAATAGAAATATTCTCAATACTTAGCATAAACGTGATAAACCGCAGCTTGACTAAAGGTTAACCTACGGTTTATTACGTTTATTATATATGTAGACCAGTAATTAGACTTATAGATAACCAACTCTAAAACTCAAAATACTTTTCGTTAAGAGTTGCTAATCTCTCTATATAAATCACTTGTAAAGTATATTATATATAAAATTAAAAGCTTCCATAGGAAGATGTCCGGCAAAGTTATTAGTAACCTCAATAACTATAAATGAATTCTCCTCTGGAATGGCAGAATATATTCTTTTGCCGATTTCATCCGCAGTCATATTAGACTTTATCAACCATGTGTTATCAATATAGTACATCCACGTATCATTAAAGCAGCAGCCTTTTACTGTTTTGTCTAATGTGGCAAACTTTTCCTGATCATTACCAAGGTTATAGCTTACAAGGTATACACTCACAAAATCACTCCCCTATAAAATAGACATAGAAAGCATTTATAAACATAGATTTTACTGCAAATACTGATGGTATATGATATCAAAACCATATAGAAACTTATTCTACTTATAGATAAGCAACTCTAAAACTTAAAATACTTTTCGTAAAGAGCTGCTAATCTCTCTGTGAGAAACAACTGGAAAAATTCAATTTTGAAGCTGTTTCTATATATATTAATATTTTCAAAACAATAAAATATTGCTAAAAAATTGAAAATTATTTTAAAAGCTGAAAGTCTTATTTATAAAAAATACTGTGCGGGGAAATATAGTATATAGAGTACTATAAAGCTGGAGGTGCATTTATGGAAATAAATAAGATAGAGAGCTTTACTGATTGGGATAAATGGAAAAATACTTTAAGCAAGGCGGTAAATCTGGGTGAATCCGTAGGCATGTCTGAAAACACCATTGAAAACATAGGAGTAAAAATAGGCAACTTTCTTTCCGCCAATGTAGACCCAGAAAATAGAGAGCAAAGACTGCTCCAAGAGCTATGGAGAGTGGGAGATGATAACGACAGAAAAACACTATCAAAAATGCTTGTAAAAATGGTACAGACACAACACTAAATAAAAAATGAATGTATATGTATAAAAGCTATAGAGAAACAACTTCAAAATTGAATTTTTTCAGTTGTTTCTCACAAAGAGATAACTAACTCTTTACGAAAAGTATTTTGAGTTTTAGAGTTGGTTATCTATAGATATACATATACATTTATAATAAAAACAAACTACTTTCCTTCTATTAAATCCTTTAAAAGCTTGTTATATTCCTTATCAATAGACTGATCGATCTTCAGCTTGTATTCATCAAGCTTTTGTACCTTTTTCTCATTAACTGAGGTTTGGATATCATTTACCAAAGTATCAATTTCCTGATTTCTTTTTTGGATCTCAGAATTTTTATACTGCTCCAATTGAGTTCGTATTTCGTTATTCGTAGAAGCCAGTATATTATCAATTCTTTGTCTCGCCTCTATAGCAGAGTAGCCCATTTCCTGCTGAGAATTATCAGCTACAGACGAACCAGTGCTGTCAAGAGTAGATGTAAACCTACCCACAACACTTGCAACAGCAGCGTTTATGCTTCCTGCAAATACAACACCGAATGTCATAGATAATATAACAATAATAACTAATATAGCAGCAGCTTTTTTATTTTTCATGAATTCACCCCCTGTTTGCAGACACACAAATTATATTATATATACTATGTCGAAGAATGTCGATTGGGTGTTGACATGTAAGTTATCCCTCAAATTCCTTAAGGTTTCATAACATAAAAAGATAGGATAAAACTGAAATAATAAGATTTGTATAAACAGCAATATTATTATACTATTATATATAACCAACTAATTTTGAAGTTATAAAGTGACACCAAGCATAACATATAAAAATCAGCCCTTGTATAGTGAGGTGACATAGTTGACGGATATCCAGATAAAACCATATGATAATGAAGAAAATGGCATCAACATAAAAAATGAAAAACAGTTGCATTCTCAGATTAAAGAGTGGTATCTCAAGCAGGGAGACAGATTAGAATCCAAGGTTGATGGTTACATTATAGATATAGTAAGAGATGACCTGCTGATAGAAATACAAACCAGAAACTTTGGTGCTATAAATAGAAAAATAAGAAGCCTCTTAAAAAAACATAAGGTGATGCTTGTACATCCAATCGCAGCCGAGAAACATATTATTAAGGTGCAGCCAGAAAGCGGAGAAATACTAACAGCCAGAAAATCACCTGCAAAAGGAACCATAATACATATTTTTGATGAGCTGATACGAATGCCCGATATAATCAACAATCAAAACTTCTCTATGGAGATATTATTAATAAAAATGGAAGAAATAAGATGTCAGGACGGAAAAGGAAGCTGGCGGCGAAAGGGTGTAAGCATAATAGAAAAAAAACTCCTTGAAGTACTTGAGGTAATAAGATTTGATTGCAAAGAGGACTTTTTAAGACTTTTACCATACTCTGGTGATAAACAGTTTACCAATAAGGATTTATCCAAAAGCTTGGGAATCCCCATTAATAAAGCACAAAAAGTCACCTACTGTCTTAAAAAAATGGAGTTAATAAAAGAGATAGGTAAAAACAAAAACCAGCTGATATTCGAAATAAGCTGTTGATATTTAACAATAATTAGAAAAATATGATTTCTTTGATACATTGACATAGCAATTAAATAATATTATAATAGATTAGCAAAGTAGTTTTAAGCAAACACTTATTGTATATAAGGACTATAACTGAAACTACACAATTAATTTATTAATCTTGGTCGTGCTAGATGGGGAGGCTGCGGTGCCCTGTAACCTGCAATCCGCAACAGCAGGATTGAATTCCTTTGCTGAGGCTCATGCTTGTAGGGACTGCCCCAAGTAAGTGGTGAAGATAATCGGGTCCTACGCAACGGAAATTCATGAACCCCGCCAGGTCCGGAAGGAAGCAACGGTAAGTGGACACTTTCGTGTGCCGTAGGGTTGCCTGAAAGGAGCTAACTGCTCGGGTAACGCTTGTAGGTATGTGTCGAGGGAAGGTGCACGGCCATTATTATATATAATATCAGTATACTTGCTCATAACTTGTTGAAAAACAAGTTTTTTTTGCTTTTTGAACACTAAAATTTAATATTATAATAATAAGTATATATTTCCATAACATTATGTTAATTGTTAGTATTCTTTAAATAGTGTATAATATAATTGAAATTCAAATATAGAATACAGTAATCCTTACAAGATTTTATATTTTGTTGAGCTATGTTTACAATAATTATTTGTAGTATTATGGAGGGAAAATTTTGTACAAACTGAATTTCAAGCTTAGAATACTAATATATATTGCCATTGCAGCAATAATTCCATTTACAATATCGTGGTATTTTATCTACAATATGGTAGAAGATAAGCTACAGCAGGACTTATTTGAAATACGCAGTGAAGATGTCCAAAATCAAGTAAGTAAGATTAATGAAGTCTTTAAACAGCAAGAAAACATTTTACTCTCAATAGCCAAATCCTACTCGCTCTTGCCCGACGAAGAATCAACCATAAGCTCTTTTCTAAATCAGCAGACTCAAATAGAACATCATTTTAATAATCTGTATATAGTAAAGCATGACGGCACAGTCTTCCTTGGAAAAGAGGATGCAGCAGCAGCAAGCTCGTCTTTACCAGCTTTCGGCAGCCTGGTTAACGCAAAAAAACCAGTACAGCTAACTTGGCTGGAGCCATTTACTGATGTAGTCAGCAATAAGAAATGTATAGGAATAGCCCTTTCTCTTAAAAGCTCACAAGGAAAAAATGACGGAGTACTTGTAGGAAGCATACCCCTTGAGATTTTCGATAATATGCTTTCAATTGATAAATACATAAAGGATATGAATACAATATTATTAAGCTCATCAGGAGCGGTTAAATACGATTCTAACAACGAATATGATGAATCTATAACTATAAATGATGATAAATTCATTCTGAGTTCTCTCGACAAAACAGTAATGAATTTGAAAGCTGGCAAAAAGCATATTAAATTTAATGGCAAAGACTGGTTTTGCATTTTTTCAACCATAAGCTCAAATGGTTGGAAGGTAGTAGTGCTATTAGATACGGAAAAATTTATAAGTGAAGTTGACTCTGTTAACAAAGATATATACAATTATATTATAATTTTTGGTTTTATTGCCATATTTCTAGTGAAAATATTAGCCGTGATTTTATCAAACTCAATTTCCAAGCCTCTTCTCACACTGAGGGATGCTGCGAGAAAACTGGCTATGGGGAATCTGGAGCATAAGATAAGTATACAAGGCAAAAATGAGATAAACGATGTAGCCAACTCCATTAACGAAATGTCTTCGAACTTGGAGAAAACTTATAGCGAGCTTTTTAATCGAACGGTAGAGCTCTTTAATAATAACAAGCATCTTCAGGAAATCAATGCAGAGCTTGAAGCCTCATATCAACAGCTTGGAGCTGCCATGACACAGCTTAATGAGTCCGAAGAGAAATACAGAAAGCTGGTAAACAACATATCAGACATGGTTTTTGTTATAAATGAAGACAATATCATTGTATATATAAACAGTAAGGTGGAGCAGGTATTGGGCTATAGTGAATCAGAGCTTATAGGGAAATCTATAGGCATGCTGATAAAAAAAGAAGAGAAAGCCGCATCACTATTAAACGCATGGGAAGACAACTTTATTGAATATCAACTGGAAATGATAAAATCAGATGGAAGCATTATAACCGTAGAGGGCAGTGCCCGAAGAATAATCGAAGAAGGTAAGATAACAGGTGTACAAGCCATATCCAGAGACGTAACACAAAGAAAACTTATGGAATTTCAGCTTGAAAAGCGGTACAATGAACTTCAGGTACTGAATAAAGTAAGCAATGCCATTGCTAATACTCTGGATCTAAATAAGCTGCTGCATACAATAGTAAATCAGGTTATTGAAGTATCAGACGCTTTAGTATGCTCAATAAGGCTTATTGACAACCAAAAGCAATATGATCTTGTGCTTAAAGCTATCCAAGGAGTCGGAGTATCAACGGCAGATGTTGAAGATCTGGCAGTAAGCAGCCAGCTAACCATTGAAATTATAAATAAAAAGAAAAATATCACAATAGAACTACAAGAAGAACAACTGCAAAATCAATACATGAGGGAGCTGTACACTGAGGAAGGTGCCAGATATGTGACCTTTAACCCTCTGATAACCCAAGGAGCGGCAATAGGAGTAATGAGCACAACCACTAAAGTTATGCCATCCCTTGATCAATTAGAGCTTATCTCCTCACTGGCCAACTCCGTTGCAATAGCTATAGACAATGTAAAGGCATATGAAAATCTCAAGCAGGCATATGTAAAAACGGTACAAAGTCTGGTTAGCGCAGTAGAAGCAAAGGATCTATATACAGAAAGTCATTCCATTAGAGTTGCAAAATATGCTTGCTTTATTGCCTCTGAAATGGGATACTCCAAAGAATTTATTGGAGAAATATGGGTTGCAGGAGTGCTACACGATATTGGTAAAATCGGTATAAGCGATTTGATTTTAAACAAAAAGGATAAGCTTACCCATGAGGAGTATGAAATTATAAAAAACCATCCCAATATTTCATATAAGATACTATCCAAGATAGGCTTAAGTGATGATATAATGAATGCAGTAAAGCATCATCACGAAAGATATGACGGCAGAGGTTATCCTGATAAGCTGATGGGTGCAAATACATCTATAATGGCTGCCATAATCAGCATAGCAGATGCATTTGATGCCATTACCTCAGAACGCTCCTACAAAAAAGCAAGGAGCATAAGACAGGGAATAGACGAGATAGCAGCAAACAGAGGAACGCAGTTTGACCCTAAAATAGTAGATATTTTTGAACGGGCCTTTCTAATGAAATCTGATATAATAGAAAAGATTTATAATAACGAGGAAATTGACTTTTTTTAAATTTAAAATATAAGCAGAACAGATATCCCGGAGGTGAATGCATGTATACCGCTTTATATAGAAAATGGAGACCAAAATCCTTTGATGATGTATATGGTCAGGAACAGGTAACTATTACACTTAAAAATGAAATACTCGGAAATAAAATCTCCCATGCATACCTTTTTTGCGGAACAAGGGGGACGGGTAAGACCAGTACAGCAAAGCTGCTGGCTAAGGCAGTAAACTGTAAAAAGCCAGAAGGATATAATCCCTGTAACTCCTGTGAAAGCTGCATTAGTATAAATCAGGGCAACTCCATAGATGTTTTTGAAATAGATGCAGCCTCCAACAGAGGTATTGACGACATTAGAAATCTTAGAGAAGCAATAAAATTTACTCCAACACTGGGGAAATATAAGGTTTATATAATTGACGAAGTTCACATGCTGACCAATGAAGCCTTCAATGCCCTTTTAAAAACCTTGGAAGAACCCCCGGACTATGTACTGTTTATACTTGCTACAACAGAACCACATAAGCTTCCGGCTACGATACTATCCAGATGCCAAAGGTTTGATTTCAAGAGAATAAGTATAGACAATATCATAAGCCGGATAAACTTTATTTGCGGCAAAGAAGGGCTGGATATAGAGGAAGCGGCAATAAGACTTATAGCCAGAAATTCAGACGGAGCCATGAGAGATGCCTTAAGCATATTGGATCAATGCACAGTATTGGAGAGTAAGAAAATAACTCACAGCGAGGTGCTGGAGGTACTGGGAATAGTCAATGATGAATTTATATTCGGCATTGGAGAAGCGGTATTAGGCGGTGACGCCGGCAGAGCAATGGTGCTTATAAATGAGCTTGCAGCAGGTGGAAAGGACATAAACCAGTTTATAAGAGACCTGACACTTCACTACAGAAATGTTCTAATGACAAAGGTCGTAGACAAAGCAGAGGAAGTAATAGATATGTCCCCGGAAGGCATAGAAATATTAAAAAACTATGCACAAAGCTGCACTAAGGAAAATATTATAAGATGTATAAGTATATTATCAGATTTAGAAAACGAAACCAAATGGTCATCATACCCAAGAACCTTACTTGAGATTGCTATAGTAAAAATGTGCAATACTGTAAATGATAATGGAATGGACGGAATTTTAGCAAGACTTGCAAAACTGGAGGAATCAATCAGCAAAGGTAATATGTTGATTCCCATTAGTGAATCAGCCGTAACCTTTGAGACTAAAAGCAATATAAAGGATCAAAAGCAGCCTAAGCAAGCGCAGCCAAACAAACCGAAGCTTAAAGACAATGCAGACATAAGCGAAATCACGAAAAAATGGAGCGGCTTTATACAGGAGTTAAAAAACAAAGGCAAGATTAAGCTGAGAACTTATCTTGTACTTGCAAAGCCGGTAAGGTATGAAAATGGACTTATGGTACTATCCTATTCTAAAGAGGACGTATTCTGCAAGGAAGCCTTAGAGGTTACAAGTGTACGGATTGAGGTAGAAGCAGTAGCATCAGAGTACTTCGGTGAAGCAGTAAAACTGAAATGTGTTTTTGAAGAAGAAGCCTTAGACGATATTGGTATTGAAGATAAAATAGACATTATAGCAGCAGCAAAACAATTTGCGGGTGAAGACAAAGTTGAAGTAATACTGGAAGAATAGTATAATTATTCTTGGCGGAGCCAAGAATTTAGAAGAAACTTTGTTTCTTCACTGCTTCGTGGATCTCAAGCTTTCGCCCATGAACACGTTGAGTTTAGTTATACAAATAACACTTCAAAGCTTATTACGGCTGGAAGTTAATTTTAAGGAGGTATATATAATGGCAAAAGGTGGATTCCCAGGAATGGGTAACATGAATAACATGATGAAGCAAGTGCAAAAAATGCAAAAGGACATGATGAAGCTTCAAGAGGAAGTAGAACAAAGACAAGTAGAAGCAAGCGCAGGCGGCGGTGCAGTTACAGTTGTTGCTACCGGCAAAAAGCAAATAGCATCAATTACAATAAAGCCCGAGGTAGTTGATCCCGAAGATTTAGAAATGCTTCAAGACTTGATTATGGCAGCAGTAAATGAAGCAATTAGAATGGCTGACGAAATGGTTAACAAGGAAATGGGTAAGATCACAGGAGGGCTTAACCTTCCCGGAGGATTATTCTAATGAACTACTATGCAGCTCCTATAGCTAGATTGATTGAAGAATTATCAAAGCTTCCCGGAGTTGGCAGCAAAACAGCCCAAAGGCTGGCATTTCATATACTGGATATGTCTGGCGGAGACGTGGAGCAGTTGGCAAAGGCAATAGTTACAGCCAAAAGGAGCATAAAATACTGCACAAAATGCTGCAATATAACCGATAATGAGATATGCAATATTTGCTCCAACGAAAAGAGAGACCCAGCCAGTATATGCGTAGTTGAGGATGCAAGAGACGTTATTGCAATGGAAAAAACCCGGGAATTTAAAGGGTTATATCACGTTCTCCATGGAGCTATTTCCCCTATGGAAGGAATAGGACCTGAAAATATCAGGATAAAAGAACTGTTAAAAAGGTTAGGGGAAGAAGATATAAAGGAAGTAATACTGGCTACCAATCCAAACATTGAAGGAGAAGCTACCGCAATGTATATATCAAGACTCATAAAGCCCCTGGGCATAAGAGTCACCCGTATTGCACACGGAATCCCCGTAGGCGGAGATCTTGAATATGCAGACGAAGTAACCTTAATGAAAGCATTGGAAGGCAGAAGAGAAATATAAAAAGTATGGTATCACACTATAAATGGGATACCATACTTTTTTCTTTATCGAACTCACGTTAAATTATACGTATATTAAGCTGTACACCTGCATAAATTTAGTAATAATTGGACAAATTATAACTAAAAGAAGAAATATGTAATTGTAAAGGGATAAAGGTTCTTAAAGAACAAAGGTCCCTAATATATCTGGAGGTGTATTAGCTTGACGACAAATTTAGTAACAAGAAATTCAAAACGACCTAGAAAAGCCAATAATTTATTAAAGCTATTATTTCAAGGAACTGATACTAATATCAATAACACTGGCGATGAGATTCTTCATACAATTAATATAGCCAAGGATGAAATGCAGGATGCTCAAAACTTTTTTGATAACGTAATTGAACCAGAGCTGATCGATCATGCTATATATAGGATGGAAGCGGCTAAATCCAGATACGCCTTTTTAATAAAGAAAGCCAAGGACAAAGGAATTTATGTTGATATCTTAAAATCCTCTCAACTATAAAGCCACAGTAATAAATACATATATCTGGCAATATAATATACAAAAGATAAGCTGTATAAGAACCAAGTTGTATTTTAGTACATGACAGCATTAATAGGGGGGAGTTCATTGCCACAAGTCGATGTTTATTCCATACTTGCGGTTTTCTTAGCAATAGGAGCAGTATACATAATAGGAATGCTATTGGTTTTACCTATAAAATTAATAGTCAAGCTTGTAATAAACGGAATAATAGGTGCAGCCGTGCTTTTTGCTATTAACTTTATAGGTCAAAGCTTTAACTTTAATATAGGCATAAACCCAATAACGGCACTGGTGGCAGGACTTCTAGGAGTGCCAGGGGTAATACTTCTTATAGTTGTGAGATTAATTATGTAATTATATCTTGTAGAAAAGTTTCATGAAGCAAGATTTATTTAAGTTTACATTGTTAAAAGTTTGTTAAATAATATACAAATTAAAAAAATTAAATTCTAGTTATATGAAATATTGACTGAAACCCCTGCTGTTGTTTGCTTAAACGGCAGGGGTAATTTTTATGAAAATCTCTAAGGAATTTGACATTCTTGCCAATGTCTAATATACTAAATATGATAAATTGTTAATTTTTTATTTTGAAACTTACTAAGTTACAAAATAACCAACACACATATCAGACATAGGTATATTATGCAACTTACAATGGTACATAACATAGTTATGGTTGATGTGATTAATTATTTTTATATTTTAGGAGGTCTCATCATGGCGAAAAAAATGAAAACTATGGATGGGAATGCCGCAGCCTCTCACGTCTCCTATGCGTTTACAGATGTAGCTGCGATATATCCAATCACACCTTCATCAACAATGGCAGAAAATGTTGATGAATGGGCAGCCAATGGACAAAAGAACATTTTTGGTCAGCAGGTTAAGGTTGTTGAAATGCAATCAGAAGCTGGCGCAGCAGGTGCAGTACACGGCTCATTACAAGCAGGTGCACTGACAACTACTTTCACAGCTTCACAAGGCTTACTGCTTATGATACCTAATATGTATAAGATAGCAGGCGAACTGCTTCCAGGCGTATTCCACGTATCAGCTCGTGCAGTTGCAGGTCATGCATTATCAATATTCGGTGATCACTCTGACGTTATGGCTACAAGACAAACAGGATTTGCACTACTTGCTTCAGGTTCAGTACAAGAAGTAATGGATCTTGGCGGGATAGCTCATCTTGCTGCAATTAAATCAAGAGTACCTTTCCTGCATTTCTTTGATGGCTTCAGAACATCAGCAGAAGTACAAAAGGTTGAAGTAATGGATTATGCAGATTTAGAAAGACTTCTTGACAAAGAAGCACTAAACGAATTCAGAAACAGAGCATTAAATCCAGAGCATCCAGTAACAAGAGGTACAGCTCAAAACCCAGATATATTCTTCCAAGCTAAAGAAGCAAGCAACAGATTCTATGACAGAGTACCTGAAATAGTTGCTTCATACATGGCAGAAATAAGCAAAATAACTGGCAGAGAGTACAAGCCATTCAACTACTACGGTGCTCCAGATGCAGAAAATATAATAATTGCAATGGGTTCAATAACAGAATCCATCGAAGAAACAATAGATTACCTAAATGCTAGAGGCGAAAAGGTTGGTCTAGTTAAAGTACATTTATATAGACCATTCTCCGAAAAATACTTCTTTGACGTATTGCCAAAATCCGTAAAGAGAATCTGCGTACTGGACAGAACTAAAGAGCCAGGAGCTATTGGCGAGCCATTATACCTTGACGTAAGATCAATGTTCTACAACAAGGAAAATGCTCCTATGATAATCGGCGGAAGATACGGATTAGGATCAAAGGATACAACTCCATCACAAGTTAAAGCTGTTTATGACAATTTAAAAGCAGCAAATCCTAAAAACGGCTTCACAGTAGGTATAGTTGACGATGTTACTAACCTATCCCTTGAAGTTAAAGAAGAAATCAATGTAGCGACAGAAGGAACCATAAGATGTAAATTCTGGGGTCTTGGCTCAGACGGTACAGTAGGAGCTAACAAAAACGCTATAAAAATAATCGGTGACAAGACTGAGCTGTATGCACAAGGTTACTTCTCATATGACTCAAAGAAATCCGGCGGCGTAACCATATCTCACTTAAGATTTGGTAAGAAGCCAATCAGAGCAACATATCTGATTGACGAAGCTGATTATGTAGCTTGTCATAACCAAGCATACGTAAATCAATATGATTTGCTTAAAGGCTTAAAGAAGGGCGGAACTTTCGTTCTTAACTGTAGATGGACACCAGCAGAATTAGAAGAAAAGCTGCCTGCAAATATGAAAAAATATCTTGCAGACAATAACATAAACTTCTATATAATCAACGCTACTGATATAGCAGTAGAAATAGGCTTAGGCAACAGAATCAACATGATAATGCAATCAGCATTCTTTAAGCTGGCTCAAGTTATTTCATTAGACGATGCTGTTAAATATCTAAAGGAAGCAATCGAAGCATCCTATGGCAATAAAGGTGAAAAAATTATCAACATGAACTACAAAGCTGTTGATAGAGGTATAGAAGCACTTGTAAAAGTTGAAATACCTGCATCATGGAGCAATGCTACAGAAGAAGCAGCAGCAGCAATCGACGCTCCAGACTTTATAAAGAACGTACTCATTCCTATGAACAGACAAGAAGGTAATGCATTACCAGTAAGTACTTTCGTAGGTACTGAAGACGGTACATTCCCAATGGGAACATCAGCATACGAAAAACGCGGTATAGCAGTAAATGTTCCAGAATGGCAAATGGACAAATGTATACAATGTAACCAATGTGCATTTGTATGTCCGCACGCTGCAATCAGACCTATACTTGTTAACGACGAAGAACTTGCCAAAGCTCCAGAATCCTTCCAAGCTAAAAAAGCTATCGGCAAGGGACTTGAAGGCTTATCATACAGAATGCAAGTAAGCCCAATGGATTGTACAGGCTGCGGAAACTGCGCTGACATCTGTCCATCCAAGCAAAAAGCATTAGAAATGAAAGTACTTGAAACACAAACAGAAGTAGAAATACCAAACTGGAACTATGCTATGACAATTCCAGTAAGAGATAAATTAATGCCATTAAACACAGTTAAAGGAAGCCAATTTGCACAACCATTACTTGAGTTCTCAGGAGCATGTATGGGATGTGGAGAAACTCCATATGCAAAAGTTATAACTCAATTATATGGAGACAGAATGATAATAGCTAACGCTACAGGCTGTTCATCCATCTGGGGTGCATCAGCACCAGCAACACCATACTGCAAAAACGCAGAAGGCAAAGGTCCAGCATGGGCTAACTCCCTGTTCGAGGACAATGCTGAGTACGGCTATGGTATGGCAGTAGGTATCAAGCAAATCAGAAGCAGACTTGCTGATATAATGACTGAAGCTCTTACACTAGATATGCCAGAAAACTTTAAAGAAGCCTTCAAAGCTTGGTTAGACGGTAAAGAAGACGCTGACGCAAGCAAGGAAGCAACTGCAAAGATACTTCCATTACTTGGAGCTGAATTAAAGTGTAATAAGGCAAAAGCATTAGTTAATGAAATAGCTGAAAAGAAAGATTATCTGATAAAGAAATCAGTATGGATTGTTGGCGGAGACGGATGGGCTTATGACATCGGCTTCGGCGGCTTAGATCACGTATTAGCATCCGGCGAAAACATAAACGTACTTGTATTTGATACAGAAGTTTACTCAAATACAGGCGGACAATCCTCCAAGGCTACTCCAGTAGGAGCAGTTGCTCAATTTGCAGCTTCCGGTAAGAGAGTGAAGAAGAAAGACCTTGGAATGATAGCAGCTACTTACGGTTATGTATATGTTGCGCAAGTAGGTATGGGAGCTGACAAAAACCAATTCATGAAAGCTATACAAGAAGCAGAAAGCTACAACGGACCATCCATCATAATAGCTTATGCTCCATGTATCAATCACGGCTTGAAAGAAGGAATGGGAAGAACTCAAGCTAACACTGAAGATGCAGTTAAGTGCGGTTACTGGCACTTATACAGATACAACCCAATGCTGAAAGAAGAAGGCAAAAACCCATTTGTACTAGATTCAAAAGAACCAACAGAAAGCTTCAGAAAGTTCATAATGGATCAAGTAAGATATACTTCACTTATGAAAGCTTTCCCAGAAGTAGCTGAAGAGCTGTTCGCTAAAGCTGAAAGAGAAGCAAAAGAAAAATACGAAACATATAAGAGAATGGCTGGACAAAACTAAGTTGTAAATAACATAAAACGTTGCATCGAATGATGCAGCGTTTTTAATTTTTTGAAAATTAATAAGAAAAAGTGAAAAATTATTTTTTAATGAAATAGAAATTTATAAAAAAACTAAAACTGTGCAAAATATACTAAAGAGAAACAACTTCAAAATTGAATTTTAGAGTTGGTTATCTACAGATACAATATTTGAAGTAATTTGGAGGGAGGAAAATAAATGGCAAACCTAGTAGAAATCCGTTGGCATGGACGAGGAGGACAGGGAACAAAAACAGCAGCCCTGCTCTTAGCAGATGCAGCCTTTAATACAGGAAAATACATTCAAGGCTTTCCAGAGTATGGACCAGAAAGAATGGGGGCACCTATTACTGCATACAACAGAATAAGTGATGAAAGAATACTAATACATTCTAACATCTATGAGCCTGACTATGTAGTTGTTGTTGACGAGACATTGCTAACCTCAATAGACGTAACTGCCGGACTGAAAGAAAATGGAGCTATCATTATTAACACCGAAAAGACACCCGAACAAGTAAAGAAATATCTAAAAGGCTATAATGGAAAGGTCTGCACAGTAAACGCAAGAAAAATATCAGAAGACGCATTAGGCAAATACTTTCCTAATACACCCATGCTTGGAGCTGTAGTAAGAGTTAGCGGAATAATGAAAGAAGATGAATTTATGGAAGATGCTAAATCGTCATTCCAACATAAATTTGCTACAAAACCCGAAGTAATAGAAGGAAACATGAAAGCTATTGAAAGAGCAATGCAGGAGGTGCAGGGACTATGAGAAATAAAAATACCAAGCCTATGACCCCTGATGTTAAATGGAAGGAAATAACCCCTGGCGGAATGATATTTGATGCTGGCAATGCCGAGGATTTCAAGACAGGAGATTGGCGTGCCATGAAACCCATATGGATAATTGAAAAATGTACCCAATGCATGTTATGTCCGCCTACATGCCCTGATATGTCAATTCCAGTAAAAGACAGCAAAAGACTGGATTATGATTATGATCACTGTAAAGGATGCGGCGTATGTGTGGAGGTATGTCCATTTGACGCAATAACCTTTGTAAAGGAAGAGGATTAGGAGGTATAACAATGGCTATAAGAGAAAGATTATCAGGAAATGAAGCCATGGCGGTGGCAATGAGACAGATAAACCCGGATGTAGTTGCAGCATTTCCGATAACTCCATCCACGGAGATTCCTCAGTATTTTTCCCAGTTTGTTGCAAACGGTGAGGTAGATACTGAGTTTGTCGCTGTAGAGTCGGAGCATAGTGCTATGTCAGCCTGCATAGGAGCTGCCGCCGCAGGAGGAAGAGCAATGACAGCAACCTCCGCCAATGGTTTAGCTTTAATGTGGGAAATGCTATACATAGCAGCATCCTCCAGATTACCTATAACAATGGCATGTGTAAATAGAGCCTTATCTGGACCCATCAATATTCATAACGATCACAGTGACTCCATGGGCGCTAGGGACTCAGGCTGGATACAATTATATAGTGAAAACAATCAGGAAGCTTATGACAATTTTATCCAAGCATTAAGAATAGGCGAGCATGATGATATAATGCTGCCTGTAATGGTATGTCAGGACGGATTTATAACCAGCCACGCAGTAGAAAATATTGAGCTTCTGGAAGACGATAAAGTAAAAAGCTTTATTGGAGAATACGAACCTGATCATTACATGCTAAACTCCAAGGAGCCTATAGGAGTAGGACCATTAGACCTGCCAGCTTACTATTTTGAACACAAGAGACAACAGGCAGAGGCAATGAAAAATTCTAAAAAAATAATACTGGAAGTAGCAAGAGAATTTGAAAAGCTTACAGGCAGAAAATATGATTTATTTGAAGAATACAAACTAAATGATGCCGAAATTGCATTAGTTATTATAAACTCAACAGCAGGCACTGCAAAAACAGTAGTAGATAAGCTAAGAGCTAATGGAGTAAAAGCAGGTCTTCTCAAAATAAGAGTATTCAGACCATTTCCAGCAGAAGAAATCGCCAATGCACTTAAACACATTAAGGCACTTGCCGTAATGGATAAAGCCGAAAGTTTTTCAGCAGTGGGAGGACCACTATTTGCAGAAATCAAATCCACATTATATGGAACGGCAGACGGTATTAAAATAGTGAATTATATATACGGCTTAGGTGGAAGAGACGTAAAAGCAGACGACATAGAAACAGTATACTCACAGTTAAGTGATATTAGCAAAACAGGTAATATAGGAGAAACATACAGATACATTGGAGTAAGACAATAGAAAGGAGGAAAATTATATGGCTTACAGCTTAAAAGAAATAATGAACAGACCTGAGCGCATAACGGGCGGACATAGAATGTGTGCCGGCTGTGGTGCTCCCGTTGCAGTAAGAGCAATACTAAGAGCACTAGACCCAGAAGATCACGTTGTATGTGGTGCTGCAACCGGATGCTTGGAAGTATCTACATTTCTGTATCCATACACAGCATGGAAGGACTCCTTCATCCACAGTGCCTTTGAAAACGCAGGAGCTACAATAAGCGGAGCAGAGGCAGCCTATGCAGCGTGGAAAAGAAAGGGAAAAATAGACGAAACCTATAAGTTTATTGCTTTTGGAGGAGATGGAGGAACTTACGACATAGGACTTCAATCCTTATCAGGAGCTATGGAAAGAGGCCATGACATGGTTTATGTATGCTATGATAATGAGGCATATATGAATACCGGCATTCAAAGATCATCAAGCACACCTAAATACGCCGATACAACTACAAGTCCTCAAGGTACAGTACTGCCAGGAAAGCAGCAATATAAAAAGAACTTAACCTATGTTATGGCAGCCCATGGAATTCCATATGTTGCACAAACAACACTAACAGCGAACTTTAAGGATATCCACGAGAAAGCACATAAGGCAATATATACAAAAGGACCTGCCTTTATGAATGTATTTGCTCCATGTCCAAGAGGCTGGAGATATGATACTCCAAACCTAATGCAAATCTGCAAGCTTGCTATGGATACTTGTATTTGGCCTGTATATGAAATAGAAGAAGGAGTATGGAAACTGAACTATAAACCTAAAAAGAAGCTGCCAGTAGAAGATTACCTGAAAACTCAAGGAAGGTTTAAGCACTTATTCCACAAACAGAACCTGCATTTAATTGAAGAGCTTCAAAAGGACATTGACAACAAGTGGGAAGATCTGTTGAAAAGATGCGGAGAAGCTTAAGGCAGTATAGGAGGCATAAATGATAAACAATATTGAATTTAATAAGGATAGAGTCATAATATCAAATCCTGAAAAGTACGATAATATTGAAGTAAGATATCTGACATACGATGATGGAGAAGGATTAGCCGGCGGATATAATGGTAATGTAATTGTAGGATATACAGAAACCCACAAGGATATATTCTTTCTATCTATAAACAACATTTCAGAAAAGAATCAGCAAGCAGTATGCGATAAGGTAGAAGAAATGTTCGGACAGGACAACAAGCTTATTAATCTTATGGTTTACAACGGAGACAGCACAATATACAACTTAAATGATAGTGAAAGTACACAAATATAGTTTTAGATTAGCAACCCTTAACAAAAGGCATTTTGAGTTTTAAAATTGCTAATGTATAAGTAAAGCTGGGGCAAAGTTGAATCTGAAAAGATAAGACTTTGCTCACATTGAATCTTAATAACAATTTTAGTGCTATATAATAATGATAAAAAAATTAAAAATCTCATAATTTGCATCTTTACTTATTATAAACTTTATGATAAACTAATAATTGTCGTCGAGAGATGGACATAGAAAATAACAAAATAAGAAAAAAATACTATGTTGACAACGAAAACAGAATATGATAACATAGTAAAAGTCGGCGGTCGACAAACAAACGACCCAAGACAAAGATGGTCTTTGAAAACTAAACAGTGTAAGAGATAATAATTCTAATGTCAATAAATTTGAGTTTAGGACAAATAATTGGTTAGATACTTTGGAAACAAAGTGTAATATATTTAACTTAAGAGTTTGATCCTGGCTCAGGACGAACGCTGGCGGCGTGCCTAACACATGCAAGTCGAGCGGAGATTGGTTGAAAGTTTACTGGATACTGATCTTAGCGGCGGACGGGTGAGTAACGCGTGGGCAACCTGCCCTTAAGAGGGGGATAACACGGAGAAATTCGTGCTAATACCGCATGATGTCGTAGCTTCACATGAAGCAACGATTAAAGGAGAAATCCGCTTAAGGATGGGCCCGCGTCTGATTAGCTAGTTGGTGAGGTAATGGCTCACCAAGGCGACGATCAGTAGCCGACCTGAGAGGGTGATCGGCCACACTGGAACTGAGACACGGTCCAGACTCCTACGGGAGGCAGCAGTGGGGAATATTGCACAATGGGCGAAAGCCTGATGCAGCAACGCCGCGTGGAGGAAGAAGGTCTTCGGATTGTAAACTCCTGTCTTTGGGGACGAAAAAAATGACGGTACCCAAGGAGGAAGCCACGGCTAACTACGTGCCAGCAGCCGCGGTAATACGTAGGTGGCAAGCGTTGTCCGGAATTATTGGGCGTAAAGGGCGCGTAGGCGGCGTCTTAAGTCAGATGTGAAAACCCGAGGCTCAACTTCGGGCATGCATTTGAAACTGGGATGCTAGAGTGCAGGAGAGGAAAGTGGAATTCCTAGTGTAGCGGTGAAATGCGTAGAGATTAGGAGGAACACCAGTGGCGAAGGCGACTTTCTGGACTGTAACTGACGCTGAGGCGCGAAAGCGTGGGGAGCAAACAGGATTAGATACCCTGGTAGTCCACGCTGTAAACGATGGATACTAGGTGTGGGAGGTATCGACCCCTTCCGTGCCGCAGTTAACGCAATAAGTATCCCGCCTGGGGAGTACGGCCGCAAGGTTGAAACTCAAAGGAATTGACGGGGGCCCGCACAAGCAGCGGAGCATGTGGTTTAATTCGAAGCAACGCGAAGAACCTTACCAGAACTTGACATCTCCTGAATAGTGAGTAATATCATGAAGCCCTTCGGGGCAGGAAGACAGGTGGTGCATGGTTGTCGTCAGCTCGTGTCGTGAGATGTTGGGTTAAGTCCCGCAACGAGCGCAACCCTTATTGTTAGTTGCCATCATTAAGTTGGGCACTCTAATGAGACTGCCGGGGATAACTCGGAGGAAGGTGGGGATGACGTCAAATCATCATGCCCCTTATGTTCTGGGCTACACACGTGCTACAATGGGTATAACAACGGGAAGCAAGCTAGCGATAGCAAGCAAATCCCTGAAAAGTACCCCCAGTTCGGATTGTAGGCTGAAACTCGCCTACATGAAGTTGGAGTTGCTAGTAATCGCGAATCAGAATGTCGCGGTGAATACGTTCCCGGGCCTTGTACACACCGCCCGTCACACCATGGGAGTTGGAAGCACCCGAAGCCAGTGACTTAACCGAAAGGAGAGAGCTGTCGAAGGTGAAGCCAATGACTGGGGTGAAGTCGTAACAAGGTAGCCGTATCGGAAGGTGCGGCTGGATCACCTCCTTTCTAAGGAGTTAAATCGAGACTAAGAAGCGAAAGCGGAAAGTCAAGATTAA
>CALGKJ010000073.1 GCA_937930535.1 uncultured Clostridia bacterium
TACCGTTTTTATCTATAATTTCTATGGCATCTCCGTCACTGATAAAATTTTCTTCTACTAAAACAGAAATAATATTTCCACGTTTGCTTATAACTCTGCCTATAGAAATTCCTCTGTTATCTGGTCTATTGATACTGACTATTTCATTATTTTTTTTGTTAAAAATATAGCCTTCCGTAAACTCTCTATTGAAAACGCTTTTTAATTCATATTGTGCATTATTATCAGCATAGTTTTTATTTCCTTCAAGTATTTTATCTATTGCCTGTCTATAGTTTTTTATTACAACTGCCACATATTCGGGTCTTTTCATCCTGCCTTCTATTTTTAAAGAAGTGACTCCAGAAGCTATTACTTCTTCCAGTCTTTTAAGGGTATTTAAGTCACGGGTGCTAATAAGATGTTTTTTACTCAACTCATTTAAAGGCATATTTTTATTGATGTCAAAAAATGAGTATTTTTTTCTGCAAGGCTGCGCACACCTGCCCCTGTTGCCGCTGCGTCCGCCAATCATACTGCTCATAAGACACTGTCCAGAGTAGCTTACACATAGTGCTCCATGAATAAATACTTCTATTTCAATTCCCGATTTCTTTACTATCTGTGTTATTTCCTTAAGTGTCAGCTCTCTAGCCAGAACTATTCTTTTTACTTTCATATTGGCATAAGCAATAGCACCATCTGAATTATGCACCGTCATTTGCGTACTGCAATGGATTTCAAAGTCGGGATAATTTTCATTTATTATTTTTATTAGTGCTATGTCCTGTACTATAACAGCATCCACATCTATTGAATATAAAAATCCAATATAGTCTATTATCTCTTTTATTTCACTTTCAGCAACTAATATATTCACTGTAACGTATACCCTGACACCTCTGATATGTGCGTATTCTACGGCTTTTTTAAGGGTATCTGCATCAAAATTATCAGCAAATGCTCTTGCATTAAATTTGCTTCCGCCAACATAAACAGCATCTGCTCCGCTTTCAACCGCAGCTACCAATGAATCAAAGCTCCCTGCTGGTGCCAGTAATTCAATTTTTCTCATTTATTCACGTCCTCAAAAACAACTGTTAGATATTAATAAGCATACTTTATAAAAGCACTTATAAGTTTGTGCTTTTATATTTACTGCTTGTAAATAATAATATTTTTTCCAGCTTCATATTAACTATTCTTATTCTTTTTATTATTTTGATTATTGGTATGTTGCGGGATATTTTTCTTTGGTCTCAATTCATCCAGTTCTTTTTTAGCTTTAAGTAGTTCTATCTGATTATCAAATAATTTATTTTGCAGATCGGTAATAGTTTCCTTTGATACATCAAGCTCACATTTAATATCCTTCATTTCATCCTGAGCCTTGACCCATTCTCTATTTATCTTACCAAACTCAATTTGTGTCCTGGTATAGTCGCCTTGCATTTTTGAATATTGTTCCTTTATTGCTTCTAATTCCTGTGTCAACATACTTACCTCTTCAAATGGTCTTTGCATTTCTGTTTGCAGAGCCTCTAATTTGTCGGCTGTTTCCGAAAGCTCTTGCTGTGTCTTGTACAATACATCAGAGAGGTTGAGAGCTGTTAGTACAGCAACCATGGTAGGACTGTATTTACTGTTGCTTCTCGCTATTTCCTTCATGATACTGTCTACCTTCTCTGCCAGCCCTTTTACATATTCCTCTGAGTCATTCCCTAGCATTACATACTCATTTCCAAAGATTTTTACAGATATTCTTTTTCTATTTTCCATATATTTCAACTCCTTTGAGTTACAGTTAATTAGATATACATTTTTTACTATGTCAGTTATATATTCTTTATAAAACATATTTATCCTTCATAGTTAAATAAAAAAATGAGCTATAGAGCTATAGGGTTTTAGCTTAAGACTTAGATTATTCCAAGCTGAAAACCTAGAAGGGAAGCAATAACCAGTACATGAATAAATTAAGTTTTATAATTACTTCCCTGTATATGTAAGCTATATAACTCATTTAATCTTATTTATTGCAATACAGCCAGCATCTAACCTTGTGTCCCTCTTCAATTTCTATCAATTCCGGTTCTTTTTGTCTGCAAATATCCATAGCCTTTTCACAGCGTTCGTGAAATCTGCAAGCCTCTGAATATTGCGATGCATTGGGGATATATCCGGGTATAGAATACAGAACATCAACATTATCTTGGATTCGTGGAATGCACTTCATCAGCCCTATAGTATAAGGATGCTTTGGTCTTTCAAATAAATCCCTAACATTTGCTTCCTCCATTATTTTGCCGCAATACATTATTATTACTCTATCTGCATTCTCAGCTACTATTCCAAGGTCATGTGTTATTAAAAGCATTGACATGCTTAGCTGCTGTTTAAGAGATTTTAAAAGATCCATTATTTCTGATTGTATCGTAACATCCAAGGCGGTTGTAGGCTCATCAGCTATAAGCAGATCTGGATTGCAGGCTATAGCCATCGCAGTCATAATTCTCTGCCTCATACCCCCGCTGAATTTTGATTGTATATCCTTATATCTATGCTGTGCCTCTGGAATGCTTACCAAGCTCATTAGCTCCAAAGCTCTTTTTTTAGATTCCTTTCTAGGTACGGCTTTGTGGATTATTAAAGCCTCTCTTATTTGCTCACCTACTGAAATTGCAGGATTCAAAGATTGCATAGGGTCTTGATAAATCATAGAAATTCTATTGCCTCGAAGCATTGTCATCTGCTTTGATGATAGCTTTGCAATATTTACATTATTAAAATGTATTTCTCCGCTAATAATTTTGCCTGGGGTCTCTATCAATCTCATAATCGAAAGAGCTGTTACGCTTTTGCCGCTGCCAGATTCTCCTACGATTGCCAAGGTCTCATTTCTATTAATATGGAAGGATACTCCATCTACAGCTTTTACTGCTTGTTTATCCAGATAAAAATAAGTTTTTAAATCCTTGATTTCTAATAAACCCTTCATTTTTTTATTCCTCCAAATGTGATATCCATAATAGTGTCCGTAATCATCTGACCAACTTTTCCATATTTAACCTTATCAATACTAGACAAATCATCGTATGGAGTCATGTACCTGCCGCCCTCCTCTAGGCTATCTATTACTACCACAGCTCTATTGCCGGTCATAAAGTCTTCCCTCATAGGAGAGTATACCCTGCCAAATATAAGGTCTATATCATTATTATGGGCATTCTTTTTCAAGGCTTTTATTGCATCTTGTGCTATTTTGTCCTTTGGAAGCACATTAGAAGTATCCATTATTAACTTATTGGCAGTTTTATTGATAAAGCTTTTTAAATCCATATAAAAATATTTATTAGAGGTATTTATATAATTGCTGACAAAGCTTCTTGAGCCTCTGTCACTGGAGTAGGTTCCGTCCCAAAAAGCAAATATGATAGTTTTTTGAGGGATTATACCACTTTCCTTTATAACTCTGGCAATTTCTAACTCTAGTGCAGCTCCGCCTGCCGCAGATGCACCAGGGTAACGTTTTTCTTTATCGTCACCGATATAATCCAATGAGCTTCCCAGTATTACATATTCTGAAGCTGAAGCTGTTTCACTACCTTTTATGACTCCTATTACATTTGTTCCAGTAATGTCATTATATACTTCGGTATCTACGTTTATAGTTATTTTAGGTTCTTCCAGCTTCATTATGTCATTTCCCATATTTGAAGAAAGCATTACTACAAAAGACTCGTTAAAATATTTGTTTGCCCTTGGGTATTTATAGTAATCATCTCTGCTTAACCAGCTTTCTACAAATACTATCCCTTTGGGTCTAGTCCAGCCTAATCTATTACGAATTTGAATGAACTCGGTTTCACTTTTCCCTCTAACATCAACTAAAAGTACTTTATCACTCCAATTTATAGTCGCTAAACGTGCTGCTTCAATTTCCTTAGGAGTCACATAGGTCAAGTCATAAGTGCCTTTTACGGGCATTATACTTGTAACTAAATAGTCATTTCTATAATCTAGTTTAATTACTTTTGAATCTTTATCTTTTATTACTACCTCTGCACTTTTAACATTATAGGACTCTATTATATTATATGAATGAAAATAGCTTCCTTCATAGGGTTCGATTCCGTATTCCTTTAGCTTTTCAGCTATGTAATGTCCTGCCTTTTTACTATTTTCACTGCCCGCCAGTCTGCCCTCATATTTCTCATCACTTAGCTCCTCAAGCATATTAAATGCTGTTGCCGAACTGAATCTGTATGGATTTTTATACTGAGGAAAAAAAACAAGCAATAAAACTATACAGCAGCACAAAGCTTTTTTTATTACACTAGACTTATATACTGTAAAATTCTTAATCTCATATACAAACCTTACTGGTGAAACTGTTGATGGAATTTTCCTGATAAGAGTTATAATTTTAGAATTTATTTTATCAAATTCTATTCTTAAACCTTCTCCAAAGAGGTTGAAGCCAATAATGCTGACAGCAAATGCAAGAACCGGGTAAATTACCAACCAAAGCTTGCCAGCTCCTAGATGAATATTAGCCATTGATAACAGATTTGCCCAATCAAATTGAAGTGGAACCTTCAATTCACCAAAAAATCCTCCATAATAGCCTCCTCCAAGTACAATACTAAATACTCCAATTTGTGCCATTATAAGTAATACCATTGCAACTTCTAAAAAAAACAGTACTATAATTGATGGAATAATATGAGGTATAATATTTTGAATTGCAATTTCCCACTTGCTTTTACCAATTGCTATCTCACCTTCTATAAAATCCTGATCCAGTACTCCTTTTACCTTCTCCATCAGCATATACGCCATTTTGCTCCAGCCTAATACAGCTAGCAGCAAGCCCATTGCATTCCATTGACTGCTGGATATATCGGCAAAAAGTTTTATTCTTGATAAAAGTAATACAAGAATCAGCAGCGGAAAAGCACTGAAAAGTATATTAAATTGCTTTATCAGCCACCTTGCGGTTTTGCTTTTATATGCAGCAGCAATAGCAAGAGGCAGTGATATTAATAACCTGCCTAAAGCAATTGACAGAGCCAGCATGATTGTAGTATTGCAGCCATAAACTATAAGGCTTCTTAAATCTCTTCCTAAATGATCTGTTCCCCATGGATATTCCTTACATGGGGCTATGGGTGGAGTAATAATCCTGGAAGCCTGACCATCGCTGATAAATTCCAGCCTTTGCTTACTATATGGATCGGATTGTGCGAAGCTGTCAGGATAAATGCTTATCAAGGTCAATAAAGCTAATACTATTGCTCCTATTACTAGAGGATAATTAAGCTTCTTCATATATTCTCCTCCTTCAAGGACTGAAAAACAAACTTCTTTGTAAATTGAAATATTCCGTCCAAAATGAAATAAATTGCTCCCAAAATTATAATTACAACTACCATTCCTCTAATATCGTTATTCTTACAAAATTGCACCAGTGTAACTGCCAGACCCATATATGAAAACATAAATTCAACTATCAGCAGATTGCATATTATCAATGAGGTAATACTTGACAAGCCTTCTGAAATGATGCTTAAAGCATTGCGCATTACATGATTCCATAGTATTCTAGTTTTACTGCATCCTTTGCCCATAGCTACCTTAACGTAATCCATATTGTAGCAGCTTTCAATGCTAAGAGCAGTGACTCTAGCAATATAGCTGGCAGGTAGTATGGATAATGCTATGATAGGTAATAATGTATGATTAATCGTTCCATGGCCGGCAACCTTAAATATCGTAATATTGTGCTTGCTCAGCCATATTGCCATACCCTGCAATACAGCAATAACCAGCAAATCAGGAAATGACATAGGTATAATAGTTAATAGTACCTTATAGTGAGAATCCTTGATTGTCCCCTTTCTGCTGTCAAATATTCCTTTAATTATTCCAAGCACAATTCCTAAAAGTATTCCGCTAATCAATAATATCAAGGTTTTACCTAACTTTTCAGTTAAAATTTCCCATTGGTTTTTCCCTTTGAAGGTATTTGTCAGATTTCCAGATACTAAAGAAGTAATATTTGTATTGGTTTTAGTTGAAATATCCTTTAGAGAATAGCTTGATATAAGCTTTCCTTTTGAAAAAGACACAGTAAAATCTCTAGGTATGGAGCATATTGCAACTACCATATAAGCAAAAATAATAAAGATTGCAATGCTTGAAACGAGTCTTATACATGTTTTCTTCGCTAATTTATACATAGTAACACCCCTTGACCCATATTATATAGCTGTCAATTTATTCAGCAGAACAAAAATGACAAGCTGCCTTATGTCCTTCATTTATTTTAATTAGCTCGGGGGATTTGTTTTTGCATATTTCCATTGCAATATTACACCTTGGATGAAAAGAACACCCCGAAGGCGGAGTAATGGGACTAGGAACCTCACCCTTTATTGCCTGCCGTTCTCTGATGATTGTGGGATCAGGTATAGGAGCAGAATTTAGCAGAACCTTGGTATAGGGATGCATTGGATTATTAAAAATATCTTCCACCCTTCCAATTTCCACTATCTTGCCTAAGTACATTACACCAACCTTGTCTGACATATGCCTAATAACATTCAGACCGTGAGCTATAAATAGATAAGAAACCTTAAGCTCCTTTTGCAAGTCATTTAGCAGATTAAGTATTTGAGATTGTACAGAAACATCTAATGCAGATACAGGCTCATCACATATTATAAACTTGGGTCTTGTTGCGATAGCTCTTGCTATTCCAATACGCTGCCTTTGTCCTCCGCTAAACTCATGGGGGAATTTTTTTGCATCCTTTTCACTTAGACCTACAAGATTTAATAGTCGTTTTACCTCTTTATCGTAATCATATTTAAAAACAATCCTATGTATACTTAAGGGTTCTGATAGAATATCAGCTACCGTCATTTTGGGATCTAATGCTGCATAAGGATTTTGAAAAACCACCTGTATATCTTTTCTTATTCTGCGCATTTCTTTTTTACTGATTTTATTTATATCTTTTCCTTCCAGATATATTTCACCGGAGGTTGGCTTTACAAGTCTTAATATAAGCTTGCCGGTAGTTGTTTTGCCGCATCCGCTCTCCCCTACCAAGCCTAGAGTTTCACCCTCAGGTACATCAAAGGAAACGCCGTTTACTGCCTTAACGCAATGGGTTTGCAAGCCCAATTTGCTGGTTAGCTCAAATTGCTTTACAAGGTTTCTTACTTCAATTATATTATTCACAACATTCCACCTCCTGATCACAATAATTTAGTAACCACTGCATGCTATTTCAATAACAGCATCTAGAAGCATTTGCCCAACTCGCCCTAATTTCTTAACTTCAATTTTATCACTACTGTCACCTGATGTCTTTAAAATTTTTTCACTGCCAAAGCTGTCCATTATGACTATCGTCTTATTATCATAGTTCATATCCTGTGTTATAGGCGATATAACAACACCATAGCTTAATGCCACATTATTCCTTTTTGCACTTTTTTTCAGAACTTTTATATGGTTTTGAACAGTTTTGTCTTTAGGCGTTACATTTGTTGTGTCCATAATTATATTATCAGATTTACTACTGATAAAACTCCTCAAATCTATGTTAAATACTTTTATATTTGAATCATTTAAGTGCTTAACTATAAAATTTGCAGATCCTTTATAATCAGACACAGTGCCATCCCAGAAGGCAAACACTATACTTCTCTTAGGTTTTATTTCCTTTTCTGCAAATACTCGTGCTATATCAAGCTCTAAAGCTGTACCCCCTATTGCGGTAGCACCGGGATATCTCACTTCTTTATCATCTCCGATATAGTCTATTGAGCTTCCGATAACTATATATTCATTCTTTAATTTTTCATCTGTTCCCTCAATAAAGCCTACAACATTATACCCCTTAACCTCCAGCATAGTATTGGATTCTATCTTAAGATTTATTTTTG
>CALGKJ010000074.1 GCA_937930535.1 uncultured Clostridia bacterium
AATAACATGAGTTCGATACAAATAAAGAAAGTATAGATATTATGTAATGAACCTTGTGTAGAGACTTAGAAATTCTTAACGCAGCGGAGGAAAAATTGCGTCAAGTGTTTGAGCATAGCGAGTTTTGACGCAATCCGCAGCAAGTTTAGAATTTCTTTGTCTCGAAACATTCAGTGAGTGAAATAATATTTATGCTTTCTTTATCGAACTTACGTTAAAATAGACAATTTAGGGAGGTATGTATTAATGGAATTCTTTAAAAATGTAAAAATGTATGATTTAACACAACCTTTGAGTCACTTAACACCACCATGGCCTACATATGAGCCATTGCAAATCAAGTTCTTCAAAAGACTTACATCAAACGGTGCAAATGGACAATTAATAACAACTTCCAACCACGTAGGAACTCACCTTGATGGATCACTGCACTTCTGCACACATGGAAGAGACATAGCAGCTATTCCATTGGAAGACTTAGTAGGACCAGCCGTAGTAGTTGACCTAAGTGATATAGCAGAAGACTACGGAATCTATACATCAAAGGACATAACTGACAGAGTGGAAGTAAAAAAAGGTGATATCCTTATAATAAATACAGGCTACCACAAATACGCTTGGGATCAACCAGAAGCAGACGAAGTAAGATACATGACTAAGCACCCTGGACCAACAATGGAATTTGCTGAATGGTGCAAGGAAATGGAAATAAAGTGGATTGGCGTTGACTGCGGTTCTGCTGACCACCCAATGAATACAAAAATAAGAGAATGGTGTCCAGTACAAGCAAAGGAAGCAGAAGCTTACTTGCAAAACAAATACGGAAAGGGTCTTGATGATTTCTTCCCAACAGGACACTATCAATTAATGCATATTAAATTGTTCCCAGACGATATAATACATGCAGAAAACCTTGGCGGACAAATAGATGAAATACTAAACAGAAGGCTAATAGTTGGCTGCTTCCCATGGAGATTCGTAGGCGGCGAGTCCAGCATATGCAGAATAGTAGCTTTCGACGATAAATAAAAAAAGTTAAGCACAAAATATTGGGCATGCTGTAAAGGCATGCCCAAAATAAAATGTTTTTGAGGTAGATTTTATGAAAGAATTTATTGCAGCAGCCGTTCAAATTGCTGTAAAGCCCAATGACGTAAAATATAATACAGAAAAGGTATGTCATTGGATGGAGCTGGCAAAAAAAGACCATGAAGCAGAGCTTGTAGTATTCCCAGAAACCATTACTACTGGTTTTACCCCTAATATGGATATTGACCAATTTTATGATATTATAGGAGCAGTACCAGGCTATGAAACAGAAGCAGTAGCACAAGCGGCAAAAAAGCTGGGAGTTCATGTTGTACTGCCTATGTATGAAAAGGGATCAGAAAAAGGAATCGTTTACAACTCCTCAGTGCTTATAGGAGACAGCGGAGACATATTAGGCATATATAGAAAAACCCACCCCTTCCCAACGGAAAGAAAGGAAGGCGGAGGCTGGACTACCCCAGGTACTGAAGCTCCTGTAGTAGATACCAAGCTTGGTAAAATCGGAATGATAATATGCTATGACGGAGACTTTCCAGAGCTGTCCAGAGTCTTAGCACTCAATGGAGCAGAAATAATAACAAGACCAGCGGCACTATTAAGAAGCTATGACATATGGGAGCTGACCAATCTGGCAAGAGCCTACGACAATCATGTATACATGATCGCAGTAAACTCCATAGGCCCCGATGCCGCAAACAACTACTATTTCGGCAACAGCATGATAGTAAGCCCCATAGCTCAAAAGCTGGCACAGGCAAGAGGAACTGAGGAAATAATCTCAGTAAAGCTTGATCCAAACCCCATAAAGCATGTAACCTACGGCGCAAAAACACCCATGATATTTGACCACATAGAGGACAGAAACGTAGGTGTTTACAAGGATATACTAAAAGAAGGCAAATGTGCCTTCGAACCATCAAGAAGAATACCATATAAAAAAGGCTGCTGATAAGGCAGCCTTTTTGTATGATCTATTTTTGTGTTTCAATTGTATATAGCAATTTTAGAATAGTATTCATATAATAAAATAATCCAGATTTTATCATCATTTTTATATAAACAAAAATATCTATAGAATTTGTTATGAAAATATGTTATTTTATTAAAAAGATAATATATTTTTATAAGCGTGGGATGAAAATGTATCGTATTAAGAATTTCAATTCATGGTCTATTGATAAGGAATCACCCTTTGGTAGCGGAGCCAGTGAAAAACTATGGTTAGTGTCATACGACGGTGCTCAAAAAGGAATATTTAAGTACCCCAAAACATTTAGTACCAATAAAATTACTGGTGAATATTGGGCAGAAAAATTAGCATCAGAAATAGCAAAAGTCATTTCTTTAGCTACGGCTAATGTTGATTTGGGTATTTATAATAGTAGAAGAGGTTCAATGAGTTACATGGTTTTAGATAAGGATGAAATCCTTATTGAAGGTATCCATTACATAATTAAAATATATCCAAATTATGATCAAGATAGATTTATAGACCTACGTTCAAACGATATATATTCAATTGAGATGATTAAAAGCGCACTAGAAGATCAAGGAGATTTATTTATTGATTTTTTAAAAATACCTATTTTTGACGCAATAATAGGCAATAGTGATAGGCATCATAGTAATTGGGGAATAATAGAAAATAAAAATACTGGCATAAGAAAGCTTTGTCCAGTTTATGATAATGGATCATCCCTGTGCTGTTATGTTGAGGAAGAAAAAGTAAATGAATTTCTACGAGACAAGCTAAGGCTGAATAGCTTAATGGATACAAAGTCAAAGTCTAGAATAGGGTGTTCTGGCATACCGAAACCAAGACACTCAGAAATGGTTAAATACATAAAAGCTAACTACTATAATGAAACTATAGAGTTTATTAGGAATATATCAAATAGTTTGAATGATTCTATGATATTCGATATACTTGAAGGATTTGACAACGATGTAATAAGCAATTCAATAAAAGAACTGCTATTAAAGTTTATTAGCATAAAAAGGAATATGATTTTAGAAATTTATGAGATTGGAGGTGGCATGGGTTATGGCAAGATATAGCGGAAGAGATTATTTGTATGTAATTTGGAAAGATTTAAATACAAGGAGTAGATTTGTAGTTGGAGAGTTATCTAAAAACGGAGAATATGAGTTTAAATATTTTAATGAGAATGTAGAAAATGCAAAGTTACATGGATTTACACCATTTGTTGCATTTCCAGACGTAATGAAGATATATAAAAGTCCAGAATTATTTCATGCTTTTACATCTAGGCTTCCAGATAAAAGGCGAAAAAATATTTCGGAAATTTTGGAAAAATATGGTTTGGAATATTATGATGCCTTTGAATTACTCAGAAAAAGCTCTGGAAAGCTGCCAACAGACACTATTGAATTTATTGATCCAATTTTAGATACAGAAGAAAAAGCAGTAAGAGAATTTTTTATAGCTGGAACTCGGTATTGGGACTTTTGTAGTGGTGATCAACCTATAATAAATAATAGTTGTAACAAGATAAATATAGATTTAAGGCAAAATGAAGCTCTATTGTTAGAGCTTGAGCCATATAACAAATTTGATAATAATGCGGTGAAAATATTATCAAAAGATGGTGCTCACATTGGATATGTTCCAGTCTACTACAGTGAACCTGTTGCTACTGCTATGAGATCTAAATACGGTGTTGTTTGTTGGGTCAAGGAAATAAGGGCTAATAACTGTCAAGAATGTGTACTGGTAAAATTAGAAATCAATAAAAAAAGTTATTAATCTACATTTAGAAAATTGTATTGAAATATAAATAACCATAAGTATATGTTATATTATAGTTACAGTTTGATATAAACCAAGGATAATAAATAGTATTATTATTCCTTGGTTTATTATTTTCCAAATAAATTTTGTTTCGCCTATTTTTATATTTCTTATAAAGAGATATACAAAATATTTCTGTAATAAAATGATTCTCGTCTCATATACATTATAGAGAAACAACTACAAAATAAAATATATCCAGTTGTTTCTCACAAAGAGATTAGCAACTCTTAACGAAAAGAATTTTGAGTTTTAGAGTTGGTTATCTCTAAGAATGTGTTTGGACTTAAGATATTGCAGCTTGCTGTGATATCAATTTTAATATTACTATTTAGGAGGGAGAACTAATGCCGGCTGAACTAGTAAAAAACCCTTACAAGGTTTGCAGGATAATAGGCGAGAATGTATTTAGTACAGTAGTGGAAGATGATATTAATGTACCAGATGTAAACCCTGACGTATATAGAATCATAGAACCTAACGCAGTTGTATTGATAAAGGATTGCGAAGTACTGACTGATAAGGTGCTGGTAAATGGTCAGGTACTTATAAACGTATTATATGCCGCTGAAGTAGAGGGCAGACCTCTAAGCAGCATAGATATATCTGTTAACTTTTCCCAAAGTGTAGAAATACCCGGTGTGAAGCCTAGAATGAAGGAAAGCATTAATGCGCTGATTCAACATATTGACTGCTCAATGATTAACTCAAGAAAATTAAATATCAGAGTTATTATGGATTTAAGATGCAAGGTAGAGGAAATATTCGAGCTTTCCATAGCATCAGACGTAAGGGGTCTTTCTGATATCCAGATATTGAGGGAGCAGTGCAGCTTTAAACAGCTTGCAGGCTACAACAGAGACCAATATGAAATAAGTGAAAAGATTAATCTGGAAGAGGAAAAACCAGAAATAAGCAGGATTTTAAGATCCAATGTAAGAAACCTTATAAAAGAAGATAAGGTAGTAGACGGAAGAGTTGAAATAAATGGAGTATTAGGTGTGGATATGCTCTATACCTCTCTGGACGAAAACAATACGGTTAACTACATGGAATATGAGATTCCCTATGCGCAATACATAGAAATCCCAGAAGCAGATAGAAGCATGGAGTGTGTAACAGATGTAACCGTTGGACAGATTTTTATGGATGTAGAAGAAAATGAGACTGGAGAAAGAAAGAAAATTAATCTGAATTCAATACTTAATGTTACTGCAAAGGTTTTTAAATCCGCAGAGGTAGATGCAGTATCAGATGCCTATAGTCCATCAAACGTAATTGAAATAGGCAAAGATCAGGTTAATATGAACGAGTTTGTAGGAAAGGGTCATTCCAATACAGTTGTTAAGGAAAGCATGTCGGTAAAGCATGGTGATCCTGAAATAGAGAAGGTTTGCAGTGTCAGCGTTACCCCTGTAATAAATGAAACCAAAATAATGGATGACAAGGTAGTAATGGAGGGTATACTTGACTGTCGTGCCATATATATGACCTCATATAGTGCAGAGCCAATGTGCAGCCTAAGCGAGCAGATTCCTTTCAGGCACTATGTAGATGTCGTGGGCGCAAAGCTTGGAATGTATAACAGCATAAAGGTAAATATAGACAACGTGTCCTTCTCGCTAATGAACAGCACAATGATAGAGCTTAGGGTAGTGCTAAGTGCCATAGCTGATATATGGAAGCATATAGAAAAGAAGCTTGTAAACCGCATAGAGGAAGTTGAAGGTATAAACTTCGATCCCAATAGAATACCGGCAGTTACCATATATATAGTGCAAAAGGGTGATACCCTTTGGAGCATTGCCAAGAGATATAATACCACAGTAGATGCTTTGGTAAAAATGAATAATATAGAAAATCCAAGTAAGATATATGCAGGGCAGCAGATAATGATTCTTAAAAGTGTTAGAGTAGGATAGCGATACGATATTGGGTGGGGAATAAGAGTGTTAGCTTACTTTACTTATTTATTAAAGCAGGAAAAATAAATTCCTGCTTTTGTTTTTTGAAAAAATATACTAAAATTGTATAGTAAGGCTAATACTTAACAAAGAGATTAGCAACTCTTAACGAAAAGTATTTTGAGTTTTAGAGTTTGTTATCTATAAATCGGGGGGAAGGATATGCCACATGTTGGAAAGGGTGCAGCCAAAATTAATCTGGCAATAGATGTACTGCGAAAAAGGCAGGATGGATACCATGAGGTTACCATGATTATGCAAACGGTAGCACTCTATGATACAATTACAGTAAAAACTACAAAAGATGAAGTCAAGCTTACAACAAACTCATCTTTAATACCTGCTGATAAAACCAATATTGTGTATAAAGCAGCAGATTACCTTAAAACAAAATACAGTGTAAAAGGCGGAGCGCTTATACATATAGAAAAAAATATACCTATAGCAGCAGGTCTGGCAGGCGGAAGTACAGATGCTGCTACAGCGCTTAAGCTACTCAATAAAGTCTGGGATCTACGGCTTACTAAAAATGAGTTGCTAGATGCTGGTAAAAGGCTTGGGGCTGACGTTCCATTCTGTATAAACGGTGGAACTGCATTAGCCGAGGGGCTTGGCGAAAAGCTGACAATGCTCAGCAGTATGCCTGAGTGTTATATACTTCTTGCAAAGCCGGAAGCGAGTCTATCTACAAAGCTTGTTTATGAAAGCCTTAAGCTGGATGAGATAAGTGTACGTCCAGATATCAAGGAAATGATAGATGCTGTACAGAAAAAAGATATTTACAAAATATCTCAAAACCTATGTAATGTGTTGGAATCAGTTTCATTGAGACTGCTGCCTGAAATAAGAGAGATAAAGCAAAAACTGCTGGATAATGGTGCGCTGGGAAGCTTGATGAGCGGCAGCGGACCTACAGTATTCGGCATTTTCGAGGATAAAAGCACAGCATATAATGCTTATGACGCTATAAAAAGTATGGTAACAGATATTTTCGTAGTAAAAACTGTAGACGGAGGGGATGAATAATGGATAATAATATTTTTGAACTTAAGCTGGATCAATACAAACCACTGCGAGAAGTAGTATTTGAGTCCATAAGGGGGGCAATAATTTCTGGTGCCTTAAGACCCGGTGAAAGACTTATGGAAGTGCAGATGGCAGAGCGTCTTGGTGTAAGCAGAACGCCTATAAGAGAGGCTATCAGGAAGCTGGAGCTGGAAGGCTTGGTTGTAATGGTTCCGCGCAAGGGTGCTTATGTAGCGGATCTGTCTATTAAGGATATTACAGACGTTTTAGAAATAAGAGCAGCATTGGAGGGTCTTGCCGCAGGGCTTGCCTCATTGCGAATCAGTGATGAGGAAATAGAAGAGCTGGAAACAGCAGCTATGAAGTTTCACAAAGCTATCGAAAATGACAATTTTGATGCAATGATACAACATGATATTGAGTTTCATGAGATAATTTTCAGGGCTACCAGAAATGAAAAGCTGGTACAGCTATCTAGTAACCTAAGAGAGCAGGTTCAAAGATTTAGGGAGATATATATATCAAAGGCAAATAAATCAAAGGATCTTGCTAGGGAACATTACGAGATTGCAGATGCAATTTCAAAAAGAAATATTGACTCTGCTGAAAAGCTGGCAAGAAAGCATATAGAAAACGCTGAAAATTATATACTTAAGATTATAGAAAATGCCAGTAATACAAACAAATAACATTCACCGTATATATAGGAAAGCAACTCTTAACGAAAAGTATTTTCAGCTTTAGAGTTGATTATCTATAGTATCAGGCAATAGTATAATTAATAGTAGAAAGAAGGAATAATTATGAATGCCATAGTTTTGGCAGGTGATAAAAAGAAAAAAAGTAACACAGCAGATAATTCATCAAATGATAATGAAAAGGATTCCAGTTATCTTACGGATCAGGTAGATAATAAAGCTCTTATAAAGCTAAAGGATAAATACATGATAGAGTACGTTATTGATGTTTTGAGAAAATGCAGCTCTATCGATAAAATAGCAGTTATAGGACCTGTTAATAAGCTTGAGGATATTGTTGGCAGTAAGGCTGAGTACATAATAGAAGGTACTGACTCAATAGTGGATAATATTCTTTTGGGACTGAAATGCTTTCCTGATAATGAGGAGGTGCTTATTTCAACCTCTGATATTCCAATGATTACAGTAGAGGCTATTGAGGACTTTATCAAGCAGTCAAAAGCCAGAAATGCAGATTTATGCTATTCCATTGTTGATAAAAGAATAAATGATGAAAAATATCCTGGTATAAGGCGTACATATGCAAGGCTGAGAGAAGGCAAATTTACAGGCGGAAATATATTTTTATTTCACCCTAGAGCCACAGATAAATGCAAAGACTTTGTAGAAAAAATGCTGGAATACAGAAAAAGTCCTGCCAAAATGGCAAAGGTGCTGGGGTTTGGATTTCTTTTGAAGCTGGTACTAGGCTTACTTAGTATAAAGGCGGCCGAAAAAAAATGCGGAAGGCTCTTGGGAATTAAAGGAGCAGCCATAATATCTCAATACCCCGAAATAGGTAATGATGTAGATAAAATCTCCGATGTTGAATATGTAGAAAAGTATTTGGGATTAATGCAATAATCTATAATAAATATCTGTTCAAGCTCTAACCTTAATACATGTAATTTGTAAGGGTTGGAGCTTTCTTTTTTTGAAAAATCAACATACACATTAAATTCTTCTGTCCATAATTTTAGCAGGGCTTTATTTTTTTGCATATATTGATAAATTACTGTAAAAAATATTTCAATGAGCATTGAGTATGTAGATTTTAAAATCCCTTATTTATAACTTGAGGAGATGATGAGTTTGTTTAAGCTGATAGTACAAAACATCAGAGGTTTTTTCGACACAAATATATTTATTTTCATGTTAATATTTGGACTTTTTACTATACTGGTTGACTATCCATATTTTAAACGGCTAAAGTACAAAAAAGATGCCATCGTTACATATTTTTTGGGAGTATCCCTTATTATACTCCCATTTTTGCTACTGGTAATATCAAGACTATAAGAAAAAGGAGGTAGCCTGATGGGGTTATTTACACGCAGAAAGCTTGCAGAGGAAAAAAAGGATGAATCACAAAAGATTAAAAGCTCCAAGAGTTTGTCGGAAAATATAGGTCTTGTAAAAAAATATCTAAAGGATTGCGATGATATTGTATACAAGGAATTCAGAGTAGGTCTAGAACAGAAGCTTGAGTTTACCCTGGTATACACTGATGGAATGATTGATAGGGACTTTATAGTGGATTCGGTGTTGGGAGAGCTTATGATTCATGCTAGAGAGGTTCCTCCTGACCCTCCGCAGCTTAAGGATAAACTGTTTGAGCTTGTCCGATATGGAGCAATCCCCTCTGTAGAGATAAAGGAAATAGACAATCTGGATGATGCGGTGCTTGCTATTCTTACCGGTGATGTAATTCTCTTTATGGACGGAATAGAAAAGCTGCTGGTTATAGGGGCAAAGGGATGGCCTACCAGAGGAGTATCAGAGCCTTCTACTGAATCAGTAATCAAGGGACCTAGAGATGGCTTTACAGAAACCTACAGGTTTAATACAGCTTTGGTAAGAAGACGCATCAGAGACCCCAAGCTTAAGCTTAAGCAGATGCAGATTGGAAGAAGAAGCTGTACGGATATAGGAATAATGTACATAGAGGATATAGCTATGGAATCTCTGGTGGAAGAGGTACAGAGAAGGCTAAAGACAATAGATATAGATGCAATACTTGAAAGCGGATATATAGAAGAGCTTATAGAGGATAATTCCTTTTCCCTTTTTCCCCAGGTAAAATTTACAGAAAGACCAGATAAGGTGGCTGCCGCTCTACTGGAAGGGCGTGTGGTCATAATGGTAGATAATACTCCCTTTGCTATTATAGTGCCTGTTACTGTAACCAGCTTTTTTCAGGCGGCAGAGGATTATTATATAAGATGGCTGCCAGCTACAATACTGAGACTCTTAAGATATATTGCAGGAGTAGTAACTCTTATAGCTCCGGCAACATACATAGCTGTAACTGCTTATCACCCAGGGATACTGCCATCAGAGCTGGTTTTATCTATTGCGGCAGCTAGGGAGGGTGTGCCATTCCCGGCAGTAATAGAGGCGTTGATAATGGAGATCACCTTTGAGCTGCTGAGGGAAGCCGGCGTAAGGCTTCCGGTACTAATCGGAGGCGTAGTGGGCATAGTAGGAGGTCTTGTAATAGGTCAGGCGGCGGTAGAGGCAGGCATAGTAAGCCCCATTATGGTAATAATCGTTGCTGTTACTGCTATAGCTTCCTTCTCAATACCTGATTATGCATTTTCAAATGCATTTAGACTATTCAGGTTTTTGCTGATATTCTCAGCAGGCTTCCTTGGCTTATATGGCATGATTCTGATGATACTCCTTATTTTGGGACATATGGCTAAGCTGAAAAGCTTTGGAGTACCCTACTTATCACCCTTTGTATCTTTTGTCAGCAGTGATATGAAGGACACTGTACCCAGACTGCCTTTATTTCTAATGCGAAAAAGACCTCTTCAGACAGTCAGGGACAAGATAAGGCTGGTAAACAACAGACACCTTATAAACCAATTGGAAGCAGATGCTGAAGCCTCAAATAAGAGGAGGGATAATAGTGATAAAAAATAATGATATAATTTCTCCATATCAAATATCAATGATAGTGATTATGACTATGATTGGAGCCAGTGCTTTTCATTTTGTGCATGATGCGGTGGCTAGATCGGGCAATGATGGATGGATAGTAGTGGGAATATATGGGCTATTGAATATTGTAGCAGCATGGCTTCTGATATCCCTTAATGTACGATTTCCGGGAAAGACCTTTCCTGAATACATACAGGAAATAATAGGAGTAATACCGGGTAAAATAGTTACTATTATTTTTATAGCTTATATTGCCATAATTACCGCTTATGAAGTCAGAGAGTTTACGGAGGTTGCCAAGATGTTTCTGCTGCCTCGTACTCCAACTGAAATAATAATGCTTACCTTGATACTAACTTGTGTATATGTTGTAAGAGGCGGTGTTGAGTGTGTAGGCAGAATAGTAGAAATCACTTTTCCACTGGTTTTTATACCATTTTTCTTGATATTGCTTGCTGGTATAACAAACCTGGAGCTAACCAATATATTTCCCTTGTTCAGGGATATGCCCAACAAGTTTATAAATATGGCTCCTGATATACCCCATGCCTTTTTTGGTATTGAATATTTACTATTTTATATTGGCTTTATGGGAAAACCCCAAAAAGCATATAAGCCAGTAACACTAGGCTTGCTGTTTGTTACAGGCTTTTATGTGCTTATAACCTTTATAGGTATTACTGCCTTTGGTGCTGATGCAGTTCCCAAATATATATGGCCTTTATTAAGCTACATACGTGATATAAACATTCCGGGACTGTTTTTAGAGCGTTTGGACGGTGTTGCCTTGGCCATATGGGTTATAACGGTATTTACTACAATCATTACAGGCTACTTTATAATATCTTATTCCTTTTCCAAGGTAATAGGAACAAAGGAACACAAACAATATGTACTTCCCATGGTAACTGTAATTTTTTACTTGGCGTTGCAGCCTGATGGGCTGGCTCAGCTTTATGATTGGGGAAATATTATGTTCAAATACGTAAGCGGAGTATTTATGTACCTATTGCCTATACTACTGTTAATCATCACAGTAATAGGAAAACGAGGGGGGAGCAGAAATGAAAAGGCTTAGCTTGTTTATTACCCTGATAATATTGTGTACACTGCTGACAGGATGCTGGGATAAGGTAGAAATAGATGAGCGTATTTTTGTATTGGGTATTGGTATTGATAAAGCATCGGAAGAAGAAAAAAATCAAGTTAGTGACCGCTATTTAGTATCCTTTGCATCACCCATTGTAGGTGCGCTTAAGGAGGGTGGAGACGGCAAGGTATTTGATACCTATAATACAGCAGGTGAAACCTTCACTATATGTCTTACTCAGATGCTTTCCAGATTAGAGCAGAAGCTTTCCTTTGAGCATACAAGAGTACTCATATTAGGAGAAAATCTTGTAAAGGATGAGCGGCTTTTTAGGGAGATACTTGATTCTGTTGGGCGGGCACATGAGTTTCATAAGAGCATGTATGTTTTCGTAGTTCCTGACAAAGCTCACGAAATATTTAATGTAGAGCCAAGATACAGCAAGCTGTTAGCCATGTATATAGCTGGGATCGCTGATAACGAAATATACTCAGCCAGAATATCCAAAATGGCAGCCCACGAAATGTACAATAAGCTGCTTAATCAAGATGGAAGCGTAATGATACCAAGACTTATGGCTCATAAGGATGAGGTAAAGGTTGCAGGCTTAGCTGTTATTAAGGATTATAAGCTTATCGGGTATATAAGCGAGGAAGAAAACATATATACAAGCTGGGTGACTAATGAGGCGGAAGGCGGTATCATCACCACTAAGTACAACGATATATCCATACCATTCAGATATAATGAATTTAAAAGAAAAATAAAGTTGGATAAAGTTGAGAATAATAAGATATATATAACCTTAAGTATGGAAACGGAAGGTGAAGTGGAAGAATACATTTGGAATAAGCAGCTCTTGGAACAGGAAAATATCCATAAAATGGAGAAACAACTTGAAAAAGAAGTAGTAGAGCAAAGTGAAAAGATAGTTAAAAAATTTAAAGATGAACTGCAGGTTGATTTAATAGGAATTAGAGACTACCTAAAAAAGTTTCAGCCGGATGTATACCAAACCGTCAAATCAAAATACAATGAAAGATTTCGTGATGATATAGTAATAAATGTAACAGCCGATGTAAAGATAAGGCGTGTAGGCTTATTAGAATAATATGTTTCAGGGTGCATATAAAAAGGGAGTATTGCAAAACTACTTTAAGTAGCCAGTGATGCTCCCTTTGTTATATATAGTTAATTAAAATGAATGAAATACAAACAAAAATATGATAAAATATATAACAATTCCAATAAAGGCTAAAATTCATACAAGAATTGGCAGCAGGTGAAATTTTAAAGGGGGAATGTAACAATGGATGACGCAAAAAAAAGGCTAATATATGATTTAGAAAGAATTCAAAAGAATGGGTATCAACTCAATGAAGGTGAAAAAGCATGGGACTATATAGAGCTGATGCTTGAGTATATGGGCGATCCAGACTCTAGACTTCGAGATGATTTGATATACTCGACTTTTTGTGAGTGGATTTGTGAAAAGGAGTATTTTAGCAATACAGAGCTTTTGACTATATTAAATACTTTAATGGATGAAGAGCATTTGTTTTATAAAATAGGCAGCACTAATAATAATACCGTATTTATGAGAACTTTTTCAATTCTTGGAGTGGTATTAGTTCTTTTTCAACATAGGAAAAAACCTTTTATAGATTCAGAATTATTTATGGAAACTAAGAGTAATATTTTACGCTACTATAAGGAAGAAATGGATTTTCGCGGCTATACAGAAGAGGCTGGCTGGGCGCATGGGGCAGCACATGGGGCTGACGCATTAGATGAATTGATACAATGCAGCGAAAGTGACGCTGATACGTGTAAAGAAGTTTTAGACTCAATTCAAAGGGTGTTATATAATGAAAAATATTTATTGTGCAATGAAGAAGATGAGCGTATTACCCGTGTGGTTTCTAGAATGATCAGAAGGGGCTTAATATCTGAGCAGAATATATGCCATTGGATTGATGGTTTGGTACAATGCTTAGAAGGGGAAATGAATCGGAAACAGTATGTGGCAAGGGTCAATACTAAAAATTTTGCACGCTGCCTTTATTTTAGACTTATGCACCATTACTGTGAGGGAGAGATTACCAATCATTTGTATAAGTTAGAAGAAAAGTTAAATCGGTTCCTTAAAATAGATAAGGAAAAATAGAAATATTAATAGAAAGGGTGTACGATGTGGACGCCAATAAAATACTTCAGAAAGAAAATATACAAGATATTTTAGCTCTTACACCCCTGCAGAAGGGCATGCTTTTCCACTATCAGATGAACCCTGTATCAAAGGATTACGTGGAACAGATTGCGTGTCGCATCAAGGGGAAACTGGAAGCTGAAGATATTAGAAAAGCATGGCAAGTCTTAGTGGATAATTATGAAAGCTTGCGTTCTATATATAAATGGAGAAAATTAAAGGAACCTGTACAGATTATATTGCGAAAGTATAGTCCTCCATTTTTTATAAAGGGGGCAGCTGCAGTGAATATAGAAAGCTTTATGCGGGAGGAGATGGAGCAAGAGATAGACTTATCTGTTGCCCCTCTCCACTGCAGTTTGTATTGCATCTGTCCAGAGGAATATGTACTTATTCTGACTTACCACCATATACTATGGGATGGGTGGAGCAGCAGCATTTTATTACAAGATTTCAAGAGGGCTTGTATGGCTATTCAAGAGGGTAAGCGATATCAGCCTAAAAGTAGTGCGCAATCTTGGAAGCAATATATAAAATGGATTGGAAGCCAAAATGCTGAGAAGGCTAGAGATTACTGGGAAAACTACTTAAATGGGTTTGAGGGTGCTAACAAATTCTATGAATCTTTTAACATAGGTTCTGAAGACGAAACTGGCAGTGTAAATATCATAATAGATAAAAAAGACTTTCAGTCTATCCATCAGATATGCAGGCATAAACATCATACCATTGCTGGTTGGATAAATGCTGCATGGTGTATTTTGCTGCACCGTTACTGTATGAGCAATGATATTGTTTTCGGCAGTACTGTCTCAGGCCGAAGCAAGGGGATTCCTGATATAGAGAGCATGGTAGGACTCTTTATTAATACACTGCCTGTACGTGTTAAGCTAGAGGAAAAGCTGCGGGTATGTGATGTAGTTTCCAAAATAGAGCTGGATATAAAAGAAAGAATAGATTATGAAACAACACCCTTGACTGATATGAAAAGCGACTTATTTGATACAATTGTTGTTTATGAAAATTACCCCATGGCTGATACAAAGGCTGATAGTGTAGATATCGAAATCGCAGCTGTCAGAGAAGAAACACATTACACCATAGCTATTGCAGCTAAGGAAAACGAAGGCAGTCTGGATATTACTTTTAAATATAAAAAGGATAAGATTTCTTATGATGCAATCAGAAGATTATCTAATCACTATAAAGTTATAATGCTAGAGATGGTAAAATGCTATGAAGCAAACATTTCAAGCATAGAAATATTAAATGAAGAGGAAAAGAAACTGCTTAAAAAGTGGAATACTACAACAAGGGAGTATCCTAGAGAAAGCACTATAGCAGAGCTTTTTGAGGAAAAAGTCAGAGAGTGTGCAGATAACGTTGCTGTTAGCTGCGGAGACAAAAGCATAAGCTATCGGGAGCTGAATCAAAAGGCCAGCAAGCTTGCTGCATTATTACGTATAAAAGGTGTCGGACCTGATTCCATAGTTGGATTAATGACTAAAAAGTCAATTGAGATGATAATAGGTGTTATAGCAATATTAAAAGCAGGGGGAGCATACCTTCCGTTAAATCCTGAATATCCCGCAGAACGTATTTCATATATTCTTGAGAATAGCGGTGCAAAGCTGCTTTTAACAGAAGAGAACTCTTTTGGCAAGGTCGACTTTAGCGGTCAGATAATAGAGATAAACGATGATGTTTTCTATAATGATTTATCTGCAATTCCGGTCAGTAATAATAAAGCTGCTGACTATGCATATATTATTTATACTTCAGGTTCTACCGGCAGACCTAAGGGTGTAGCTGTAGGACATCGGGCTCTTCATAATTTCCTTTCTGCGCTTTATGATCAGTTTGGGGGTCGGATAGGCGTCGGCGATCACTGTTTAAGTCTTACAAACATATCCTTTGATGTTAGTGTCGGTGAGATATTTTTTCCCTTAATTTATGGAGCAAGGCTGGTTATCTTTGAAGATGAAAAGACAATAGATAGTAATAGGTTGGTAAGAATTCTCTTTAATGAAAAAATTACCTTTGCTTATATACCACCTACTTTACTAAAACCAGTATATGAGCTGATCTTAGCTTCAGGTGATACCACCACGCTCAACAAACTATTGGTAGGTGTAGAACCTATAAAGGATGATATTCTGCAAGCCTATAAGGAACTTAATAAGGATATGCAGATAGTTAACGGCTATGGCCCTACTGAGGCTACAATTTGTGCAACTATGTACAAATATGAAAGTCACGAGCCCCAAGGTAAAAATGTACCTATAGGCAAGCCTCTAAATAATACTAGAATCTACATAATAGATAGTAATAATCAGCTATCTCCTATAGGGCTGCCGGGAGAACTCTGCATTAGCGGCGACCTTTTATCAGAGGGATATTTAGGAAAGCCGGAGCTTACAGCTGCCAGATTCGTTGCCAATCCCTTTGAGTCAGGCAGCCTTATGTATCGAACCGGGGATCTTGCAAGATGGTCAATGAATATCAGCGGCATACCTGATGGTAATATTGAATTTTTAGGACGTATAGATAACCAAGTCAAAATTCGTGGGTATCGTATTGAATTAGGAGAGGTTGAAAGCGTACTGCGGAAACAAGAAGGGGTCAAAGAAGCAGTAGTGCTGGACCATATAGATAACAGCGGTATCAAATATTTATGCGGGTATTTTATAAAGGATGGAGAGACAGCATTAGAAGTTATACGTAATGGAATGAGAAGAGAATTGCCGGATTACATGGTGCCGGGTATTCTGATAGAAATTGATAGAATACCAATAACGGACAATGGAAAAATCAATAAAAAAGCATTATTGGATATGGCTGCTGTACAACAAAAGGTAAAAGAATATGAAGCTCCCCGTAATGACATTGAAGTAAAGCTTGCAGGTATTTGGCAGGAAATATTAGGAGTAGAACGGGTGGGAATTAATGACGACTTCTTTGGACTTGGGGGACACTCACTAAAAGCCATGACGTTAAGCGGCATGATTCAGAAGGAACTAGGAGCTGAAATTGAAGTAAGAGATATATTTGAAAAATCTACTATAAGGGCTCTAAGTGAGAAAATAGGAATAAGTAAAATTATACATCATGATAATTTAAAACCCTTAGAGAAGAAAAACAGCTATAATGTCAGCTCTGCACAAAAAAGACTCTATACTCTTCAGATGTTGGACAAGGAAAGTACATTATATAACATACCTATGGTACTGGAAATGGATGGGAAAATTGACTTTGATAAAGTGAAAAAAGGTATAGAACACATTATAGAAAAGCATGAGGTACTGCGTACCAGTTTCCATATGGAAGATGAAGATATACATCAAGTAGTTCATGAACAAGCGGCGTTCGGGCTGGAATTCATAGAAGCAGAGGAAGAGGAAGAAATCCAGAAGATATTGAAGAATTGGATAAGACCATTTGAATTGGATAAAGCTCCGTTAATAAGAGGCGCTTTGATAAAGTCAGCCAATAAACATAGGTTAATACTTGATATGCATCATATTATCAGTGATGGCACCACTTTGGGAATACTATCAGAAGACTTTGCAAAAGCATATGAGGGGACTGAACTTAAAATAGATCCAATACAGTATAAGGAATATGTCCAATGGGAAAATGAACAGAGGAAAAATGGAGTATGGGAAAAGCAGAAGGCGTATTGGCTGAAGGAATTAAAAGGGGATCTGCCTGTCTTGGAACTTCCTATAGATAAAGGCAGAAGCAGACAGGAAGACAATACTGGTGAATGCTTTAAGTTTGAAATAGGTCCCGATGTGCTGAAGGGACTAAAAGACTTAGCTGCAAGAACAGGCGGTACTTTGTATATGGGGCTTATGGCAGGTTATAGCATACTTTTATCAAAGTATAGCGGGCAAGATGATATAATTATTGGAATCCCCATCGCTGGAAGAAGAAATGCCCAGCTGCAAAATATAGCTGGTATGTTCGTTAATAATCTGGCTATAAGAATAAGACCTGATGGAGATAAAAAAATTGCAGATTATTTGACGGAGATAAAGCACAAATTGCTTGGTGCATATGAAAACCAAGACTTTCCCTACGAAGAACTGATCGAAGCCTTGAAGCTGTCAAGAGATCCAGGCAGGAACCCGCTTTTTGATGTCATGCTGGTATTGCAGAATACTAATATGAAGGAGATAAAAATACCAGAGGTAAGCATTAAAGCATATGGTTTGGAAAGCAAAGGGAGTAAATTTGATATTACCTTAAGTGTTACAGAAGATAATGATAGATTGCTATGCGAGATAGAATACCGCAGCAAGCGATATAGCAGAGATAGAATAACAGCTATGGCAGCACATTATGTAAATATACTAAAAGAAATACAGTATAAAAATGGTGCAGCTATTAAAGAAATCAATTGGCTGGCAGTTGAAGAACAGCAAAAAGTATTGCAGCAATTTAATAATACTTTTGTCAATTATGAGCAAGACAAAACACTCATTGATTTATTTGAAAAGCAAGTACATAAAAAACCGGAGAGTGTTGCTATTATATTTGAAAACAAAAAGTTAACCTATCGTGAGCTCAATGAAAAGGCTAACCAGCTGGCATGGCATTTAAGAAATATGGGAGTAAGCTCAAACAGTATCATAGGAATTATGGCAGAGCGGTCTTTTGAGATGGTTATTGGGATACTGGCTATTCTAAAAGCAGGAGGTGCGTATCTGCCCATAGATCCTGCATACCCCATGAATCGTATCAGCTATATGATTAAGGACAGCGGTATCAAGATATTGCTGACCCAGTCCAACTTAGCACATATAAACACATTTGAAGGCGAAGTTATTATGCTGGATGACAAGGGCATTTATACGGGAAACGTTTCAAATATTGATAAAGTTAATAAACCTGAAGATTTAGCATATATAATATATACCTCGGGTACAACGGGTTTACCTAAGGGCGTTATGATTGAGCATTGCGGCATATATAATACTATGAGATGGAGAATAGGGGAATTTCAGCTAAATGAAACAGACAGGGTATTACAATTGTTTTCATTTGCATTTGATGGGTTTGTTGTGAGTCTTTTTACGCCCTTATTATCTGGTGCACAAGTAGTATTACTACAAGATTGGGAAGCTAAGGATCCATTATCAATTAAAAAATATATAATGCAGCAACATATAACATATCTAGTCACTGTACCTTCATTGTATATGGCAATTCTAACAATATCCAGTGATCAGGAGCTAAAATCCCTAAGCAGAATATCCTTAGCAGGAGAAAATTTGACACAGGAGGTCGTCAAACTAAGCAAGCAAAAGAGTCCGCTGACAGAAATAATGAATGAATACGGACCCACAGAGGCTAGTGTTGAATGTACCATTGCCAGAAATGTTCAACCAGATTCAATCATTACTATCGGAAAGCCCATTAGTAATACAAGCATATATATACTTGACAAACATAACTATCCTCAGCCTGTTGGCATACCTAGAGAAATATGTATCAGCGGAGCAGGACTTGCAAAAGGTTACCTCAATCAACCTGAGCTGACAGCTGAAAAATTTGTATCTAATCCTTTTGCAGCATCCTTTAGTGATGGGGTTAATGCACAGATGTACCATACTGGAGACCTGGGAAGATGGTTATCAGATGGGAGCATAGAATTTCTGGGACGTATTGATCACCAAATAAAAATCAGAGGATACCGTATAGAGCTAAGTGAAATTGAAAGTGCAATTAAGAGGCAAGCTGGTATCAAAGAGGCGGTGGTACTAGGTCGTGAAGACAGTGAGCAAGGCAAATACCTTTGTGGTTATATCATAAAAGAAAATAACGCAGACATAACTATGGAGGAAGTAAAGGAAGGTCTGCGAAAGCAGCTGCCTGACTATATGGTGCCTAGAGCTTTAGTAGAGATTGAGCATATCCCTGTTACCAGCAACGGCAAAATTGATGGCAAGTCATTACTGGAAATAAAGGTTAGCTTTTCAAAAGATGAGAGCTATGAAGCACCCAGAGATGAGATAGAAATTAAACTGGTTCAGATATGGGAAGAACTACTTGGCGTAGAGCGAATCGGCATACAAGATAACTTTTTTGAACTAGGAGGTCACTCCCTGAAAGCAACCACATTAAGTGTAAGAATCCAAAAGGAGCTAGAAGCAGAGATAAGTGTAAAGGATGTTTTTGAGGAACCGACTATTTGGGCACTAGCTAAAAGGATAAAACACAAGAAAGGTAAAATATACGATAACCTAAGTCCTTTAGAGGAAAAAGGAAGTTACCCGGTAAGCTCGGCTCAAAAGAGGCTTTATGCTATACAAATGATGGACATGGAAAGTAAACTTTATAATATGCCTTTAGTGCTGGAACTGACAGGAATGGTTGATGTTGTAAAGATTCAGAAAGCAATAAATGCTTTGATTGAAAAGCACGAGGCTTTAAGAACCAGCTTTCATATGCATGGGGAAGAAATCGTACAAAAGATACACAAAAAAGCAGATTTTAAATTAGAATACGAAGAAATAGCAGATGAAGTTTTAGACAGGGTCATAGATAGCTGGATTAAGCCCTTTGAGCTAGACAAAGCTCCCTTGCTTCGAGGGGGAATAATCAGGGACGGAGAACGATATTTTTTAGTTTTGGACATGCATCATATTATAAGCGACGGCACGACTATGGGAATACTGGCAGAAGACTTCGTTAAATTCTATGAAGGTGAACTGCCAAAGCCCGAACCAGTTCAATATAAGGAATATGCACAATGGGAAAAGGAGCAAAAGGAAAAAGGAAGCTGGGAAAATCAAAGAGATTATTGGAAAAAGGAATATGAAGGCGAAATTCCAGTATTGGAATTACCTACAGAAGGTATTCGTGGAAAATTAGAAGACATTGAAGGTAATACTATCAGATTTTGTATAGAAGAAGAAACAGTAAAGAATATTAAGCAATCCATTGCAGCAATTGGCGGAAGCCTATATATGGCACTTATGGCAGGCTACAGCATTCTATTATCAAAATACAGTGGTCAGCAGGATATTGTAATAGGAAGCCCGGTAGCCGGAAGAAGGCATGCTCAGATGACAAAAGTAGCAGGCATGTTTGTTAATACACTGGCAATTAGAACACGCCCTGAAGGAGAAAAAAAGATCGGCGATTTTCTGGTCGAAATGAAGCAGAAGCTGCTGGAAGCATATGAGAATCAAGAGTATCCATATGAAGAGCTAGTAGAAGAAGTAAAAGTAAAAAGGGATTTAAGCCGCAATCCATTATTTGATGTAATGCTGGTATTACAAAATACTGAAATGAAAGTTATGCACCTTAATAATGTCCAGATCAGACCTTATATAATAGAAAACAAGCGGGCTCAGTTTGAAATAACCCTCACTTTACTGGAAGAAAATGATAAGCTTTGTTGTGAGATAGAATATAGAAGCCGGTTATACAGCGAACATTTTATAAGGCGTATGATAAAGCACTATATCAAAATATTAAACCAGCTGGGGTTGAATAAAGAACGGACTATCAAGGAAATTGAATTATTGGAGGAGGATGAAAAGCAGTTACTACTAAAGCATTTTAATGCTGCTAGAGTAGTTTATGGTAGTGAAGAAACTGTAGTAGATTTAATAGAAGGAAAAGCAATGCTGACTCCGCAAAAAACTGCGGTTGTATACGGTAATAAAGAGTTAACCTATGGCCAGCTCAAAAAATATTCTGATATACTTGCCATAAAGCTAAGAAAATCAGGTATTGGTCCTGAATGTATTGTAGCTGTTATAAGTGATGCTGACATAAACTATATTGTTGCTATCATGGGGATATTAAAAGCAGGTGCTGCCTTCCTGCCTATTTTATTGGAATACCCCAAAGAGCGTATTCAGTATATATTAAAGGATAGCCAAGCCCCATGCTTAATCATAAACGGCAATTTGGATATAGAAGGCTACTCAGGTACTGTTATAGATATGGCTGACAGCTATACAAATGTAGACGGCGAAGAGGCTGAAAATATCAATGAAAGCCGTGGACATTACAGTGCTTATATATTATATACTTCTGGCAGTACAGGGCAGCCTAAGGGAGTAGTAATAGAGCATAAAAGCTTAACAAACCAAGTTATAGGCTTAATAGAGGATTATGGCTATGGAAAAATGGAACATCAAATGCTATATAGTAAGCCTATATTTGATGTATCAGTGCAGCATATTTTTACAGCCTTAAGCAGCGGAGCCGTTTTGCATCTAATGGATGACAAATTGAAATCTGATTATGGTGCTTTATACACATATATTAAGCAGAACAAAGTTGAGTTTATAGATATGGTGCCGGCTCAAATGGAAGAAATGTCGGAGCATCTGGAGAATAATTTGGAAAACATCCGGCTGGTGCTCGGGGGTGAGGCTTTCTCCCCGTCATTGTATCAAAAACTTCTGCGAAGTGTAAAACCTGAGGAAATCTATAATGTATATGGTCCAACAGAAACTACCATAAATGCGCTAATATACCGTTGTAAAGGGAATGAAAAAGGACGGGTTATACCAATTGGAAGACCGGTAAGAAATTACCTGGTATATATACTGGATCAGTATGGGCAATTGCAGCCTATTGGAATACCAGGTGAGCTTTGTATTAGTGGAGAAGGATTGGCTCGTGGCTATCTAAACCAGCCGGAATTGACCGCAGAAAAATTTATACAGAACCCATTTGAAAAGCTTACGGATATGGAATCAAGCGGGAGAATGTACCGTACTGGTGACCTTGTAAGGTGGGCAGTCGGCGACGATGGCAAGGCGGATGGCAGCATTGAATTTCTTGGACGTTTGGATCAGCAGGTAAAAATAAGGGGATACCGCATAGAACTGGGAGAAATTGAGAATGTACTGATAAAACAAACAGGAGTAAAGGAAGCTGTAGTACTGGATCGTGAGGATGGTACAGGAAGTAAATATCTATGTGCATATATAGTTAAAGAGAGTGAAATAGACATATCAGACATAAGAGAAGGTATGCGCAAAGAGCTGCCGGAATATATGGTTCCTGGTGCAATAATAGAGATAGACAAAATTCCATTGACACACAACGGAAAAATTGATCGGAAGATGCTGCTATCTCTGGATGCCCTAATACCAACAGGTATAAAATATGTTGAGCCTAGAAATGAAACAGAGGCAAAGCTTGCACAAATTTGGGCTGACATATTAGGTATTCATCAGGTGGGCATTTATGATGATTTCTTTGAATTGGGAGGTCATTCCCTAAAAGCAACCATATTAGCTGGCAGAATAAGAAAGGAACTGGATATAGAGATCGGACTTAAGGATATATTTGAGAGACCTAATATTGCGGCATTAGTGGAAGTGGTAAGACAAAGCCAGAAGCAGGAATATGATTGGATATATCCATTGGAAAAAATGGATAGCTATGCAACAAGCTCAGCTCAAAAAAGGCAATATGCTATACAGATGATGGATAAACAAAGCATCCTATATAATATGCCCCTTGTGCTGGAGCTGACAGGAGATGTAATTGTTTCAAGGCTGGAAAAAGCTATAGCTGCCATTGTGCAAAAGCATGAGGCTTTAAGAACAAGCTTTCATCTTCAGGGAGAGGAGATTGTACAAAAAGTACATGCTCAAGTTACCATAAAGCTTGACTATATGGAAGCAGCCAATAAAAGCGAAGCTGAGAGGATAGTAAGTAATTGGATAAAGCCCTTTGAACTGGATAAAGTACCTTTAATGCGGAGTGGAATAGTAAAAGTAGATAACAGTTATCTATTGTTTTGGGACATGCACCATATAATCAGCGATGGTACCACTACAGGTATACTAGTAGAAGATTTTATACAGGCATATGAGGGAGCACAACTAAAAGCGGAACCTGTACAGTATAAGGAATTTGCACAATGGGAAAAACTGCAAAAAGAAAAGGGCAATTGGGAAAAGCAGAAAGCTTATTGGAAAAAGGAGCTGGAAGGCGAGCTTCCTGTTCTTGAACTGCCGACAATCAAAATGCGCACTAAATGGCATAATAATGAAGGCGATAATATTACATTTGAAATAAATGAGGAAATACTGAGCAACTTAAAAAATGTTGTCAGGGAAGCTGGGGCAACAATGTATATGGCACTTATGGCAGGTTATGGCATCCTATTATCCAAGTATAGCGGACAGAAGGATATTATAATTGGAAGTCCAATTGCTGGAAGAAGCCATGCCCAAATAGAAAAGGTTGCAGGTATGTTCGTTAATACTCTTGCTATAAGGACACAACCTGAGGATATGAAAACAATTAAAACTTATCTGATTGAAGTTAAACATAAACTATTAAACGCCTATGAAAATCAGGAGTATCCATATGATGAGCTGGTTGAAGAGCTGTCCATTAAAAGGGATCCGAGCCGCAACCCATTGTTTGACACAATGCTGGTATTGCAGAATGCAGAAATGAAAGAAATAACCCTATCAGGAGTAACAATAAAGCCTCTTGCAGCAAACAGCAAAAAAGCTAAATTTGATATCACCCTGAATATTGAAGAAGTGAACGGAAAACTGATATGTGAAGTGGAATATCGAAGCAAGCTTTATTGTAGGGATATAATCACACAAATGGTGAAGCATTACATAAGTGTAATACAGGAAATTGGAGACGGACATGATAAAGCTATTAAGGATATCTGCTGGTTGGACACTAAAGAAAAGCTGCAGCTGCTAGAACAATTTAATCCTGCCCAGTGTGAAGCTATAAGCGAAAAAAATATAGTTAAGTTATTTGAAGACCAAGCAGTAAAGACACCAAAAAATATTGCCCTTGTAATGGGAGACAAAGAATTAACATACGAGCAAGTAAATACAAGAGCAAATCAATTGGCAAGGAAGCTGATAGAAAACGGCGTACAGCCCAAAAGCATTGTAGGCATCTTGCTGGAGCGATCCATTGATATGGTTATCTCCATATTTGCTGTTCTAAAGGCAGGGGGGGCATATCTTCCTTTGGATACAGCTTACCCAAAAGACAGAATAGAATTTATGCTGGAGGATAGCGGCAGTAAAGATCTCATTAGTATGAAACAATATGTAGAAGGGCTAAAATATCATGGGTATATATGGCATGTAGAAGCGGAAGAAGAAAAAGCCAAGGATAAAAATTGCGAAAATCTTGCAATCAACATAAGTTCAAGGGATCTGGCTTATATAATATATACCTCTGGCAGTACTGGAAAACCTAAGGGAGTTATGATAGAACACATAAGCGCAGTAAATACTCTTTTAGCAATGCACAAATATTATCCTTTACTTGATACAGATGCTTATCTTCTAAAAACAGCTTATACCTTTGATGTTTCAGTTGCAGAGCTATTCGGCTGGTTTATAGAAGGCGGAAGACTTGCTATTTTGGAAAAAGGGGCTGAGAAGGAGCCGGATAAGATATTCAGAGCAATTAAGGATTATAAAATCACTCATATAAATTTTGTACCTTCTATGCTAGGCGTTTTTGTAGATATGCTTGAACAGAAGAATATTAAAGAAATAAGCACCCTAAAATATATATTTGCCGCAGGTGAAGCTTTACCCATGGAGCTGGTTAATAAATTTTTAAGCTTTGGTAGAGATATAAGACTGGAAAATATATATGGACCTACAGAAGCCGCTATTTATACTACAAAATACTCTGTGGCTGATCTTGATGAACGTATTAATATACCAATAGGTAAACCTATACAAAATACAAGAGTCTATGTTTTAGATGAGTATAATAAGTTACAGCCTATATGGGTAGCAGGAGAGCTCTGCATATCGGGAATCGGTTTGGCAAGAGGATATCTGAATAATGCCGGACTTACATCAGAAAAATTTGTACCAAACCCATATACCTCAACCCATGAGGACATATCAACCTCCAGAATATATAAAACTGGAGATCTTGTAAGATGGATGCCTGATGGCAATATAGAATTTTTAGGCCGCATTGATCATCAGGTTAAAATAAGGGGCTATCGTGTGGAGCTTGGAGAAATAGAAAATATTCTTTGCAAGCAAGCTGGAGTTAAACAGGCTGTGGTGATAGATAGACAGGATGAACAGGGAAGTAAATTCCTCTGTGCATATATAGTCAAGGAAAAAGCTGTGGATATAGAAAGCATACGCAGTGCCATTAAAAAAGATCTGCCTGAATATATGATACCCGGTATCCTTGCAGAGGTGGAGAATATTCCGCTGACAACCAGTGGCAAGGTAAATCGTAAAGCTCTTTCGGAAATTGCAGTTACTCCATTAAGTGACAAGGAGTATGAGGCACCTAAAAACGAAATTCAGGTACAGCTGGTAAAGCTATGGCAGGAAATATTGAGCCTAAATGCTGTAGGCATACAGGAAAACTTTTTTGAGCTGGGAGGACATTCGATTAAAGCCATAAAACTTTTAGCTAAAATTCATCAAGAAATGAATATAAAGCTGGACTATCAGACATTCTATGAAAACTCAAGCATCAAGGCTTTAGCGGACTTTATACAAGCTAATGAAGGCGGATTAAGCCAGCACATACAGCCTGTAGAATCCAAGGAATACTATGAGACATCATATGTACAGAAAAGAATGTGGCTGTTGAATCAAATAAACCCAAATGATACTTCCTATAACATGCCGGGAAGAATTGAAATAAATGATGAAAATCCAGTTGATGCTATTGAGGAAGTATTAAACATATTAGTGATGCGGCATGAGAGCTTAAGAACCTGCTTCATTGAGCAAGATGAAGATATTTACCAAAGGATAGAGCCATATCAACGGCAAAAACTTGATGTACAGGATTTAAGCGCTCTCCCTTTGGAAGAAGCAAAAGAAGAAGTACAGAAAATCGTAAAACAAAATGCAGAGCATATTTTTAATCTAAGCAAGACCCCCTTATTTAAGCTGACATGCATAAAATTAGAAAAAGGCAATTTTGAAATTGTATTTTGTATGCATCATATTATATCAGACGGGTGGTCAGTAGGAATAATTCAAAAGGAATTTATGGAGCTGTATAATTTATATAAGAACAAACAGGAAATATCATCGAAACCTCTTGTTATACAGTATAAGGATTTTGCACACTGGCAGAACCAAATGATTAAAAATAAAAGCAAAACCGCATTAGAATATTGGCAAAGCAAGCTCAACGATTATCCTGAGCAACTTCGATTACCAGAGCAGATTAATCTTGGAAATAAGGGTCAGGACGGGCATCTAAGCGTTTTGTTGGAAGGAAATCTATTTGATGCATTAAATAAAATGATTATGGAAAAACATACAGGCATGTTTTCACTATTTTTATCTTCCTTGTATGTATTTCTTTACAGGCTGACAGGGCAGACAGATATTGTTATGGGTACAGCAGTATCCGGGAGGGAGCATTATGAGACAGAAAGTATTATTGGATGCTTTGTTAACACTCTTTTGCTAAGAGAAAAATTAGTCAGAGAAGAAAGCTTTGAAGAACTGCTGAAAAAAGTCAGCAAGAATATATCAAGGGCATTGACATATCAAACATACCCCTTGGAGCTGGTTTTGGAAAAAGCAGGCTTGCAATACCCTGATATACAGGTATTTTTAAATCTTCTCAATATAGCAGACGGAAACAGCATAAATGAGCATCATTCTGGTCAGCCTGTACACACTAGTGCAAAGTTTGACATAGTATTTTATGTTATACCATCAGCTAAGGACATACGCTTAATCTGTGAATACAAGCGGAGTAAATTTAGTGATAACGACATTAGCTTTATGTTTGATCGATATTTAAAAACAATTGAAGAAGCTGTTTACAACGTTCAAAGACCCATAATGGAATTTGGCAATGAAAAACGAAAAAAGCTGGGAACGAAAAATAGATAATGGGGGAAAGAAATATGATATTAATAAATGAATTTTTAAAGCAGGTTAAGGATAATCCCAATAGCATTGCAGCATCTACAGAAAAAAAGCAAATTACCTATAAAGAAATGGACGAGGCAAGCCAGACTATAGCAGCTCAAATATTGAAATATCAATTAGAGAAAGGTCATATTGCACTTATATTTGATCAAGGCATTGACATGATCACAGCTGTTCTTTCTGTATTGAAAGCGGGGAAAACTTACATCCCCCTTTCTAACCACTACCCAGATTTACATATGTCTTATATCGCAAAAGACGCACAATTTGAAATGATAATAACCAACAACATAAATATCGAAAAAGCACATAATGTTCTCAATACATTTGGAAAACAACTGCCAATAATAAATATAGATGATTTAAACTTAATAGATGCAAAAGCTGAGAAATTTAATTTAAGTGAATCTGAAATCAATGATATTGCCTATATCCTTTATACCTCCGGCTCAACAGGAACCCCCAAGGGTGTTGTTCAAAACCATAGGAATATTTTGCATTTTGCGAAACAATATGCAAAAAGAATAGCTATTGGCAGAGATACTCGAATGACACTGTTTTCCTCCTTTTGCCATGACGCTGCCGTAATTGACATATTTAGCTGCCTGTTGCATGGTGCAACACTGTACCCAAAGGATATCAGGAAAGAAAACGACTTTCAACACTTAGTTCAATGGCTGCAACGTGAGAAAATTAATGTTTGGCATTCAGTGCCTACTCTTTATAGGCATTTTACCTCAGCTTTAAATGGAAGCGAGAAGTTTGATGATTTAAAGTATATTGTTTTAGGCGGGGAAAATGTTACTCAAGCTGATATAGAGCGATATAAAAGCTTTTTTGGCAAGTCAGTGCTGGTAAATCTTTATGGACAATCAGAGTCTTCATATAACTCCAGTCAGTTTATAACATCATCAGATGAAGATATACGCATTAATATCGGTGAAGTTGTAGAAGAAACACAGGTTTTTGTTGTAGATGAGAACAACGAAGAAGTAATGCCTCTGGGTGTTGGAGAAATCGTTATCAATAGCCCATATATAGCATTGGGCTATTGGAATAGACAGGAAGAAAGTGCAAAGGTGTTTGATAATGATTCTGAATTGGGTGCTCTATACTGGACAGGTGATTTAGGACGTTTAGAAAGCAATGGTGCAATTACATGGCTGGGAAGAAAGGATTCTCAGGTAAAAATCAGAGGTTTTCGTGTGGAATTGCAGGATATTGAAAACTGCATCCTGCAAATCAATAGTATTAAAGCAGCAGCTCTGGTTACAAAGGAAAAACATAATGGAGAGATGGAATTAATATGCTATTATACATCCACTCACCCAATAACAAAAAAAGAAATCCGACAATATATAGGAGAAAGGCTTCCTGATTACATGGTACCCAATACCATAATTGAAATAGACAGCATTCCGCTTACCCCAAGCGGGAAGGTTGATAGAAGAGCACTGCAAGCTCTGGAAGTTGAAGTAAAAAGAGAAATGGAATATAGCGCTCCAAAAGATGATGTGGAAGAAAAGCTGGTAAGAATATGGGAAGACATCTTGAGTATAAAAACTATAGGTGTGCAAAACAACTTTTTTGAGCTGGGAGGACACTCTTTAAAAGTAACACTTCTAAATGGCAGAATTCGTAAGGAATTTGAAGTTGAGGTTGGAGTCGGTTATATTTTTGATAATCCAACCATTGAAGCTATAGCGAAAAAAATAAAGGAAAGCCACATAGACCAAAGAGACGTGTTAAAGCCATCAGATAAGAAAGAAAGCTATCCAGTCAGCTCAGCACAAAAGCGCTTATATGCCATACATATAAAAAATCCATCAAATACTTCATATAATATGCCTATGATATTGGAGCTTACGGGAAAGGTTGACGTTGGCAAGGTAGAAAAGGCCATGCAAGCAATAATTCAAAAGCATGAAGCTTTCAGAACCAGTTTCCATATGGATGAAGCGAACATAGTGCAAAAAATACAAGATGAAGTTATATTCCAGCTAGGCTATCAAGATATATCGTCCAATGATGAAATGGAAAAATACATATCAGAATGGATAAAGCCTTTTGACTTGGAGAAGGCACCTTTGATGCGTGCTGATATCATCAAAAATGGAGAGAAGTATATATTGCTATTGGACATGCATCATATAATAAGTGATGGCACCACAATGAGTATATTAGGTGAGGATTTTGCCAAAGCCTACCAGGAAATAGCTATAGGGTCGGAGTCGGTACAGTATAAGGAATATGCAGAATGGGAAAATCAGCAGAAGCAAACCGGAAAACTTGAAAAACAAGCTGAATATTGGAAAAAGGAATTTGAGGGCGAGATACCAATACTTGAAATCCCTATGGATGGCAAGCGAGGGAAAGTGGAGGATAGTGAAGGGGAAAGTATTAAATTTGAAATTCACGAGACAACTGTAAAAAGACTAAAAGCAACAGCTGCATCAATGGGAGGCACTCTATATATGATGCTGATGGCTGGCTATAGTATTCTGTTATCAAAGTACAGCGGGCAGGAGGATATAGTAGTAGGAAGCCCTATTGCAGGAAGAAGCCATGCTCAAATGGAAAAGATTGCTGGAATGTTTGTCAATAACCTAGCCATAAGAACCCAGCCAGAGGGCGAAAAAAGCATAAAGGACTACTTATTGGACATGAAGAAAAAATTATTAGGAGCATACGAAAATCAAGAATACCCTTATGAAAAGTTAATTGAGGACTTAAAAATTAAAAGAGACTTAAGCAGAAATCCTTTGTTTGATACCATGCTGATACTATTAAATATGGATATGAAGGAAGTGGTATTGCCAAACATAAGTATTAAGCCGTTTCATTTAAATAATAAAAAAGCTAAGTTAGATATAACCCTCATCGTAGTAGATGCAAAGGACAGGCTGATATGCGAGGTTGAGTACAGAAGCAAGCTATACAATAAAGAAACTATTACACAGATGATGGAGTATTATGTAAGCATATTGAATAATATATCAATTATGCAGGATAAAGCTATTAAGGAAATAGAATTGCTAAAGCCGGATGAAAAACAACAATTACTAGCTCAATTCAATAATACCAAAGCAGATTATGATAAAGGCAAAACTTTGGTAGAGCTGTTTGAACTGCAAGTAAAGAAGAACCCTCAAAAAATTGCGCTGGTATGGGGAGATAAACAGCTTACATATCAAGAGCTTAACGAAAAAGCAGATAAGGTGTCCGGTCACTTGCGAACAAAAAATATTAAGCCGGATGATATCGTAGGAGTTATGGTAGAGCGCTCCTTAAATATGTATATAGCAATACTTGGGATATTAAAATCAAGGGGTGCTTATCTGCCTTTAGACCCTGAATATCCTATAGATAGAATCACATATATGCTTGAGGACAGTAAAGCTAAGCTGCTTTTGACCAGCGAAGCTTTTGCTCAAAGCATACCTTTTTCCGGTGAGATCCTCTGCATCGAAAATGCTTTGGTAAATGAGACTGCGGATATAAGCATAAGTGAAGAAAATTCATTGAGGGATTTATCTAAAACCCTGGCCTATGTTATTTATACATCCGGGTCCACTGGCAAGCCTAAAGGGGTTATGATAGAGCACCAGGCTGTAAACAATCTGATAAAAGGTATGACAGACAGTATTGATTTTTCATCAGATAAGGCAATCCTTGCACTGACTACTATAGGGTTTGATATGTCTATTCCAGAGGTACTGATTCCGCTCATAAAAGGAGTTAAAATAGTTATAGGAGACGAGAATGTTCAAAAGGATTTAAGCCTTATAAAAGAAATCATTACTAAGAATAATATAGATATTTTGCATATGACTCCCTCACGTCTAAAAATGTTACTTGCGGATGAAGATTTAGACTTTATGAAAAATGTCAAAGAAATTATAACAGGAGCAGAGGCAGTGCCAGAAGACCTTGTAAATGCACTGCAAAAACGCACTAATGCGAAAATATATAATATGTATGGTCCTACCGAGGCAACGGTATGGGCGACTTGTGCAGATTTGACTAAAAGCAGCATTGTGCATATTGGGAAGCCTATGGCAAATACTAGGATTTATATCGTAGATAAGGATAACAGGCTTCAACCTATAGGAATCCCAGGTGAAATATGTATAGCAGGAGATGGCTTGGCAAGAGGCTATCTTAATCTTGCCGAACTGACAGCAGAAAAGTTTTTACCAAATCCATTTGAACCTGGTAAAAGAATGTACAGAACAGGAGATAGGGCAAAATGGATGCCGGATGGAAATATTGCCTTCTTGGGGCGTATGGATAATCAGGTGAAAATAAGAGGATACCGTATAGAGCTTGGCGAAATTGAAAGTGTTATAAAAAGCCAGCAGGGTGTAAAGGATGCGGTTGTGATTGCAAAAGGTGCTAGCGAAGATAATAAATATTTAATAGCTTATTTGGTATTAGAAAATACAGATATTGAAGCTATAAAAAATAGTATTAAGTCAAGACTTCCTCATTATATGCTGCCAGCCTCATATATATTGATTGAAAAAATTCCACTAACTGATAATGGTAAAGTAAATAAACAAGCACTGCTGAATATGCAGGGAACTGAGGTAAACAGAAAGAAAATTCCGCCTCGTAATTTTCATGACAACACCATTGCACAAATATGGAGAGACGTACTTAATTTAGAAGAAGTATATATACATGATGACTTCTTTCAAATCGGAGGAAATTCTATCAATATAATTCAAATTGTTAACAGCCTGAAACAAGCATTTGAAGTTAATATAACAGTAGCAGATATTATGGCATACACAACCATAATAGAATTGTCCGATTATATTGCCAATTTAGATGATAATAATAGTAAGGAGTTTAAACATGCATTCAAAATAAATAAAAGCAAGAGTAAAAAGAATATCTTCATTATTCATGGTGCTGATGGAAGTATCTACTATTTTAGACATTTAGCTAAATTACTGGAGAATGAATACAGTGTTTATGGTTTACAGCCTAGGGGCTTAAACGGAGAAGAACCCTTTCCAGACAGTTATTTTGAGATGATTCATGCTTATATGAAAGAAATTCGGATGATACAAAGTGAAGGACCATATATAGTTGCAGGTTACTGCATTGGAGGCTACTTATCTTATGACATTGTTAATGTATTTGAGCTGCAAGGAGATAAAGTAACAGCACTGCTTCAGTTAGATGAGGAGGCTTTCATTACGAAGCATACTCATAAATCAATATTCTTATATCGATCTATTTTGCGGGTTATCGACCTTTGGCGTAAGCTTACTAAGAAAGACAAGAACTATACTATGGAAAAGTTTATGAATCTGATACCAAAAGCAAAGCCTATCTCAAAAGAGAGGCAGGCGGAGATTCTAAAGGTGAGAAGGAGTATTCAAAAATATTTTGGTGAAGAGTTGGCACTAAACTCTTACTATGCAAATTTAGGCTTTATAAAAACTCCCACACTAGTTATCAAAGGTGAAGATAATATGCATCCATTATTTAAGAAAGAATTATGGGAAAACATGGTTAGAGGACCATTGGAATACTATGTAGTGCCAGGAGACCATGAAACGGTTATGTTTCCTCCATATGTGGACAAGTTTGCGGAAATTATATTAGAGTATCTATCCAATAATAAAGTAAACTCAGACTAACAGCCAGAAATAAAAAATCAGTGAGAATTAAAGCTAGAAAGCTGGAATCCTCACTGATTTTTTATTTTATCTTGAAATGCTAGAAGTATTTTAGTAGTTTGAATAAAAAGTATCATACATGTAAATAATTATGATAAAAGGAAATAAAAAAATATATATCCAATGAAAATTATAGCTAAGGTACTTTAAAGTTGTAAAATCAGATAGACACTATTTGTGAAAGGAATGAGAAGAATATGAAAAGAAAAATCGCACTAACTTTATTAATTACATTTTCTTTGTTTGGAATAATAATGAATATTTATATTAATGCAGATAAGGTATTTGCTAAAGTACCTGATAAAATTATACGTCTTCATGTTGTTGCTAACAGTGATTCTCCTGAGGATCAGAATTTGAAGCGTGAGGTAAGGGATGCAGTAATAAATAGAATGTCACCTAAATTTGAAAAGCTTAAGAATATAGATGAAGTCAGAGCTGTCATTTCTGAAAATATACCAGAAATCGAAAGCATAGCAAGAGAAGTAATAAAGCAGAATAATAAGGCATATGAAGTAAAGGCACAGCTTGGCAGCTTTGATTTTCCCACAAAGCAATATGGAAGCCTGACACTTCCAGCAGGCAGCTATCAAGCATTAAATATCAAAATTGGAAGTGCAGAGGGACAAAATTGGTGGTGTGTGATGTTTCCGCCCTTATGCTTTATTGATATAGCCCATGGTGTAGTACCGCAGCAAACAATGAATAAGCTTAAGGAGTCCTTGACAGATGAGGAATACAGGCTTTTAACCTCTGCAAGCAGTGAAGAAGAAATACCGGTCAAATTAAAATTCAAAATATTGGAAATGGCAAAAAGCTTAAATCTCACCATTGCTAAAATTGGTGAGGCTCTGAAAAATTCATTGGGTTTCAAATAAATGTTGGATGTATAAATATCCTCCTGCTACAAAAAATATAAGCAGGAGGTGTTTTTGTTGTCAGATAAAAAGCGTAAAATAAATAAATCTTATATCGCAATTGTTTTGGTCTATGCCATATTCGGCATATTTGCACTTACCAACATACCTCTTAAAGGAGAGCTGGGGGATTCGGCAGGATCAATATTAGTAAAGTATGGCTCTCGAGGAGAAGAGGTAAAAACAATACAAACCAAGTTGAAAAGGTGGGGATACTATAACGGAAGTGTAGACGGAGTATATGGTTGGATAACAAAAGAAGCAGTGATAAAGTTTCAGAGAAAGAATGGCTTAAAGGCTGACGGTGTAGTTGGCAATGCTACTGCAAAGGCTTTGGGAATGCCGGTTGCAGCTACAGCTTCACGAGGCGGCGCATCTCAAAGCAACGATGTTTATACTCTTGCACAATGTATACATGGCGAGGGCAGGGGAGAATCGTATGTTGGTCAGGTAGCAATAGGCGCAGTAGTAATGAATAGGGTTAATGATCCTAAGTTCCCCAATACAATTTCAGGAGTAATATTCCAGCCAGGTGCATTTACAGCAGTTGCTGACGGACAGATGTTTATGAAGCCAGATGAATCCTCCCTAAAGGCAGCAAGAGACGCATTAAATGGATGGGATCCATCTGGGGGAGCAATATATTACTATAATCCGGCAAAAACAACAAACAAGTGGATATGGTCACGTCCTATTATAAAAGTAATAGGCAAACACTATTTCTGCAAGTAGGGAGGTTGATATAATGAAGTTATTTAATACACACCAGTCAGGAAAACGATTTCAAAGGATAAGCGTTATATTAATGGTAGCTCTGATTCTAACTGGTTTTTTCGCATATAATACATACCACGAAAAAACTCAGTATCAAACCTTTCTGCAAAACAGCTATCAAAGGGCATTCAGAGAAATGATTACAAATGTTGAAAGCTTAAAGATACTGCTAGACAAGGCTGAGATAACTGCATCAGCAGCAAACAGCAATTTTTTAATGACTCAGGTATGGCAGCAATCGTCGTCGGCAGCAGATAACCTAGGACGCCTTCCTATTAGTCATGCGGCTTTAAACAGAACAGAAAAATTTTTAAATCAGGTTGCTGATTTTTGCTACAGCATTTCAAGGCAAAATGCAGCTAATAAGGTAATGAGTGATGAGCAGCTAGATAAAATTTCAAAAATGAATGATTACTCCCAAAGGCTGCTTTCGGAGCTGCGTGAGCTGGAAGGCGATGTAAGGCAGGGCGGTATACAGTTCGGTGAGCTAAGACAAAAAGGGAGACTGGTTTTCAAAAGAGCTTCAACCAATAATGCAGATTTGCAATTTAATAAAATAGGGGAAAAATTCGTAGAATATCCTACTCTTATTTATGACGGACCTTTTTCAGACAATGTAGTAGAAGGAAAGCCTGTAGGTCTGAATGGCGAGAAGGTAAACCTTGAAAAAGCGAAGCAGATTGCAACAGAATTTGCAGGACCTAAGGACGTAAGGCAGGCAAACTATATAAGCTCAGGAGGAGGAATCATTGAGACCTATGGTTTAGAGCTTATACCTATGGATAATGAAAAGGATAGAAACATCAGCATAGATATAACAAAAAAAGGCGGTCATGTATTGTGGATGCTAAATCCAAGAAATGTGCTGGAAAAAAAATTAAGTGATAAACAGGCAAGTGAAAAGGCAAAAGAATTTCTAAAAAAAGCGGGTTTTGAAAATCTTCAAGAAACTTATTACTTAAAAAATGATAATACCACAATCGTAACCTATGTTGCGGAAAAAGATGGAGTCCTTATTTACCCGGATCTGCTAAAGGTTAAGGTAGCCTTGGATAACGGTCAGATAGTAGGCTTTGACTCATACCAATATCTTATGGCACATAAGGACAGAGGCGAACTGAAAGGCAAAATCAGCGAAGAGGAAGCAAGAAAGAATGTGACCCAAAGACTTAATATTGAAAGAGTCAAACTGGCTTTAATACCTATGCCCGGCAATAAGGAATATCTTTGTTACGAATTCAAAGGTAAATATAAGGAAAATGACTACTTTGTATATATAAATGCAGAGAACGGAAACGAAGAAAGAATATTAAGAATCATAAAAACTGAAAACGGCACACTGACACAATAGAGTAATATGTTGCCTGTATAAACCCCTTTAAATTGCAGAAACTAAAAACAGACAGCAAAGCAAAACTATTAAAAAGGCTCTGCAGCTTTCGGCTATACAAGTATAGCTGTCTATACAAGTATAGCTGTTATCGGTTACAAAAATATATCTAGTGGTAACCTAAAGGAGGTTAAGCATATGTCTAGAAATAGAGGCTTTATGTCAGATGCGCTTAAATATGAAATAGCAAGAGAACTTGGTGTTGATGATATAGTAAGAACTGAAGGCTGGGGTGGAGTTTCATCCAGAGACTGCGGCAACATAGTCAGAACTGCTATTGAAATAGCTGAAAGAAGCTTAGCTGAGAATAAATAATATTGTAAAAATATGAAAAAAGATCGGATTTCTTAATCCGGTCTTTTTTTCGATAGATTAAACAGCTCCATTTATATATAAGCATATTGAATAATAAAAATTATAAGAGTAGAATATTAATATATAAAGCAAATATCCATGAAATATAAATCCCTTATATTATTCTGTGTGCTAACGTAAATGAAAGGGCGGAATCAGATGTTTAAAAAATTAAATGTAGCAGTGCTGTTCGGCGGCAGATCCGGCGAACACGAAGTATCTTTAATGTCTGCAACTAACATTATTAATGCTATGGATAAAGAAAAATATAATATATATATGATAGGAATTACAAAGGAAGGCAAATGGATGTCCTATGAGGGTCCTGTGGAAAAAATACAAGACGGAAGCTGGGAAAGAGAAGCTGAGAATAAGGATGGCAGTAATATAGCAAATATGCTTTTCTCCAATATACTTGCTTCTGACAGTAATAGTATTATTGATGTGGTGTTTCCAGTACTGCATGGTCCTCACGGAGAGGACGGAACAGTGCAGGGAATGATGGAGGTACTGAACATACCTTATGTAGGCTGCGGTGTAATGGGCTCGGCAGTAGGCATGGATAAGGAATTTTCCAAAATATTGTTTGAGAGAGCTGGTATTGGAGTAGGTGCGTACAAGGTATATTATAAGCATGATATAAATGGCAATGTTCAATCAGTAGTGAAGGATATAGAAAATAACTTTAGCTATCCTGTATTCGTAAAGCCTGTAAATATGGGATCCAGTGTAGGAATTACAAAGGCTCATGACAGATGCGAGCTAATTCAGGCACTAATAGAAGCCTGCAAGTATGACAGAAAGATTATGATAGAGGCATTTATAGATGGAAGAGAGCTTGAATGTTCGGTACTAGGCAATAATGAGCCCGCATTTGGTGGAGTTGGCGAGATAGTTCCCAGTCACGAGTTTTATGACTATGTTTCAAAATACTATGATGGGGATAATTCCAGACTTATTATTCCCGCTCAGTTATCAGAAGAAAAGGTAAACGAAATAAAAGAAATTGCTATAAAAGCATTTAAAGCAATAGACTGCTGTGGAATGGCAAGAGTGGATTTGTTTATGGAGAAAGCTACTGGAAGAATATTGATAAATGAGATTAATACTATACCCGGCTTTACGAGAATAAGCATGTATCCAAAGCTTTGGGATGTATCAGGGCTCAGCTACAGTGAGCTTATAGATAGGCTTATAGAGCTTGCACTTGAAAGACATAAGGACAGGTAGTACGTGAAATCTTATAATATTATACAAAAGAAGAGGAGAATTTTATATGACTAGAGCTCTTGCATTAACCTCGGGAGGACTGGACAGCATACTAGCCGCTAAGCTTATACAAAAGCAGGATATAGATGTTATAGGCATATGCTTTAAATCAGCATTCTTTGGCTCAACAAATGCCGAAAATATGGCACGTGAAATAGGGCTAAAGCTTATGGTTATAGATTTTACTGAGGAACATTTAGAAATGACTAAAAAGCCTAAAAATGGTTATGGTAAAAATATGAACCCTTGCATAGACTGTCACGCCATGATGTTTAGGTATGCCGGTAAAATGCTCAAGGAGCTTGAGGCAGATTTTTTAGTTACCGGGGAAGTGCTGAATCAAAGACCTATGTCTCAAAATAGAAAGGCCTTAGATGTGGTTTTGGAGGAATCCGGCTTTAAAGATAAAATCTTAAGACCGTTGTGTGCCCTAAACCTCCCTGTTACTCAGATGGAAAAGGATGGTTTGGTGGATAGAAGCAAGCTGATGGATATATCGGGCAAATCCAGAAAGATACAAATGGAGCTGGCAAAAAACTGGGATATAAAAGACTATCCTACTCCAGCAGGAGGATGTCTGCTTACAGAGCCTCAATTTTCCAATAGATTGAGAGATTTGTATGAGCATGGCAAAGAAGAAGTGACAGCTCATGATGTAGAGCTATTAAAGATAGGAAGACATTTCAGAATTTCAGAAAATGTAAAGATATTAAGCACTAGAACTCAAGAAGAATACAATATTTTAAAAAATTTATTAAAGGATGAATATACCATCTTAAATGCGGCAGAATACCACGGATCTACAGCTTTGCTAATATCTGCAAAGGACTATGAACTGGTTGAAAATGACATAAAAATAGCAGCAGGCATAGTAGCAAGATACAGTAAGGGTAGAGAAAATAATGAAGTTGTGGTAAGATATAAAAAAAGATGTAATTCTGAATACAAATTTATTAAAGTACCGCCGACAAAGGACGATGAGATAAAACTATATTTGTTGTAATGCTACCTTGATTCACATGGTACTTAGTCAAAACCAACAAGATTAAGGGGGAATCAATTATGGAAAAAAACAAAGGAATACTTTTAGAAAGTGGAACAAATGAACTGGAAATTGTAGAGTTTACCATTGGGGACAATACCTTTGGAATAAACGTAGCCAAGGTTAGAGAAATAATGCCTTATACAAAGGTGACATCAGTACCTAACTCCCACCATTGTATCAGAGGTATTTTTAAGCCTAGAGAAACAGTGATGACAGTTATTGATTTGCCCAAATATTTAAATTTAAATGAATCCAGTGATGTAACAAAGGATTTGTTTATAATAGCAAACTTTAACAATCTATACATGGCATTTCAAGTTCATACAGTAGTGGGAATACACAGAATATCATGGACCGAGATAGAAAAGCCCGATGATACGCTGTATGGCGGTAAGGAAGGTCTGGCAACAGGTATAGTTAAGCTTAAGGATAAGCTGATAATTATACTTGATTTTGAAAAAATCATGGCTGATATCAGCCCTCAAACAGGAATACAATTATCAGAAATAGATAAAATGGGACCTAGAAAAAGAGTAAATAAGCCTATTCTTATTGCTGAGGATTCTGAGATGCTTACTAGAATGCTTTTAGAAGCTTTAACAAAGGCAGGATATACAAGAGTTACTACCACATCTAATGGTATGGAAGCTTGGAATATGCTTGAAATGTACAAAAACAACAAAGGCAGTAATATAAAGGATCAGGTTGCCTGCATAATCACTGATATAGAAATGCCTCAGATGGATGGTCACAGACTTACCAAGCAGGTAAAATCTGACGAAGATTTAAAAGATACCCCATTAATAATATTCTCATCCCTAATAAATGCCGAAATGCGTAAAAAGGGTGAAAGCTTGGGGGCAGACGCTCAGATTACAAAGCCTGAAATTGGAAATCTGGTTGACTTAATAGATAAGTTTATACAATAAAAAGTGTGATGTAGTATATTGAACTTTCAACTTTAAAGTATCTTAAGTGGAGGCATAAAATGGATTCGAGACCAATCGGAGTATTTGATTCGGGTATCGGGGGACTAACTGTAGTAAAAGAAATTATGAATCTGCTTCCAGATGAAAACATAGTTTACTTTGGAGATACTGCAAGAGTGCCCTACGGCACAAAATCAAAGGAAATAGTTACTAGATATTCCTTTCAATGTATAAAATTTTTATTGGAAAACAAGGTTAAGGCCATAGTTGTAGCCTGCAATACCGCCAGTGCATCCAGCTTGGATATAGCTAAGCAAAGCTTTGATATTCCATTTATTGGAGTAGTGGAGCCTGGAGCTGTAGCGGCTTGTAATATGACAAAGGTCAACAAAATAGGTATAATAGGCACTGAAGGAACTGTTTCCAGCGGTGCTTATGAAAAGGCAATAAACATAATAAACAACAATGTTAAAATGGTGCTGAAAGCGTGTCCCCTCTTTGTACCTATAGTAGAAGAAGGATGGCAGGAAAGCGAAATAGCAAGCCTTACGGCACAGCAGTATCTGCATAGCCTAAAGGGCAGCGGTATTGATGCACTGGTACTGGCATGTACTCACTATCCCCTGCTGCAAAATACCATAGGTAAATTTATGGGGGATAGTATACGGCTTGTTAATCCTGCCTTCGAAACAGCTAAAGCACTTAAACAGATGCTGACAGAATCAAATCTGCATAATTGTTCTAATGATAATTGTGCAGATGGCTCTGTAAAGTATAAGTACTTTGTTAGTGATAATCCTGTCAAATTCAAAAAAATAGGCGAAAATTTCTTGCAGAAGCCCATAAATCATGTGGAGAAAATAGATATTGAGAGATATTAGTAATATCCTATATCAGCTTGAAATTATTATTTGGGGAAGGAACATATATGGATAAAGATATATTGATACACATTAAGGCTTCTCAGACAGATTTTGAAAAGAAAAAGGATACAATGGAGCTTTATGCAGAAGGAAAGCTCTACGAAAAAGAATCAAGCTTATTTATCAGTTATTCTGAATCAGAGTTAACTGGTATGGAGGGAACAAAATCCACTCTGAAAATAGCAGAGGATTCTATAACCCTGATAAGATTTGGAAGCATAAATGCTAAAATGGTTTTTGAAAGAAATAAAAAAACCAGAAGTAAATATGAAACACCCTATGGCATATTTGATATTTCAATATTTACCAATAAATTGGAGGTTAATATGCTGCAAGGAGAAAAATCCACAATCCACCTGGGTTACACTGTTCATTTTGATGCTGAAAATTTCTATAAAAATGAACTTCTCCTAAGCTTCAAAAACTAACAGACATTGAGGCAGGTGATGCTTAAAAATTATTAAGTCACCTGCTAATATTATATTGTGACTGCCGAAAAATTGGCAATGATGTAGTTGTTACTATAAAAGTAAGCACCGCAGAAAGGGGTGAGCCTGTGATACACTCTATTTTCAAAGAAAATATCGAAGAAATACTGGATAACATTATAGATGAAGGAATTCACATAGTAGACAGCACAGGGAAGATAGTATACTATAACAAATTTGCTGCTGATCTGGACAATATAAACCCCGCAGAAGCAATAGGAAGACATGTGCTGGAGATATATCCTTCCTTGACCAAGGAAACCAGCACCATACTTAATGTTTTGAAAAAAGGAAAGCCTATACTTAATTATCAGCAGACCTTTAAAAACTACAAAGGCTTGCAGATTACTACGATAAATTCCACAGTACCAATAAAATCGGGCAGAAAGGTTATCGGAGCCATAGAAATATCAAAGGACATTACCGAGGTAAAGAAGCTTTCTGAAAAGCTGGTGGATTTACAGGCAGAGCTTTTAAGGGATAGAAAGGCTGAAGCAAAGGTAGATGCAAACAGAGCGGTATATACCTTTGCAGATATTATTGGAACCTCTGAGCATATGTTGAAGCTGAAAAAGGACGCACTGACCATATCCTCCTCACCGTCACCCGTTATGGTATATGGAGAGACCGGCACAGGCAAGGAGCTGCTTGTTCACGCAATACACAATGCCAGCCCCAGACGGAATAATCCTTTTATTGCCCAAAATTGTGCGGCTCTTCCCGAAACACTGCTGGAAAGCATACTTTTCGGAACTGTAAAAGGCAGCTTCACTGGAGCGGAGAACAGACCCGGATTATTTGAAATAGCAAATGGAGGCACACTTTTTCTGGATGAAATAAACTCCATGCCCTTACCCCTTCAGGCAAAGCTTCTAAGAGTCATACAGGATGGCAACATAAGGCGAATAGGTGATACCAAGGTTACACATGTTGATGTCAGAATAGTAACAGCTATAAATATAAGCCCCATGCAAGCTTTAGAGCAGAAAAGCATAAGGGATGATTTATTTTACAGGCTCAGCGTTATATCCTTTAAAATGCCCTCTCTTAAGGAGCGATATAATGATATTTCTGAGCTTATTACACATTTTATTAATAAATACAACAAGCGTCTGGGTAAAAATGTCAGCGGTATAACAGAGGAAGTAGAAGCATTTTTCATGAAATACAACTGGCCCGGAAATGTAAGAGAGCTGGAGCATACTATTGAAGGTGCTATGAACATTACGGATGGAACACTGATAGAAATTAAAAGCTTACCCTACTATATAGGAGAGATATATAAAAAGTCAGAACCAGAAATCAAGCAAAGAGAAATAAAATCCTTAAAGGATACGATTGCAGAAACTGAAAGTGCTTTGATAAAGCAGGCATTAATAAGAACCAACGGAAATATATCACATTCTGCCGAGCTTCTGGAGATTCCTCGTCAGACACTGCAATATAAGATCGGAAAATATAATATACACCCTCAAACAAAGAATCCTGATTGTTAAGCTGAAAACGCTGCTGCTGAAAAATGGGCAGAGATTGTCAAAAACTAAGGCTTTGTGACAACCGCCGGTGTTTAATCCAAGCTGAAAACCTAAAAGGGAAGCAATAACTAGCTTATGAATAATTAAGTTCTACGGCTGCTTTCCTATAATACCAGTGAGTTGAGGACACAATAGAAAGTATGCACACGCACAACGTTGGCATACTTTTTGCTATTATAAACAGTAAATATTATATTATTTTATTTAGGAGGAAACCTTATATGAAAAAAGGATGCAAATTTGGAACACATAGAGTAATCGAGCCAGCGGGAGTACTTCCACAGCCTGCAAGGAAAATTGATAATAATATGGATGAGCTTTATGATAATGAAATACTTATAGATGTACATACATTGAATGTAGACTCTGCAAGCTTTACACAAATAAAAGAGCAGGCAGGGGGAGATGAACAAAAGATAGCAGAAATAATGAAGGGAATAGTAGCAGAAAAAGGCAAGCATCAAAATCCAGTTACAGGCTCAGGCGGAATGCTTATTGGTACTGTTGAAAAAATAGGACCTGCACTAAAAGGAAAAACAGATCTTAAGGTAGGTGACAAGATAGCTACTTTAGTTTCTTTGTCCCTTACTCCACTTAGAATAGACAAAATAAAAGAAATAAGAAAAAACATAGATCAGGTTGATATAGAAGGAAAGGCAATACTTTTTGAAAGCGGTATATATGCCGTGATACCAGAAGATATGCCTGAAAAGCTTGTTTTATCAGCACTGGACGTAGCAGGTGCGCCAGCACAAACTGCAAAGCTTGTTAAACCCGGCGATACAGTACTGGTTATAGGCGCAGCAGGAAAATCAGGCACACTATGCTGCTATGAAGCAAAAAGAAGAGCAGGCGTAACAGGAAAGGTAATAGGACTCTGTCACAGTCAAAAGAGTGCCGACAGACTTCAAAAGCTAGGCTTCTGTGATGTAGTTATTGTAGCTGATGCTACAAAACCTGTGGTAGCTATGAAGCTGGTAGAAGAAATAACCAACGGAGAAATGGCAGACATCACAATAAACAACGTAAACGTACCAGACACTGAAATGACAAGCGTACTCTGCACGAAAAATACAGGACTCGTATACTTCTTCAGCATGGCAACAAGCTTTACAAAAGCCGCTTTAGGAGCAGAAGGCGTTGGCAGTGACGTAACAATGATAATAGGAAACGGATATACAAAAGGACACGCAGAAATAACACTTCAAATACTTAGAGAATGCAAAGAGCTGAGAGATCTATTTACGGAACTCTATGCGTAGCACCCAACCATTGAGCAATACTATTAAGGAGGTATTATGGTGAGAAGTTATAAGGATATTGAGCTTTGGAAAAATGTCACAGAAGACCAGTGGAATGACTGGAAGTGGCAGGTATCAAATAGAATAACCAGCGTTACTATGCTTAAGCAGGTTGTAAACATTACAAAAGAGGAAGAGGAAGGTATAAATGAATGTCTTAAGACTCTTAGAATGGCTATAACTCCTTATTATGCAATGCTTATGGATCCAGATAATCCTAATTGCCCTATAAGAAAGCAGGCTGTACCAACCTCCCAGGAGCTTCATGAATCCTGCGCAGATATGCTTGATCCTCTGCATGAGGATGAAGATTCTCCAGTACCGGGCTTAACACACAGATATCCTGACAGGGCACTGCTGTTGATAACAGACCAATGCTCCATGTATTGCAGACACTGCACACGAAGAAGGTTTGCAGGACATAATGATGATCAGATGCCTATGGAAAGAATAGATAAGGCAATTGAATATATAAAAAATGCGCCGGAAATAAGAGACGTACTGCTTTCCGGTGGCGACTGCCTGTTGGTAAATGATGATGTACTGGAATATATAATCAGCAATCTAAGAAAAATCGAGCATGTTCAAATAATAAGACTAGGCTCAAGAACACCTGTTGTTCTTCCCCAGAGAATAACTGAAAATCTTGTAGATATGCTTAAGAAATATCATCCAATCTGGTTAAATATGCATTTTAACCACTCAAAGGAAATTACTCCTGAAGCAAAATTAGCCTGCGAAAGATTGGCAAATGCAGGAATACCCCTTGGAAACCAATCAGTGCTTTTAAGAGGCATAAATGATTGCGTACATGTAATGAGAGAGCTTGTGCACAATCTGGTTAAAATAAGAGTCAGACCATACTATATATACCAGTGCGATTTGTCCATGGGTATTGAACACTTTAGAACCACAGTTTCAAAGGGAATAGAGATTATTGAAGGTTTAAGAGGACATACATCCGGCTTCTGTGTACCTACCTTTGTTGTAGATGCACCGGGCGGAGGCGGCAAGATTCCAGTAATGCCTCAATATTTGATATCACAAAGCAAACGCAAGACAATACTCAGGAATTTTGAAGGAGTTATTACCACATATACTGAGCCTGAATATATTGAAGAGCCATGCAAATGCTCTGTATGCACCAAACAAGTGGATGACAAGCTTTCTGGTGTAGCCGGCTTAATAGACGGCAGCGAGCTAAGCTTAGAGCCCACAAGAATACTGAGAAAAGATAGAACAGAAAAAAGGCAGAAATAAATAAAAATACACAGGGAGCAAGCTTTTGCTCCCTGATTTCAGATACCTACTATACAAACCTTGACGATAGGAGCGGCAGCAATGAACCTTATTGAGCTTATATATCCTCAAAATAGAATAGTGTCAATAGTCGGTACAGCTAAAAATGCAGGTAAAACCGTTACTCTGAATGAAATTATTGCTGAAGCTGATGCAAAGGGAGTAAAGCTGGGCTTGATTTCTACAGGCAGAGACGGTGAACGGCGTGATGTACTGACCAATACAGAAAAGCCGCCCATTTATGTAAGAAAAGGTACTATAGTAACCACAGTAGAAGGGGTACTGACTGATGCAAGCAAAAATAACTATGCGGCAATGGAAATACTATCTGTAACCAGCTATACAACACCCTTGGGCAGAGTAGTGCTCTGCCGTGCTGCAAGTGATGGCTATGTAGAAATATCCGGGCCTCCTTCCTCTGCATTAATCAAGCATATGTGTGATAATATGCTTGATTTTGGAGCACAGCTTGTTTTGGTGGATGGTTCTTTAGACAGAAGAGCTTCCGCAGCACCCTTTGTATCTGACGGCACTATAATAGCCACAGGAGCTTCTCTGGCAAGAAGCATGGATTTAGTAATAGATAAGACGCTCCATATAGTCAGAACTTATTCTGTTCCTAAACTGGAAGAAGGATATATCCGAGATATAGCAGGAGATATATTTGAAAATAATAAGACTGCTTTAATAGACAGCCACGGAAATGTAAAATATATAGAAACCCAGACTACTCTCCAGTGCGGAGAGCTGATATCTGAAAATCTAAGGGAGGATACCGCATATGTGGTATTAAGCGGCTCAGCAACCACCGACTCCATTAAAACCATGCTGCTTAACAGAAAAAGCGATTTTAAAATTGTAGTAAAAGACCCTACAAGGATTTTTATATCGGCGGCGGATTATTTATCCTTGCAAAAGCTAGGCATGGAGCTTAGAGTTTTAGAGGGAATAAATATTATAGCCATTACTATAAATCCTTACTCACCAGAAGGCTACTATTTTGACTCCCAGGAATTTCTGAATCGTATAAGAAGCGTAATCCCAAACATACCAGCCTTTGATGTAATTCAGGGAGGTATATAATATGCTTATAGATGAAAAAACAAGAAAGCTGTTGGACGTAGATCGAGTTCTGGCAGAGCTGCATACAACCACACCCTATGGACTAAAATACAAAAACAGCATGAAGCCATATACCCCAAAGGATAAAAAAATACTAGAAAATGAGCTTGAAAGAATAGAAAAAATCAAAGAGCTTATACAAGCTCAAAAACCTGTATTTCTTGAGATAAAATCAACCATGAAGCAGATAAAGGATATTAGAAGATCCATAGAGCGTACAGTTCAAGGAGGAGTTTTGACCACTGTTGAGCTTTTTGAGCTAAAGAACCTTAATTCAGCCATGAATTTAATTTCAAACAGCCAAAAAAAGCTTCAATGGAAGATTCCTGAAAAGTACATAATAAAAGAGCTTAAATGGGTAGATAAGCTTCTGGATCCTGACAAAAGCGGACTGATGACCTTCTATATCTATGACAGCTATTCTAAAGAGCTGGCAGAAACAAGAAAACAAAAGCAGAAGCTAGAACAGCAGTTTGAAGCAAACAGAAAAAATTTGATAAAAGAAATAGAACAGCAGGCAAATGTATCAATAAGGATAACAGGAGAAATAACAGTCAGCCGAAGCAACGCAGAGCAGATAGAAAAGCTGAAAAAAAATGAGAAGCTCCAAGTGTCAAGTGAAACATACATGAATACAACCTTCAAGATAAAGCCTGATGAAGCTATGCTAAAACTTACAGAGCAGATAGAAACCCTGAAAAACCAAGAACTGCTGGAGGAAGGCAAGGTACTAGAAAAACTCTCCTTAGAGCTTGCAGCAAAAAGCAATGAAATAATAAGCAACATGGAAGCATTAGGCGAATTTGATCTGCTGATAGCAAAGGCATATCTGGCTATAGCACAAAATGCAGTAAAACCCATAATAAGACCCATATCCCAAGAAGGTATTTTGTATACAATAATAAACGGAAGAAATCCAGTCGTAGAAGCAGAGCTGAGAAAAAAAAGCAAAGAATACATGCCAATAACTATAAAGCTTAATCAAAATGCAGCAGTCATAACAGGAGCCAATATGGGAGGAAAAACAGTATCCCTAAAAATGGCAGGACTTTTAGCAGCCATGGTGCATTATGGACTCTTAGTTCCAGCGGATTATATGGAAATGCCATTATTTGATTTTATATTTTTATCAGCAGGAGACCAGCAATCCGTAGATCAAGGCTTAAGCACCTTCGGCGCAGAAATGCAGGGCATAAAAAATATACTATGCAAAGAACAAAGCAGCGGCTTGATACTAATAGACGAGCTGGCACGGGGAACCAACCCTCAAGAAGGCTACGCCATATCCTATGCAATAATAGACTACCTGATAAAAAAACAGCACTTAACCATAATAACCACACACTTTGACAAACTGGTAAGAGAAGGAGTCAAACACCTGCAAGTCAACGGACTAAGAAATATAGACACAGACCTGATAAACTCACCAGAGCTGATTTCACAGCACATGGACTACACACTCATAGAAATAGAAGGAAACGCAGAAGTACCAAGAGACGCACTAAAAATCTCAAAAATGATGGGCATACCAAAAGAAATAATAGAAAAAGCAGAAGAGATCATGGGAAGATGATGCAACTTGTTGTATTAGTTAATGTTAGAATGCCTTGTGTAAGGACTTAGAATTACTTAGAGAACGAAGGAAAAGCTGTACCAATTGTTTGAGCTAGCTTATATATATTTAAGTCACTAGAATCAGACATATATGTACTTTTGGAAACGATATGACCATGTGCGAGTTTTGGTACTGCCCGTAGTGAACTTAGTAATTCTTAGTCATGGAACATTATGCATTTGTTATTAACTAATACAACAAGTTATAAAACAAAAGCTTACAGCGTGATGCTTTAAAACATAGATAATTCTTAAAGTGGAGGTATTTTATGAGCAAACTAAATCTAGATCAAAGCCTGATAGACAAGGCAAGAATATCCGCAAGGCATATTGCCGGCGATATACAAAGCTTTATAGATAAGCATACAACCGCAGCAGTAGAACGAACAATAGCAAGACTCATGGGCATAGACGGAGTGGATGAGGTAGGCACACCACTTCCAAATGTAGTAGTAGACAGCTTAAAGAAAAACGGATGTCTTAACATAGGAGTAGCTTACTTCCTAGCAAATGCCATACTAAATACAAACCTGACACCCCAGGAAATAGCTGAGAAGATATCAGCAGGAGAACTGGACATAACCAAGCTCCCAATGCTGGAAGAAACCAAGGTAAAGCAAAAAGCCAGCGAACTGGCAAACGCAATGGCACAAAGAATAAAGGAAAACAGAAGCAGAAGAGAACAATACCTGCAAACCTTAGGTGAAGGCAGAAAACCATACCTATATGTAATAGTAGCAACAGGAAACATCTATGAGGACGTAGTACAAGCACAAGCGGCTGCAAAACAGGGAGCGGACATTATTGCCGTAATAAGAACCACAGGGCAAAGTCTTTTGGATTATGTTCCATATGGTGCTACAACAGAAGGCTTCGGAGGCACATATGCTACACAAGAAAACTTCAAAATAATGAGAAAAGCACTAGACGAGGTAGGCGAAGAGGTAGGCAGATATATAAGACTATGCAACTACTGCTCAGGTCTATGTATGCCTGAAATAGCAGCTATGGGCGCAATAGAAAGACTTGACGTAATGCTTAATGATGCGCTATACGGAATACTTTTCAGAGATATAAACATGCAAAGAACACTTATAGATCAGTTTTTCTCAAGAGTAATAAACGGCTTTGCCGGAGTTATCATTAATACAGGTGAAGACAATTACCTTACAACAGCAGATGCAGTAGAAGAAGCACATACAGTACTTGCTTCCCAATTTATAAACGAACAATTTGCACTAATGGCAGGAATACCAGAGGAACAAATGGGGCTTGGTCATGCCTTTGAAATAGAACCAAACGTAGAAAACGGCTTTTTATTAGAGCTTTCACAAGCACAAATGGCAAGAGAAATCTTCCCCAAAGCTCCTCTAAAATACATGCCTCCTACAAAATTTATGACAGGAAACGTATTTAAAGGACATATTCAAGACGCACTATTTAATGTAGTATCAGTTTGGACCAATCAGGGAATCCAGCTTCTAGGCATGATGACAGAAGCCATACACACACCCTTTATTGCTGATAGAGCACTATCAATAGAAAATGCCAGATACATTTTTAACAACCTGAGAAACATAGGCGATGAAATAGAATTCAAGCAAGGCGGAATAATCCAAAGCAGAGCGGCAGAAGTACTAAATAAAGCTGCAACCCTGCTGCAAAACATAGAGGAGGAAGGACTTTTCGCTACCCTAGAGCAAGGCAAGTTCGGCGGAGTAAAAAGAAGCAGAACCGGCGGCAAAGGCTTGGACGGAGTAGTCGAAAAGAACGACAAGTACTGTAATCCATTTATAGAATTGATGTTGAATAACTAATATAGGACTATTTGTATTCGTTATTAACTAATATAAATAGTGTACTATCGAGTATTTTGAAGCTGGAGGTTTTAAAATGAGTTCAGGTTTATATTCAATGAATAAAAGGGATTTCGATATAACCTTTGACCCCAAAAAAGTAAAGCCCTATGGCGATACAATGAACGACGGCAAAGTACAGCTAAGCTTTACACTGCCAATAAAAGCAGATGAAACAGCAGTAGAAGCAGCCAAGCTCTATGCAATGAAAATGGGCATAGAAGAGCCAAGCGTAGTCCATATGGCAGATCTCGGCGTAGGCTACTCCTTCTTTGTAGTCTACGGAAGCTGCATACACACCATAGACGTTACTGATATAAAGGTAGCCAAGGTCGAGTCCTCAGTAATGAGCATGACAGAAGTAGATGAATATATAAAAAACAACATAGGGCGAAAAATAGTAATAGTAGGCGCAAGCACAGGCACTGATGCTCACACCGTAGGCATAGATGCGATAATGAACATGAAGGGCTACGCCGGTCACTACGGACTTGAAAGATACGAAATGATAGAAGCTCATAATCTGGGAAGTCAAGTTCCCAATGAGGAATTTATAAAAAAGGCAGTAGAACTGAACGCTGACGCACTGCTTGTATCCCAGACGGTTACTCAAAAGAATGTACACATTCAAAATATGACAAACCTTATTGAGCTGTTAGAAGCAGAAGGTCTAAGGGATAAGCTGCTAGTAGTATGCGGCGGTCCAAGAATATCCCACGAGCTGGCTATAGAGCTAGGCTATGATGCCGGCTTTGGAGCAGGCTCCTATGCAGAGGACGTTGCTTCCTATGTTGTTCAGGAAATGGTAAATAGAAAGTAGATGTAGAAAAAGGCTGTTTGATAATATAAGTATAAGCTTATTATCAAACAGTCTTTTGTTTTTATTAATCATTTGTTGTTTTATTCCATATCTGTTGATATACTATGCATAGTATTATTATCTACGCCATAATAATCTCTGTTTTATCATGCTCCAACTATAATATGGGTTCATTTACCCATTTAGAAAGTGAGAAATTAAAATGAAAAGAGCGAAATTTACATTACTCACTTTGTTGTTATTGATTGTGTCTGTAGTCAATTCAAAACCTACAATACTTGCATATAACAATAATAAAGCAGAGCTAATAATTAACCAGTATATTGATTCTATAAAATCAAATAAGTGGGATGCGTATGTAGAGCTTTTTAATTATGATGAAGCTACTAAAAATGACCTACTATCATATTTAAAAGACAGCAAGAACCAAGCAAAAAAAGAAGGAATTCACGGAATTAAGGATATAAAACTGGTGAGCGTAGAATTAACAACTGATCCAGAGTTTATCTCTAAAGGTGACTATGTTTATGATGTGTTATTAGATATGAAAGTTAATAAGACTTCTGAATTTTATATGAATGGAGTTACACGTCACGTTTTTGTTTTTAGGATGAGGGGTGATGGGCTTAAGATTGAGACTGTATATTTTAGAGGGTTAGTTGGTAAAGGTAATGAGCAAACTGCGTCGTAACTTGAATGCAAAATGGCACCTTGGAAACTGAATAATACGGTATAAAAAATTGAAATGTTTAGTAATTGTTATGTTATAATTAGATAGGTAATATTTGCAAATACCATAGGCTTCAAAAGGCATTTTAAAAAGGAGAAGGTGAGTATGGATATTTATGTAAGACCAGAATCACATGAAATAGATACATTAGCAAGAAGAAGAGTACCACTAGCATTTCCAGTGGCATGGGAACATAGAGAACTTACTGGACGAGATTATGGTATTGATATGATAATTGAAGTATTCGAAAATGGAATTGCTACTGGAAACTTATTGTCTTTGCAAATAAAGGGTACATCGAAGAACATTTCTATTGCAGAGAAAATTATATACGACTTACCAGTTAGAACTCTCATATATTCTGACATGTTTATCGCTCCAGTGCTGTTGGTGCTGTGTCCAGTAAACAGCCAACAGAAGGGCTTTTATTATTTATGGTTACAAGAATATATAAGGGTCATATTAAATCGTGAGAATCCAGACTGGAGAAAAAATACTTCTAAAGTACGTGTAAAAATACCAGTTAGAAATTATATGCCCGGAGATGAAGATAAAGTTGCTTTTATATCAAATTTTCCTAAAAGAATATTTGATTGGTGTCAATATGCTAGAATATATGAGGATATTAAGTATGCCTTAGATAATTACTTCAATATTGATAATATGATTCCTGAAGAATTTGAAAACGATAAATTCTTTAGCGATATTATTAAGCAGAGTAAAGATGAATTAGCACGTGTGATTCGTCTTATAAATGAGATTATCAACTTAAAAAGTATTTTTGCCGATAAAGATTGGAATTTACCACAATCCACATTGAGAGATATAATTATCCCAGCGCTAAAAGCAGCAGAAGAACTGTTCTATGATAATTGTAAGAATAGATTTGAGGCAAAAAATATCCTTTCTAGATTATTATCAGTTTCTCATTTACTTGGACTTTATAATGATTATGATTATTCTAGAGCTTTATGGGCACAGGAGGGAGTACATAATTTTTAAATTATTAATTACAAAAATACCGTATTATTCACTTGAATATGCGGTATTTTTATTTGTTCACTACGTCACATTCCAACCACACAAAGAAGCTTTAAAGTATAATTACTTCTACAATGGGCATACAGATGTAACCGCACTGATGGATACTACAGAAACATAAAATCAAACTACTACGGTGCCTAAGAAAACAGGAAGCTAATATCTAAATACATGATAATATGACTCAAAGATAGCTATATAAATCACACTAAATAATCTACATTGTGGGAAGATAAGAATATTTGCAGACGTATTTTTCATCCTAAAAAGGATGTTTACATCCTCGGAATACCCTTCTGCCAAAATATCCGTAAAAAGCTTCCTTGGCGTTGACCAATAGGATATTTTGTGCAGTTGCCAACCTTTTGGGTTGGAAAAAAATTATGTATGGAAATGATTCTTATCTATACGGAAATGACTTAGTGTACAAAACAGGGTAATAATTGTTTATAAACAATTATTACCCCATAAATCATAACTAAAACCCAACACCTATTTCAAATCACCCTTACCTGTCGATTTAGTCCCATCAGATGCAGGCATATCCTCCTTCGGATGAACAGTAAAGCTAATGCCATACGCATTGCTTTCAGCACCACTGCGATCCTTAACCGAAAGATTAACAGTATAGAATCCCTCTTCCTCAAACCTATAAACAGCATTCTGCTCATTGGAAAAAAGAATACTATCCCCATTATTCTTAGACATTGTCCATTGATAGCTGTCAATAGAATCACCTATATCAGGATCGCTAACCTCACTTATAAAGGTAACCTCATCCCCAACAGCAATTTTATTTATGCTGGCAGAAAACTTTACAGCAGGGCTATTGTTCGCTGCTGGGGTCGGAGTTGCTTCTGTTGTAACTGAAGCTGGAGCAGTCTTTTTAAATATATCCGTTCCCATAAGCCTCCAAGCTCCAAAAGCAAAGGCAGCTATAAATAAAGCCGCCGCCGCACCTCTTAGGAAGCCGAACTTCTTCTTTCTTTTTGCCTTTTCAATATTTTTCATTATCTGTTTATCCATAGAAGTAGTATCAATAAAGGTAGAATATAATAAAGATGCTTTAAAGCCCTTATATATATCTGAAAAACTATTAAAATGCCCTTCGTGGCATTTGCGAATAATTGATGCCATAGTAGGTGGTATACTATCCTTATCTGCTTCCAGTGTTGCATTTGGGGTATTTGCAAATACGCAGCACATTAAATCTCCTACTCTTTTTATTACATCCTTTGTTCTAACGTCAATGTTTTCAGTAGAAGTCTGTAAATTCAAATTGAAGCAGACGTTTCTCTTGCCAACAATAGATACGGAGTCAGGATTACAAAGCAGATATATAAGGGATGGGTTAACATCGTTAAATTTTTGCAGACCAGTAAGCAGGTTTTCAGCAATATACATTTTATCGCTTAATCTTAGATTGTTATTAGCAAGATAATCATTAATGGGAAAACCCTTGCTTAATTTACCAACTATATAAAACTTAGAATCTATATAAAAGGATTCTATAAATGTATTTAGCACATCCGATAAATGCGGTGAGAAATATTCTTCAAATTTATTATCAGCATCCATATCAATAAATTCATTTATAACCAGATTTTCAGAATCTGGATTGTCATTATAAACAGCCAGATATACATTATTAAGCTCACCAGATTGGAGAGTCTCAATTATTTTATACTTTTCCCCCAAAAGAAAATTATCCATAAAACCACCTCTGGCTACTTTAATTCTACATAAAGAAAAATTTTCCTTTTAAATTTGACATTTTTTTAAAATATTATTGCGAAAAGATTAATTATAGACAATTTTGGATAAAAAAAGTGCACCTTTTGCAGGTGCGATATGAGTGGGGTTAACGATTGTGCGTCTCTTCACTGTGAGACATTCAGGGGTTAAATACAAGTTAATTATAATATACATAGAATGAATATGCAAGCAGTTTTTGAAAAAATTATGAAAAAAATTTGGTAAAAATGTTCACCTAATTAGATGACCATTTAATTTAACACTTATAAAACCTATACATTTCAACGTCTTATTAAATAAACAGACTTTTGATATGTGAAAAAAATGTGTTGTTGAAGGTTTTCTATAACATTAGCATATGAATAAATATACAACTACATGTATAATATTTAAGATTTGTGTTAAAAAAATGTGAGGCTCTATTAGCATAATATTTGTGCGGCAATTTATATGAAAACCTTGAAATATGGAACATTATGTGGAAAATTCTAGTCTTACTTAGAAGTAATATTAAAATGTCAAAAGTCTAAAAATATGCTAAAACATGGATTATTAAAGTTCTATTACAATTGAACTTATTGCCATGGGAATTGTGGTATAATTTAATAAATAAAATTTCAATTAATTATGAGCCAAATTATGACGATATAAGATTTGATATAGAAAAACAACTTCACAGCTTAATATTTCCAGTTGTTTCGCTATAGCTATAAGCAAAAGAAATCGAAAATCCATTGTTTTCGTTACATATATTTTTTTCTTGAATTCCTAAAAGTATTGGAGGTACTTATAATGAAAAAACAAAAGTCAGGTATTAAAAAAATGGTGTCTTCTATCCTAATATTATCAATGCTGTTTTCCTGTATTTCCGGCATCATGATAGTAAGTGCTGCACCAGAGGTATTAAGCATCAGGTATGAGAGGATAAGGGAAAACACTGCCTTTGGACCTACAGAATATAACAGGCTCACAATATACGGAAATGGTTTTTTCAGACCAAAGGTAAAAGCAGGAGATGTTGGAGCTATACCGCTTCCAATAAATACAGTACAATCAAACGAAGACAAGATAGTAATCGACAATCAGGATGCATTGGATAGTATTGAAGGATATATAAACAAAATAGTGATACTTAATGATGGTACTACAGATATAACAGCAGGAGGAATAACTTTTGACCTTTCCGGGATACCTACTGTTACAAGTACTTCGTCAGGTAAGGTATATGTAGGCGATCCTATGACAATAAATGGTATGTATTTTAGCTCAATCGTACCAGCAAGTGATTCATTGTTTATTTCAGGTACCAAATACAATATCGATGGTGTAAATGCAAACATTAGTACTGATAGCACAATAGCAATTCCAAGCGCAAAGTCTCCTAATAATACCGGTCTGAGCGACATAAGAATAACCCGTAATTTAAATAACGACCCTAAATTTCAAATAATATCTACACTTAAGAATTGTATAAAGATTGTATCCAAAATTTCAAATATTGAGGTAGAACGTGTTGACCCAAACAGCGGACCTAGAAATAAAAGGAATTTAGTAAGCATATATGGAAAAACTCCAGCAACATCAAACTTTAACAGCAGCATGAGAATATTCGTAGAGGAATATAACGGTACAAATATTGAGGCGGTCAATAAAGGTACAATACTAGACGAGCTGGGAAGAGTAATAGGCTTAAAGGTAGAGCTTCCAGTGAGGAATATTGCAGGTGCAGTTAACCTGCTTTTAACCACTGCTGATTTGGGAAGTGAATTTTATATACCTAACGGATTTATATACCTTGACCTAGGTAACTTCCTATCTATTGATGAAGATGGTATTACTCCTAATTATAAAAAGGAAACAGAAGACAAGCCGATAACCATAAAAGGACGTAACATAGGTTATTTCTTTAGCGGGGCATATGACAAAATAAACGGTGTAGATACAAGTGCCTATAATTTGATAGGTTACAACAGCTACTTAAGCTTTAGCGATCCATCCTCATACAAGGTTAAATACTCGGGGAAATATGATGGTCTTACTGATGTAACCATACTTAAAGAGATAAAGGTGTTTGTAGATAGTGATGCAGAAATAGTTGATAATGCAACAACAAAGCCGATATTTACCCGCGATAAGGATACTATTGTAGTAATAGCAGACGATGTAAACCTTAATCCAAAGCAGGATAAAAAGGTAGATGTATCTATACAAACAGTGACTACAATATTTGATGAATCAGATCCCAACAATATAATAGTTTACTATACCAGAGCAGAAGAATATGTGGTGGATGACGGGTTTACTTACAAGCCCAACGAGCTTGCTCCGGCAATTACCTCCATTACACCAAATTATGGACCTAAAGACAGAGAAATATATATGACAATAATGGGTAAGGATTTTCAAGTACTGGAGGATGGTTCTCTTCCTGAGGTAAGAATAGGAGGAAGAATATACACAGACATAAAGGTTTATGATGATAAAAACAAGATAGCAGATGGAAAGGTTATTGCCTTTGGTACAAAAATAAAGCTGGTTATGACGCCGCCTTTACCTGTAGAAGCAATTCTTGAAGGGGTTGTAGATGTAGTAGTAATAAATCCAAGCGGAGGGCAGGCAACCTTGGTAAATGGATTTGAATATAGAAATCCTAACATTATTGTAAGACCACTTGAAAAAATGCCTGAAATGACAGAAATAAAAATGCCCTTTGCAGACCTTAAGGGCGGAGAAGCAAGCGGCGAAAAGGTTAAAATCACAGGGGCAAACTTTGACACCTCAGCAGACAGCAATCACAGAGTTTTAGTAACTATTGACGGTGAAAAAGCAAGGATCGAAGGAAAGGTATCCTCCGATGGTAAAACTGTAACCATAATACCGCCTCCGGGAACAATACCGGGCAAAACCAAAATCCAGCTTATCAACGAAGATGGTTCTATGGCAAGCGAGGACTTTGAATACAGACTAATAACCTCTGCACCAAAGATAACAAAAATTGTACCAGCAAAAGGCGGCAAAGGCACCAAGCTTATTATAAAGGGTGAGGATTTTATACTGCCGGACAATAGTGTTGCACCAGATGATCCAAGAAGAAAGGGAACAGTAGTACTGCTTAATGGAAGGGAATTAAATATATATAACTATCTTCCAGCAGGAACAGTTACTGAAGTAGGCGGAAGCATATACTTTAACGGCAGCTATGATCCTGATGGAGCAGGACCCTTACAGCCAGTTATTTTAAATGGAGAAATGGTAAAGGTACAGGATATTACTACAATATATATTGACTTGCCTGACAGCTTCTACAGCTACAAAAGCGGCGATGCACCCTATATTATACATGACAGCATACCCTTGGGAGAGCTGACTGTAGAAGTAATGAACCCTGATGGAGCAAAGTCAAAGGAAAAGGTAAAGTTTAACTACCTGAATCCTGCTACAAACCCAACCATAAGCAATATTGACGGTGTAGTACCCAACAGCGGCTCCGTCAATGGAGGTACGATAGTTACAATAAAGGGAACAAATTTTAAACAGGACAATTTAGAGGTTTATTTTGGTTCTGAAAAGTCCCTTAATATACAGTTTATAAACTCTACAGAAATAAGAGCCTTAGTACCCGTATATCCTTATGAGCTGCCAAATGGAAGTGACAGGCTGGAAGTACCTGTAATGATACTCAACTATGATGGTGGAGCGGCAGTAAAGGATAATGGTTTTACCTATAGAATACCGGGAAGTAACCCAATAATTACTTCATTATCACCCAATAAAGGCAGTTCGGCTGGTAATGAAGAGGTAATCATAAGAGGTAAAGATTTCAGAAGACTAGGAGACAACACAGGACTTCCAAAGGTATATTTTAATGGCAAGGAAGCTCAGGTAACCTGGTATGGAAATACAAACATCAGTGAGATTATTTCGGTAAAGACTCCGCCAAGCACTTCTGACGGAGCAGTGGATGTAGTAATAGTAAACCATGACTCGGGCTCATATACCTTTAAAAGCTATACCTACGAAAAATCCAAGCCCACAATAAGCTTAGTAACTCCTGATAAGATTTCCAAGCTGGGCAACGCAAAAATCCAGATTAATGGAACAAACTTTAAAAAGGCTGATTATACAAACCTGTTAGGCAATCCTACAGAGGTTGTAGGCAGGCATACTAATTCACCAGTAAATGCCAGCACAGTAATTGAAGCTTTAGTAGCCTTTGGTGATGTTACTACTGGCGATAAGAAGGTTATTGATACGGTTATCGGACCCTTTCACACAGTAATGGATAACCTGAAAATTGAGTATAGAACTACACAGGATGGGGTTGCAAAAATCAGAATAGTAAAAGCCATAGACAACAGTATTGTAAGAAACGAAATAGACATAGCAGTAGGAAGCTCACATCTTTTCATAGTAAACGGACCGCAGGATTTGGGAGATCTGACTATTGCTGATGAAGGTATACTTGTAGAGGTAACACCAAATGAGGTAATAGTAACAAGAAGAATAGCTCCATACGCTGTATGGGAGAATAACGGTTTACAGCTTACTGTCAAATCTCCTCCTATAAACAGCATAGGCGGAAGAAAGCTTTATGTAATAAACAACGACGGAGGTACTGCTTCCTATAATATAACTATTACCAGCCCGGCAAGCAGTCCCAAAATAACATATGTGGCACCAAGAAACAAGGTTAAGCGAGAAAATGGAATAATAGATTATCAATCAGAAAACAAGAATCTTGACAAAGAATATTATTCATATGTGCCTTTGGAGGGAGGAACCTTTATAACAATTAACGGTTCTGACTTTAGAAGAGGAGTAAAGGTGTATATTGATAACAAGCTTACAGAAATAATAAGCAGGGGAATCAACGATGATCAGCTTGTAATAAAAGTTCCGAAAGGAACGGAGGCAGATCTTGACAAGCTGTACAGAATAGTAATTCTAAATGAGGACGGCGCAATGACAGACTCAACCATAATGCCAAAGCCTCACTATGTTGTTTACAAAAAACCTGCAAGTAACCCTATAATTGAAAAGCTGCTGCCAAATAAAACCTCCAGCCGAGGTGAAAACACAATAAGAATCATCGGTGATGATTTTAGAACAGGAATAAAGGTGCTGATAGATGGAGTGGAAAGCCCGCAGGTTACAATGGTAAACTACAGAGAGCTTATTGTAAAAGTGCCTGCTGGACTAAAGCTGGGACCCAAGATTGTTCAGGTTATAAATACGGACTATGGCTTCTATGAGAAAAAGGATGCCCTGACAATACTAAGCTCGCCGGAAATATCCAAGGTATATGATCACAGAGGATTTTTGATGGATGAGGTTGTATTCTCCATCGAAGGCGGACAGAGAATTACGCTTGAAGGTATAGACTTTTACGAGGGAGCCAAGGTAATAATCGGAGGAATCTTAAAGCCCAAGAGTGAGCTTAAGGAAAAGGAAACAGGAATAGAGTGCTACAACATAAATGATGCTGAAATGGTAATAGTAGGAGGTAAGGAAGCTTCCGACGTGACAGTGGAGACCTCGACACTTTTAAGATTCACCACACCTAATCAAAAAGTGGGTGAAACCAGTATAATAGTCTTAAATAAGGATGGTGGAGTAAGTAACGTAATAAACGGAACCTACCAAAAGCCATACCCGGATTCTCCTACAGGACTGTTTGTAGAGGTAGTAGACTCTGATACTCTCAAAATAGAATGGGATCAGATAGAAACCACCAGATACTATGAGGTATATATATCAATAAGCAAAAACGGAGATCCAAATAATAACTACAGATATCTTGGCAGTATAGTGCCATATCAGATAGATGAAACAAGACTCAGAAGCTATGTGGATGGACTAAATGCATCAACCTGGTACAGTATAAAGCTGAAATCAGTAAATGCCTACGGCGCATCAAAATTCTCAGAGTCTTCCAATTACGTTAGAACCAGCGATGTAAAGGCAGTATCTAATTATCAGGATGTAGTTAATGCACAAGCTAATGTTGATAAAAATGATACTGTAACTATAGGCGGCTCTGAGCTTAACTATAAGGTAGGAGAAAACTCTATAGGAAATTTTGGAACAGGATTGGTAGTATACTTTGATCAACCAGCATACAGCACATTAAATCCAAAAACCTTGGAAATAAGCTTTAACCTTTTGAAGAAATACCCTAATAATGACATCCGAATAAACGAAAAGGGTATAAAGCTGACCATGCTGGCAAGTAATCTAGTAACAAGTGAGCTGTATCAAGTAGATACCACCAAGCATTCTGACGCTAAGGTAATACTGGAGCTGAACAAAGAGCTTGGCGCAAAGGGTGATGAAATAAGACTCAGAGTACCAATGGGCTACAAGGTAGTAACAGATCCATTCAGAGTTGGCTTGAAGATGCAGGTTGAAAAGGATAAGACAGAAATAAAAAGCTTTGCAGGCAATATAGAAATGCTTCTCAGCTATGCAGAGGAAAAGAAGAAGCTATATCCAGGCGGTATATATATAGCTTACTATGACAGCAAGAGTAAATCATTGCAAATACTAAATTCTACAGAGGTTAATAATGCAGCAAAGGCGTTAGTTTCCCAGACTGGTGAGTATTTGCTGGTTGGAAAACTGAAAAAATAACTAAAAGGTTTGAGATAACAGATAATTTCTGTTATCTCAAACCTCATATCTTACAAGGATATTTATCCCTAAAGGAAGGTGAACTGATGAACAATAAAAATAGAATAATATCTATGCTTCTAATCATTATAATGATTGCAGCCTTACTGCCTCAAGTGATGTTTGGAGCAACCATCTCCTATGAGGGAATGCCGGAGGGCAGCGACATAATAAAAAATGCATCCTTTACAGACATAAAGGGAGATGCTAATATTGACAGCATACTAAAAATGGCAGTTTATTCAGTAATAAGAGAATATGGCAGTACCACCTATAGACCTAAGTCCAACACTACAAGAGAGGAAATGCTGGCAGCACTAATCAGGGCTGTAGGAAAACAGACACAAGCAGTACAGCTAGGGGAAAACATTAAAAAACAGAATCCTGAAATGACTACAACAGATGCTTATTTAAAGGGTCATGTAGAAGCTGCCAAAGGCAGCGGGATAATTGCAAATGCAGAAATAGATGCATTATCTCAGTTAACCAAGGCAGAAATAGATGCCATTGAAGCAGAAGTAAACAAAATAGTAAAGTCTAACTGGAAAATTACAACCGCAGAAAAAAACAAAATGATAAAAGACAGGAAGGATCAAAAATCATATCAAAAGACATTTAAAACTGCGGTAACCCGTGAAGAAGCGGCTTTATGGATAGCTAGAGCATTAAATTTAAAACCAGTAACTGGGGAACAAACTATGTCTGTATACAGCTTTTCAGATTGGAAAAGCCTTAAGACGCAGAACATACCATTTATAGAGGCTTCATTAAGAAGTAATATAATAAAGGGTGCAACACCCCAGCGATTTTCACCAAGCGGCAATATTACAAAGAGTGAGCTGGCTTCCATACTTAACGAGCTTACAAGCCAAAACCTTGATAAGCTGGGATACGCTGTAGGCTATGGTAAGGTTATAAAATCCCAAAATATTAAGGAATCAACTCCCTATGGTGACAGAAATGTAACACAAATAGAGGTACAAGAGCCAGAGGGAGACAATATAAATATAGTTGTTAATAACAAGAACCAAGCATTACCGGTTATAAAGGATGGCAAGGTGGGAAATCAAGTTCTTATACAAGCCGGTGATATAGTGGAATATACTACAAGCAATAATAACGTATTACTGCTTTATGTCGGCAAATACAGAGAAATAAAAGGAACTATGGATTCATACAATTCTTCCTTGAGTCTGGCGCATTTAACCGATACAAACGGCAAGAAATATGCATTAAAGGTACTTCCCGATACAATAGTAAAGGCTCAGGGAGCACCTGTAGATATATCCAAGGTTGAATATGGAACCCCAATGACAGCAATATATACTGGCAGCACCTTGAAGTCACTTGAGCTGATGGTATCGCCGGATACAATAAATACCCAGGTAATACTTGCAAAAATATTATTTGCAGATCCTATGGGCAATATTATAAAGATTGCCGATGAAAATGGCAACAGGCAATACCTGTACTTAAATGATAATGCTGCAATATATATTAATGACGAGCCTTCCAGCGTAGATGCAATAGGCTTTGATCAGGATGCACTTATTACAGTTTCAGAAAACAGAGTAACGGAAGTGCAAATATTTACAGATATACCTATGGAAGAGGAAGACAGAGAAATAATATTTACTGCAAGAGTAAGAGAAATGGTTGGAGACAACCTGATAGTTACTACGGATAATGACCCCGATAACCAAACAACTTATATTGTTGACAGTAAGACAACCATTGTAAAGGGCAAGGAAATAGTATCAAAATCCAAGATTAAACAGGGAGATCGTATAAAAGCTTATGTGAACTCCTATCAGGATAATTACATTGTAAAGCTTGAGATTCAAGGTGAAGGACTTATGATGAAAAACCTTTACAAGGGTGATATAAAGGAAATAATAACCCATACAGGCGAAGTAGTAATGTCCAATGTATATGTATATGGTCATTACGATTGGATAAAGGTAAGCGATTATATGAAGGTTAATGTAGCCAATGACTCCAAGATATTCAGAAACAATACAAGTATAAAGCTTTCCGACCTTAGACAATATATGGGTAAAACAGTATATGCGGCTTCAAAGGATTACTATGGTGATGAGGAGCTTGTTCACATAGTTCTAAAGGAAGGCTTTGAGGATGCGCTATATAAAAAGATAAAGGACATTAAATGGACAGCAAACCAAATGACCTTATCCGACGGAAGACTTATTAACTTTACAGAAGGCAGCATAATAATAAAGGATGGAAGACTCCTTGATACACTTGATCTTGCTAAAAATTCAGGAGCATTTATAATACAAAATAAATCCTTTACCGGCATAGGAAGCGCACCAGTAATAAGTCTGGACAGCTTTAACGGCTTTACTGACTTTAGAATTACTAAGGGCTACCTGCATAATATGGGTGAGGATTACTACTCAGTAGAAAACAGCTACCGATTAACTAATAATGTATGGGATAAGTGGGGCGAGCTGAACTTCTATATGAGTGATGACACCTTCATTATGGATAATGTAGTTACAAATGGTATTATTACAGCCGATGTATTTGCCAGAAGCAGGTTTAAGCCATACACATATACATGGCCCAACTATGCAGAGTCTAATAATGGCAAGCTGCATCACGAGGATGACATATATCATAAGAACTATAACCTTAAAAATACCACCTACTACCATGAGCATTGTCTGCTATATACACTCACTGACTCGTATGGTAATACTCAGGCAATAAATATATTTAAGAAGGACAAGGAATCCTTTAATCCTCTTTATACTCATAATGAAAGAATGATTGCCGGAAAGATAAGCTTAATAGACTCAGATAATGATCTTATTCAGCTAAAACAGGTAATGGATTACAGTCCTGTATACGAAACCTGGCAGCCTATAAATGCCGAGGTACCAATTGATACTGCAAGAACTATTATTATAAAGAATGATAAGGTAATAAATATATCAGAGCTTAAAAATAATGATGACATATATGTTCTTTCAAATGATGGTCATGCGATATTTATAATAGTACAGTAGTACAGGTAAGAGATTAATATGTCAGGAAATTGGAGTTGATTTTTATGAGAAAGTTTATTTCAATGCTGTTAATAATTGCTATTATTCTTGTACCTGTGAATGCTGCAAACGTATTTGCCACAAGCAGAACAGCAAGAAGCAGCAGGTTTGAACCTGGGGTAACAGGGGATCTTACTGCAAAGAAAGGTGAATACAAGTACAAGGAAGCAATATTTATTACAGGAAAGCCTATAGTTATGGATGGTATTGTAAAGGTAACTGAAAGTACGGATGGTTCCAAGACTACCTTGGAATATAAGCTTTCAAATACTGCTGATAATGCAAAGCTGGATAGAAAAATAACATATATTAATACCAAACAGGAAAACAGCTATGATAAGCAGATAATACACAACAGTACCCTAGATCCTAAGTTCAGCGAAACAATTACTGTAGGTGCAGATACCTTCAGACTGACTGAGTATATATTTAGCAGATCCGGCATTACGGATGATAAGCCGGTTTTAAAGTACACAGTTTCAAACTGGAATGGCAGAAAGGTATATCAGCGAAATGGAAGTGCAGGAGAAGTAATCATAGACATATTCTCAGATCAATATGGCTATAACAACTATTGGAGTGCAACTGATACTGCCATAATCAGCAATACCATTACCTACAGATATAAGGAAAACAATACTGATATAAGCTACAAGGAAATAGTTGGAACAGCAGAATATGCTGTTTCCAACTCCTCCACCAAATATTTGCAATATGTTTCCAATGAACCCACAGATATCAGCTTCAAGGGCGGATATCTGCTGAAAGAAGGACAGGATAATATTGTAATGTATGTATATGATATTCCAGTTATGAGAAACTGGGTTCCTGATGGTAAGCGCAACAAAGGCAGAGACAGCTTCAGAATGACAACAGTGCCTACACAAACAAGACTCTTTGCGCCAACCATAAGAGATGTATCCTCAAGCTACTGGGCATTTGAGGATATAAAAAGTGTTGTATCTCTGGATATAATCAATGCAGAAGGCGGATATTACAGACCTCTCAGCTATATAAGCAGAGCAGAATTTACCAGAGCAATAGTAAAGGCCGCCAATATAGCAGAGCCAAATAAAAAGAATTACGATTTTATGTTTGAGGATGTAGAAAAGAATCATCCATATTATTCCTTTATAAATGCAGCAGTAAATGCAGGAGTCATAAATGGAACAAGCAGAAACAAGTTCAGTCCTGATGATTATTTGACCAAGGCGCAGGCATTAACAATAATAGTAAGAGCAATGGGACTGGAAAACTCTGCTGATGAAAGCGGCACAAAAACATCCTTCTCAGATGATTCCAAAATACCAGCTTGGGCAAAAAGATGCGCAAACGTGGCGTTCAGGCTTGGTATAGTCAAGGCTGGTGCTAATAATGAGCTTGAGCCGGACAGGATTCTTACTAGGGCAGAATCTGCACAAATGATAAATAATTTTATCAAGTATCTGCAATATGATATTAAGAAGGAATACCGTGAAAAGATAATAAATTACGGACGTTAGGAGAGATGTACAGTTGAAGAACAGATGGATAAAAACCAGTATAGCACTTCTGCTGGCTATAGTTATATTCGCAGTTCCGGCAATGGGAGACAATGGAGCCGCCGAAATAGGAAACAAAATAAATGGCATGATGGATTTGATAAAAACCTATTACTATAAGGATGCTAATACTGATGAGCTGATTGATGGTGCTGTTAAGGGCATGTTTGGCACCTTGGATAAACACAGCACATATTTCAATGAAAAAGAATACAAGGATTTTTTCAGCAGTGTATCTGGTGAGTTCGGAGGAATTGGAATAGTAGTAGAGAAAAAGGACCGTATAACAGTAGTTTCACCAATAGAAGGCACTCCTGCTTTCAAAGCAGGCTTTAAGCCAGGGGATGAAATAATATATGTAAATGATATTGATATATCAAGCTATTCCTTAGAAGAAGCTGTGAAATTAATGAGAGGTGAGCCAGGTACAAAGGTTAGAGTAGGCGTAAGCAGAAAAGGCGAAGCCGAAATAATATATTATAATATAGTAAGAGAGATTATAAAAATAAATCCCATCAAGTATGAAATAAAGGAAGACAATATTGGTTATATAAAAATAACCCAATTTAATGGCAATGTATATACAAGGATGAAGGAAGCCCTTGATGAAATGAATACCAAGAATGTAGAGGGTATAGTAATAGATTTGAGAGATAATCCCGGTGGATTTTTAAATGAAGTAGTAAACATCTGTAAGCTGCTTATACCAAAGGGACCTATAGTGTATATAGACTATAAGAATAACAGAGAATCATACTACTCGGATCTTGCGGCGGCACCTTACAAGCTTGTAGTACTTGTTAATGACGGAAGTGCTTCGGCATCAGAAATAATGGCAGGAGCTATAAAGGACTCTGGAGCAGGTATACTTATAGGTGAGAAAACCTATGGAAAAGGTTCTGTTCAATCGGTAATGTCATTGCCGGGCGGCGGTGGTATCAAGATAACAACAGCCCATTATCTGACACCATCAGAATTTGCTTTGGATGGAGTGGGTATAGAGCCTCATATAGAAGTAAAAGCCCTTGATTTATCAAGCATTGATAAGGAGTTTTCGCCTATAAAATGCAATAGAAGTCTTAAGTATCTTACTGTAGGACTCGATGTGCAAGGTGTTCAGCAAAGACTTATAAAGCTTGGCTACAGCATCAAGGATGCAGATGGAGTATATAGAAATGATACAAAGCTTGCAGTTAAAAAATTTGAAACAGACTACGAGCTTACATCGGACGGCATACTAAATGTCAAGGAACAAGAAGAGCTTAAGAAACTTTTTGAAGAAGCAATAAAGAAGGAAGATGTACAGCTTGATAGAGCAATAGAGGAAATAAGAAAGCTCATAAATCAGTAAAGTTTATACAATTAACAATTTGCAGAGACCAAGTCATTTTGGTCTCTGCTTTTTTATATTTGTAAACAATAATCACGTTTAACGTTGATAAGGCTGCAACCTTATGATAGTATAAGAAGTATATTGGGTACTGAACAATCAAATATTTCTATATAAAGGGGATAGCATATGAAGAAGCTTATAACACTGATAGTTTTAGTAACATTTTTATCCGTATTAGCAGTTCAAGCTAATGTAGAGTATAAAAGTGTTGAGCAGTACTATTACATAGGAAAATGCGATAAGGTGGAGTTTATAGTAAGGTTTTTAGATGGGAAGCCTAGAGGCAGTGTCACGCTAATTTCTCCCTTAAGTGTATCCTACTATTATGCGGATAAAAACTACAAGGTTGATGGAGATAAAATAATATACACCTTTGATAAACCAGTAATGGGAAAATGGAACATGGATTTATATGCTATTGATTTGAATAATGTAAAAATAGAGGTTAAACAGCACAACCTGATAGGTACATTTGACGAGCAGCATGATGTGCCCCTGACTACATCACCTCAAGAATATCAAATGAGAGCAATATATGATACCCTAGACACCTTTCAGCAAGCACAAATAGAAGCTATAAATAGTAAATTTACAGATATGACTCCTGCACACTGGGCTAGTCCCTATGTGGCAAAGCTGCACCATGTAGGAATTGTAGGAGGCTATGGAGACAAAACCTTTAAACCGGCAAAGGAAACAAAGGCAGCAGAATTTATCAAGATGGTTATTTGTGCAATGGGCTATGATATACAGCAATCTACTGCCGGTTATTGGGCACAGCTTTATATAGATAAGGCAATAGAGCTTAGACTGATAGAGGTTAATGAGTATTCCAGCTACGAAGCAATAATAAAAAGAGAACAGGCAGCCAGAATAATGGTAAGAGCTACAGGCATAAAGGAAGCCCTCCCAGATAATAACCTAATAATGAAAATACATGAAGATATAATGGACTACAAGCAGATATCCGACTACTACAAAACCGAAGTAGCCACCAGCTACGCAATAGGAATTATTACAGGCATAGATGGATACTTCAAACCCATGGACAGCCTCACAAGGGCACAGGCATGTACAGTGATTATGAGATATATCGACGATACCATGAGAAGCCCTTATGTACCTGTATCATTGAGGAATGTTAGGACAATGACTTTGCAGGATGGTAATGGCAAGCCGGTTACTATATATCCGCCAAAGCATGAAATAGTCTTGGATGCTGCTTTTAGATTGGACGAGGCTAGACGGCTTACTAAGGGAGCGGATACGATGGAATATAATGGTGATAGAATATCATCATATTTTTTCTCTTCGGTGGAAGATAAAGCAGTACGCTATGGATATATAGATCCATTTGATATGCGTAAATTAGCTAACAAGGATATGTTTATTGAATTAAGGTTAGTTGATGAATACTCAGGTATCATCAGTTATTCGGTTATATATAACCCTAGTAATATGAAAAAGTATCATTATGAAGTTATAATTGATATGTTCAAATTTTGGTTTGGAAATGATTATGTAAAAGTACAAAGCGAATTTGATAATGTGATAAATAAGAGTGGTAAAGGTGAATCAGGGACTAAAAAAATTACCTGCAATAATAGGATTATTATAATTACTTATGATGGTTCTATAGGTATACGTATATACAGAAATTAAGGAGCGGAACCAATGAAAAATAATAAAAAATCAATTTCTGTGCTATTAATAATATCTATTTTAATTTCTATAGTACCGATATTGCAAATTAAAGCAGCATCAATAAATGATGCTGTTGATACATATTTGGATGGGAAAAATGTGATTTATATTAAGAGTTTAGAAGATAGGATAAACAAAGGACAATGGACGGCAGTCAAAGATGAACTCCAAATGCCACTAGAAATACAAGAAAAAAATATATCGGGATTTTCCATAAATTTAGAGCTTTGGCTCGAACAGAGGATAACGGTTTATGGGGATTATAAGCTAGTGCAACCCAACGATTTTGAATATGGAAGACAGATAAATGATTTTTATGATAGTAATGCAAAAGGATATTACCAAAATTCTAAAGGAGAATATGGTGAGTTCCGTTATCATGGCTTTACTTATGAAGGAAATAAATATACAAACAAGCATTTTAAAAACGATATAGATTTAAAGAAGAGTCCTGAACAAAAAAACTGGATATACAAGCCTTGGGAAAATACTACTGTCAGTCAAGTACCTAGTGAAAGTGACTATAATGAAGAGGCGAATGGGTTAATGGAATCGCCAAGAAGATCCACAATCCGCTCATGGCTAAAAACCAACTTCAAAATACTAAAAATCATACAAAACAACACCGAAATAGACTACACAATACACAAAAACACAAACCCAGCCCAATACCCCACAGACTATTGGAACTACTTCAATGTAGAAACACCACCGGGGCTTACCAACTATGGAGAGGTAGTAGGCTACCATAGAACATACAGCTATGTAACCCAAAACGGCAAGACAAAGCTGGTGCAAAAAGACTGGTATCAAACCTTTACCATAGATAAGGCAGCAGATAAAATACAGCCGGACACCAGCACAGATATGGAAATATTAGACATAAACTACATAGATTACGACAGCAATCACAAAATTGAGTTTCTAAAAGAAAACGAAGAAATAGATATAATTTTAAAGGTAACCTCCATTCTAAAGGATTCTCAATACTTAAGCTCAACTATGGACAGAACCCTATACTACAACCGTTATGATATTAAGAGATTATACATAAACGTAATCAGCAACCATTTTGAGGAATTTGACAATAATATGCTACTGCCCATTAAAGCTGAAAAAACCGTTGATGAACATAACAACTATAAAGCAGTAACATATTTTTCATTAAAACTGCCAAACGATTCAACCACCAAAACACTATCGGAGCTTAAATTTACTGCAAAATCACAGTTTATATATCAAGGAAACGATAAGACGTCACCCTACACAGAGGATACAGATACAGCCCCTATAGACAGAGGCATAATATGCGATTTTAACGTTAATACCAATATTCAGCTAGAGCATGGACAAGCAGTAACAATATCAGATATAAACTATTCCGATGCAAGCAAAGGACAAATAGATCAATATGATTACGTAATAGAAAGTCTGACACCACCTAGAACCTCACTGCCATTTACCAAATATACCACAGTAAAAAACGAGGATATAAATGCAGCTATTAAAGGAGTTATAGACAGCAGTCTTACTAAGCTTATAAATCCAACAAAGCCTGTAGAGCTAAAATTTAAGGTATTTCAAGAAGCAAGCAATAAAGCTGGAAAGCGCAGCAGCAAGGACAAAATAATAAGCGTAACCGTTAATCCTATAACAACTGCATTTTATGTTGCAGAGAAAATAACAGTTATGCAGGGAAGCACCTTTAAGCATCATGACATATATTACAGCGATAAAAGCATAGGAAGAATAAAAAAGTACACATACAAAATAAGAAACAATCAGGATGGCAAGACCTCACTGTCATATGTTATAACCAAGAATCCCAACACACCTTTGTCCCCAGTCAATATTGAAAGTGTAAACACCTATATATACAATTTTATAAATAAGTATGTAGAGCAAGTAGGACCGGGAGTACCTAAAACCACATTTGATTTTACAGTAGAGCAGACAATAACCTCGGAAGCAAACAAGGATATTACAGCAGTCAGAAACATCATAGTAGATGTAATCTACAAAGCTAATATGTATTCCTTTTTTACAGTTAATGAGGTTATACAGCTTGAAGAGGGAGAAGCATTAACAGTAAATCAGATAGGCTATAAGAATGCAAGCGGCGGTACTATTGGGAAATACGAATTTATCATACAAAGTGAGAATGGGGATGGAGCATCAACAGCCTTTGTACTAAATACAATGAATGAAGCCACAGTAAACAACAGTATATACAATTTTGTACTTCCATACCTTAATGACTTGGATTCCGAGAAATTTCATACCTTCAGATTTGGAGTACACCAAACCGCAATAAATAAATTCAATTCATCAGATATAGATACCTGCTATCAGGATTTTTTCATTTCAGTAGGACCGGGAGAAATAGTCATACCTCCGCCGCCGGTATATGTTAAGCCCCAGTTAAATATACCAAAACATGCCTTGGATTTGCTGCCTATGGCTGCCTACGATAATACAGCTATAGAGGAATATATAAGCAGAACTGTAAGCATTGACGGTATAGAGCTTAGCCAGTATGAAGCGGCAAGCCTTTTTAGCGGCAGCTACATATGGGGAGATCACAAGGATGGTCTGCGAAATATAAAAGTGCAATACATTAGTACTGACGGATACCCTGCCGAATACTCCTGCTGGGTACTGGTACATGATACCAAGCCTCAGCCCCAGTTTAAAATTACTGGTACATATAAGGAAAACAGAGCTTTGCGATTACAAAATACAAGCTGCTATGCAGATGCATATGTCAACCAGCTTGCGAATACGCCTGAGTACAGAAGCTTGCTTCAAATAAAAACTATAGGCTGGAACGACTACGGAAGTCAATCCATAAGATACAGAACAAACAACAGCAGCTTAAAAGAGCTTTTGTACAAGGAGCCCGGCTTTTACAGATACAGCTTAACAGCAGGAAATAACTTAAGAACAGATACTGCCACCTATGATATCAGCTTTCAGATTATGGAGGACAATAAGCCAGCAATAGCACTTAATATATGGAACTATATGCTTATAAGAAATGAGAAGCTTCAGCTTACTTATACTGCTGAATCTGCAGATGGAGACAGCATCAATATAGAAAAGCTTGACATATACTACGACAGCAATAATGATAAAACATATGAGGAGCATATCGGAGTGTTTACACCAGCACAATTTGAGGGCTTTAAAGCAAGCCGATTAGGCAATTACAAAGTAGTTGCTTTTGCAAAGGAAGCCTTTGGAGAAGAAACCCTAGCAGAGTTTATTAATGACAGCGACTACAAAACCATAACTACAGTAAGGAATTTTACAGTAGATAACCTTAGTCCCTTAACTACCATGAGTGTAAATCTGCCCATGACCTTGCCTAAGGTTGATGTATTAGTATTACTGGATCAGAGTCTGACTGCCAGCAATACAACAGCAATAACCGGCAATAGAATAAACTCAAACAATTATTTGAGAAACCATAACCTGATGCCAACCTATAATATATGGGACTTGCATACATATACCTATTCTACGGATGTGTCCACCTCCTATCATACAGGTACAAGCTATCCTGCAAATACCATAAGCTACTCCTCGGGAGGATACAGCGGTACATTAAACCGAATGAGTATATCTGATAACGGCGGTCATAGAGATCTGGGAAGCTGGAAAAGTAAAGTTGAAACTAAAACCTTTAATGGAACTCACGATACTACATACACATATACTGGTCACACTATGCCTGACACAACCACCAGTACAACAGTCATCAGTCCGGCACCAAGTATAAAATCAATAAATGAAGACGGTTACAGCGGAAATATACCACAGTCAAGCACAGGTACTATAAGCGATACAGGCAAAATAACCAGCGGACCTGCTACAGAGTCAAGAACCTTTACTGCCACACATACAAATACAGTAAACTCCAATGGATTAACCAACCCTTGGGTTATGCTGAACGAATCCCACTCCAGCCCTGCCCCCAGCTCAAAATATATAAATGACAGCGGCTATACAGGAAATATACCAAGAATAAGTACTGAAGATATCAGCGACACAGGCTTTGTCTTTTCCAGTCAGCCGGATACGGGCGGCAGATACTCATGGACACGTTCGGCTACTTTTAGAGCCATATATCAAGGAACTCTGACCAAAAGCATACGGCAAGATTGGACTCAGACAAAGGTTATAAGAACCTATTACAGCGGAGTGCTGTCCAAAACCGTGCAATACTGGGAGCCTAACGTACAATGGATTCCTGATTATACAGGATATTACAGCGGCACAGTATATAAAAGCATAAAGCAGCCCTTTACCAATCCCTTTAGCGTAGACTCAAAGAGATATGTAATATATGTATCAGATAATATAATAAACAATCCAAGCGACTTAAATACTATAATAAACAACAATCAAACAAATTTAATACTTGTAGGCAGTGAAGCAATAAAAAACCAAGCAGTTCATTCAAAATATATAAATAATAGCAGTTCAGACATTAATTCGCTGATAAATCAAGCCTTAAATTGGATCTCAGAACAAAATCCCCTAGCAATAGAAGGCTTTACTGTACTGCCCGGACACAGCTTTACTATTACCTGCGGCAATTTTGATGATGAAGGAGATCCAATAATCAGCGAACAGTTTTTGTATGTACACAATGCAAGCTACTATGATAATTCACAGGGACAGGAAGCTGGCACAGTACCTGACTACAGCAATACTACAGGCTGGACTGAAACAAAAAAGGATGCCTTCTACAAGCCTGGGGCTTATACCGTATTCAGGAGAATAAAGGATCAGGCAACAACCGACCCTCGCTTTGCTGAATACAACAAGGAGTCCAATGAGCCTTATTTTAGAGTAAATATCCATAGAAGACCAATAGCACTGGCAGATATGAAGTGGAGATATGATCCTGCAACAAGCCTATACAAGCTAACCTTTATAGATAAATCCTATGATTTGGATCATCAGTATTCAAGGGCAGATAAGGGTATAGAGGAAAGCATGATAAGATACAGAAAAGGAAGCGGTGATTGGAACTACAAGATGCCCACAGATTTAAGCTGGGGCACTTACACAATCGAATATTATGTAAAAGATATAGAGCAGGCTTGGTCAGAACCATATATTTTAACAGTTACCCTTGATTCAACGCCAACAGCAAACATAACCATTGACAGCGGCATACAGTTTAAGGAGACAATATTCAGAAACGACAGCACCATACCAGCGGGAGAAACAGTGCAAATAACAGCCAGCCATAAAACCGGAGGAGTCATAATAAGATCAAACATACCTGTGACATCAGCAGAAATATATATAAATGGAACAAAGCTAGGCAATCTGACACTAACTCAGCTTGAAAGCCAGATAGAATTTGAATATCAGGCGAATATTATGGAATATACTATACCCTCCAGCTATGCAGATGGCAGCCTGGATGTAAAGATAAAGGCATCAACCAGTGTAAATAATCAATATGCAGAAAGCAGTCATATTGTACAGGTATATACACCCATATGGCAGGATTACAGCAGAGGCAGACTCAGGGCAATTGACTCACCACTGGCAGCAATACCCTACTCAATGGAGCTTTGTGCTACAACAGCCTTTGAGAAAGCAAATACCTACAGCTTTGTTACCAGTAAATATACACAAAAAGTTAAAATACAAATAGACGGTATAGTGTTCTATATGCTGGAAAATGGAAAACTAAGCAAAAACGAGGATGGAAGCGGTGCTGCTGACACAATAAGCTCCTTGTCGGGAAGCAGCAGATACAAGGCAAATCAGGCTTCGGTTATTAAAAATACGTATAACAAAATCTGGAGCTTTGATATTTATGTGGTAGAAGGCTATCCCATAATGGATGACAGAGAGTTTGATATAACTATTACCGGCTACGATGGTGCAAACCTATGGAACACAACAAACCGCAAGCATAATACAAATCCGCAGACCCAAAAAGCAAAGGCGGAATGTTACCTGCTGGAAAGATTCAGAGTAGTACAGGTTAAAGAAACAAAGCTGGAAAGCTACTACTATAACATAAGCTCAGGTAAATATACTGATATACCAATATACGTAAACAACATGGCTGTAGACGGAGCTAATTTCAGCGGGCTAAGCAGTCTTACAAAGGGATATATTTTTGAATTTGAAATAGACTCCATTAACTTTAGTGAAAACGACGTAATAAGTATAGAGCCTAGCTTTTATACCTGTGATTCCTTTTCAAGGGATGCAGAAAAGCGGGATTTATACTGGGAGGACAGCGGGAACAAAATACTTAAGGCAGGAGCAGGAGGACATTCAAAATATGCCAATATAATACTTAAACCTGTCAAAAGAAATGGCAGCAAAGTTACATGGAGAGGCAGCTATCTTATTCCTGCTACAGCTTGGGCAGTACCTTTGGGAACTACATCTGAGCAAGCTAAGTCCAGAAACCTTAAAAGAGATATAATAGTAAGCTTCCATATAAAAGGCTACAAAAACGGAGAATTGAAATTTGATTACAATGAAAGACAGTGGATTAAGGAAAGAACCAGTGCAAAGTATCCCTACAAGCTTGGTGATGTAATAAGATATGATTGGACTAAAAGCTGTCTTGACGATAAAAACGTAATAAGAAACAGGTAACCCGGTGGGTTACCTGTTTATATTTTTGCAATTGGAAAAAATCACAATTTGCTATTGCTTTGTATATAAAAATTAAGTATAATATCTAAGTTAATGTAATTAAAAAACAAAAAAAGGACATTATAAGGTTAGTATATCATGGTAAATGTTTAGTGTTGGAATTTAATAATATTACAAATGATATCAGTTGTCAAGACATTTTTTTAATTCATTATTATATAAATACAATATATAAAATTCAAAAGCAGTACTTTCATACATAAGGAGGAACACTAATGAACACTAAGTATATTTTTGTAACAGGCGGGGTTGTATCATCTCTTGGAAAAGGAATAACTGCGGCTTCACTGGGCAGGCTCTTAAAAAGCAGAGGTCTTAAGGTAGCACACCAAAAAATTGATCCATATCTGAATATTGACCCGGGTACAATGTCTCCATATCAGCATGGCGAGGTTTTCGTAACAGACGATGGCGGTGAAACTGATCTTGACCTTGGGCACTATGAAAGATTTACAGATATTAATGTGACTAAGAACAGCAACGTAACTACTGGTAAAATATACTGGTCAGTTATCAATAAGGAACGAAAAGGCGATTATCTAGGTGGAACAGTTCAAGTAATCCCTCATATAACCAATGAAATCAAAGCCAGAGTATACAGAGTGGCAAAGGAAACCGGTGCAGAAGTTGTAATTACAGAAATAGGCGGAACTGTGGGAGATATAGAAAGCTTGCCCTTTCTGGAGGCTATCAGACAAATAAAGTACGAGGTAGGAAGGGAAAACGTATTATTCATGCATGTTACACTGGTTCCGTTTTTATCAAAGGCAGGGGAGCTGAAGACCAAACCCACTCAGCACAGCGTTAAGGAGCTTAGGAGCATAGGTATTCAGCCCGATATTATTGTATGCAGAACCGAAAAACCTCTTTCTGTAGATTTAAAGGAAAAGATAGGACTTTTCTGCAATCTTGACGGCGATTCTGTAGTACAAAACTTAGACGCAGACAATTTGTATGAAGTGCCTTTAATGCTTTATAATGAAGGACTGGATAAGCTTGTTATAAAGAAGCTGGGATTAAAATGCGAAGAAGCCGATCTTACTGAGTGGAAGGAAATAGTAAGTAAAGTAAAGCATCCTAAAAATAAAACAGTAATAGCATTGGTGGGCAAATATGTAGAGCTTCATGATGCGTATATGTCAATAGCAGAAGCTCTGGGACACGGCGGTATAGCTAATGATGCAAAGGTAGAAATAAAGTGGGTTCATTCGGAAAATATAAGTGAAGAAAATATACAAGAATATCTATCAGACGTAGATGGTGTAATAATTCCCGGAGGCTTCGGACCAAGAGGCATAGAAGGAAAAATCATGGCGGCAAGATATGCAAGAGAAAACAACTTGCCCTTCTTTGGAATATGCTTGGGAATGCAGGTTTTAGTAATAGAGTTTGCAAGAAATGTGTTAAAGCTTGAAAATGCACACAGCATGGAGTTAGATGAAGAGACACCCTATGGAGTAATACACTTGATGCCAGAGCAGGAGGAAATAGACGAAAAGGGCGGTACAATGCGATTAGGACTGTACCCCTGCAAGATAGCAGAGAATACAAAGGTATTGGCAGCCTACGGTGACGAGCTTATATTTGAAAGACACAGGCACAGATATGAATTTAATAACGAATATAGAGATTTGATGGTAAGCGGTGGATTGACAATAAGCGGACTTTCACCAGACGAGAGACTGGTGGAAATGGTAGAGCTTAAGGGTCATCCATGGTTTGTGGGAGTACAATTCCATCCTGAGTTTAAATCAAGACCAAATAGACCCCACCCACTATTCAGAGATTTTATAAAAGCGGCCTTGAACTTTGAACTAAACAAAAAGTACTAAAAGCAAAATGTTGGCGGATTTAACAAATATAAGTCCAAGTAAAAGTATATTGAAAAAGGGCTTCAAACTGGCTTATATAAAAGGCGTGAATATGTTAAGAACAAGAGGAAATTATTGGTATAAATAGTATGTGAAAATAACATTTTGTAAAAGAATATAAACTAAAAGTGTTAAAATTTCTAATTATTTGTGTTAAATGTGAGTTGCAAAAAATTAACAAAATATTTTGATAAAAAAAGAGTGGAATCAGCCATGATATGGTAGTGTTTCCACTCTTTGTTTTTTTCTTTTACAGAAAAATATTATATAATTAGTTTATGGTAATAACAAAAGTGCTACCGGCTGCATTCATTTCTATTGAGTATGCACGAAATTCAATTATTTGTCAAATTCTCTAACGGTATATGAGAGTGCTAATAATTGTAATAGCTGTATTTGTACTAGGAGTTTTCAAACTAATTTATTATAGTCATTTCGCAAGGCAGATTTTAATATTCATATTTGTCATCAGGCTATTCAACTAAACTTTACTATCTTAAAAGTTTTATACTATTAACTTTTGTTTTTAAAATAAATAAACATGAAACAAGGTGATAAGAATGAAAGAATTATTAAAAGAGGAACATGTATTTCTTTTTCAGGGAGTTGGAGCAGAGTATCAGAGTCTTCTTCACTTGCTTGATAATAAGCAAAGGAGTATATTAAATGACCATTGTTTAATTGTCAGCAAGCAAATAGGGCTTGACTTACAGGACTATCTAAATAACAGTACAACTCATGGATTCAGTAGGGTGCTTTGTGATTGGATTTCTATTTATACTGTGGATTATATCGTATACAGCAAATACACTGAAGCTGGCTTGAGACCGGGTATATTCCTTGGCTACAGTATGGGATTGATTACAGCTCTGGCGTGTGGAAAGGCAATAAGCTTTGAAGCAGGACTGGATATGCTGTGCTGTATATTTAAATATCTGGAAAGCACCCCGAGGCAGGAAACTATGGCAGCAATCGTCGGCATAAGTCTAGGAGATGTTGAAAAGATAATTCACACTAATAATCTCAAGGATTTTGTTGAAATAGCAAGTGAAAACAATGAATACTGCATTGTTATATCAGGGATTAAAAATGAAGTTTATAAGACCTTGGAAATAGCAGCAAGGGAAGGGGCTTTAAAGGTCAGGGATATAAACATACCATTTGCCTGTCACTCTCATTATGCAGCTAATAAAATTGAAAGCTTTGAGGAGTTTGTTTCAAAGCTGGAAATAGTCAGCAGCGAGATTCCAATAATATCTAATTATACTCAGGATATTATCCAGAAGCCATCAGATTTAAAGGATGAGCTTTTAAAGAATATGACAGGAAGAATGTATTGGAGAACAGCCATTGAAAAATTAGTAGATATGGACTTTAACTGCTTTGTAGAGGTTAGCTTAAGCGACTCAATTACCAAGTTCTCTAAATTGATAAATACAGATTGCGAATTTATTACATATAAAAAATATTTCAAAGTTAAATCAAAACAATAAACGGAAATCAATGTAAATATGGGAGGCAGGATATGGGAGTGTTAGTTAAAGGGAAGTACAGTTTTCTTTTTCAGGGTGTGGGAGTTGAATATAAAAGTCTTTTGCATTTGCTTAATGAGAAGCAGCTGCAAATGCTGAAGTCCTACTGCTCGATAGTACATAAAGAACTGGAATTGGATCTTTGGAATTATTTGCACAATTCTATAGAAACCAAATACGGAAAAATGTTTAATGACTGGGTTGCTATATATACAATCGATTGCATAGTTTACCACACATATATAGATTTTGGCTTTGAACCTGCTGCTTTTCTTGGTTATAGCATGGGCTTGGTTACAGCACTTGCCTGCGGGGAGTCCATTACCTTTGAAGCAGGTCTGCATCTGCTATACAGCTCATATGAATACGCCCAATATGTCCCTAGAAAGAAAGAGGCAATGGCGGTTATAACTGGTATGACCAGCAGTGATGTAGAAAATATTATAAAAAACAATAGCTTGGAAAACAGCGTTGAGATAGCCAGTGAAAATAACGACTACTGCATTGTTGTATCGGGTATTAAAGATTATGTCAATGAAGTAATGAAAATTGCAGCAGATGAAGGAGCAATGAAGGTTAAAGACATAAACGCACCCTATGCCTTTCACTCACACCTTGCACTAATGGGAGTGGAAAAATATCAGGAATTTATTTCAACATTGCCGATAGCTGACTCCGCTATACCCATAATTTCCAGTTACAATCAAAATATCATCCAGGAGTCTTGTGAAATAAAGCAGGAGCTTAAGAAAAATACTTCAGGCAGGATGTACTGGAAGTCCTCCATTGAAAAAGCTATCGCTCAAGGCTGCCAAGGCTTTATTGAAGTCAGTATGAGTGATACAATAACCAAATTTTCTAAAATTATAAATATGGACTATCAATTTATTACATACAAAAAGTTTACAGCCATAAAATAGGAATCACATGTACCAAACCGTCATTTATAAAGAATAGTCAGCAGAGTCTATAGAGAAACAACTTCAAAATTAAATTTTTCAGTTGTTTCTCACAAAGAGATTAGCAACTCTTAGCGAAAAGTATTTTGAGTTTTAAAGTTGCTTATCTACAATATATTGTTCGATGAAACATAAATAATTTAGGGGTGATTTTGTGACAGCTTCAAAGGATAATAATTTAGTTTATATTGACCTTGGCAAGAAGAGTATTTTATGGGAAGAAATAAAGCCCGAATTAAGAAAAAAATATATAGGCGGAAATGGTATAAATACTAAGATTTTGTTTGACTCAGAGGCTATGCACCATGATGCATTATCAGATAAAAATGTACTTATTTTCGGAGTAGGGCCTACAGTCGGAACAGGTCTTTTGGCAGGAAACAGATGTACAGTTACCGCAAGAAGTCCTTTAACCGATATCTACGGAGACTCAAATATCGGAGGCAATTTTACACTAAATATGCGCAGCGTTGGAATAGATCATTTGATTTTTACCGGTAAATCAGAAAAGCCTGTTTACATATTTGTAGACAAGGATGGAGAAGTACAGTTTTTGGACGCCTCCGATTTATGGGGCAAACTAACAAACGATGTTACAAGGATATTGATGGAGCGTCATGGCAAAAACTGTGAGGTAGCATGTATCGGGCCAGCAGGAGAAAGGCTAGTCCGTTTTGCAAGTATTGCTATGTCAGAAATTCATTTTGCTGGTCGTACGGGTATGGGCTGTGTTATGGGCTCCAAAAACCTAAAAGCCATTGTTATTGAAAATAAGAAGGGCAAACCTCCAGTACATGATCAGAAAAAAGTAGCGAAAATAAAAAATAAATGGTTAAAGACCTGTCGTATTTCAATGCTTGCAAAAAATGCAAATGTTGAAGGCACACTGTTTTTGGTTGAAAGATACAACAAAATCAGACACTTGCCTGTGAAAAATTGTCAAAAAGGCAGTGATCCAAAGGCAGAAGGCATATATCCCAAAACATTCAAGTATGAATATGCCACCAAGAAAACAGCGTGTTATGCATGTCCTGTAGCCTGCGGAAAGAAATTTGAGATTAAAGAGGGCAAATATAAGGGCGAAAAGGGTGAAAGGCTGGATTATGGTGCAGTAACCTCTATCGGACCTGCTGTTGGTATTTTTGACTGGCCGGGCATCATACATTTGAAGCTTTTAACAGATTATTACGGAATGGACACAATAGAGCTTGGAGGTACGCTGGGACTTATACTGGAGTGTCATGAGAGGGGTATCATAAAGCCAGAGGATACAGACGGCAGGGCTCTTAAATTTGGTGATGTTGATGATGTTGAATATCTTATACACAAGCTGGTAAGCCGTGAGGGCATAGGGAACTTTATGGCAGAAGGTACTTACAGAGCTTCAAAAGCATTAAATGCTGAGGACTACGCCATGTGTGTAAAAAAATCCTCCACCGGCACTCATGCAAAAGCTAGACTAGCCTGGTCATTGGGATATATAACCTCCACAAGAGGTGGAGACCATTTGAAGAACTTCCCTTTTTCAATGCTCTTTGGAGGTTATTTTTCAGATTTAGTAGCAAAATATATATTTAACGTAGATGCCAAAAAAGAAATAGGTACACCAAATAAAAAAGGCAGAGTTGTTTGGTGGCATGAAAATTATAAATATGCTGTTGATGCATTGGGACTATGTATTTTTGCAGTACACCCGCTTCCAAACCTTGGACATGCATATTTCGATGAGTTTGCCGAGGTTATGAACAGCATATGCAATCTTGATATGACAGACGAGGATATGTTCAGGGCAACTGAGCGTATTTATCAACTTCAAAATGCCTTTAACGTATTATGCGGAATAAGCTTAAAGGACTATAAGTGGCCTACACGTAAAAAAGATGACAATATTGATGATAAATATATAGAAGAAACAACAATAAAGGAAAGAGATAATCCGGGAATGCTTCCTGAATACTTTAAGTTCAGGGGGCTAACCAGTGAGTCAAAACCAACAGCCAATAGATTTAAAGAGCTGGATTTAAATGAATATATTAAGAAGGCACAGGCAGAAAACACTGCAAACATAGCGAGTATTAAAGACCTGCTTATGGAAGTAAGCCTAAATGCAAAATTTTCATTCAAGGATAGAATAAAAACTAAAATCCTTTCCCTAGTCTTCTGCAAGCTTATTGATTTGAAGGACAAGAAGGAGAGAAAGGAGTATTTTCAAAAGAAAAAAGAATCTCAGAACTTATAATATCTGATTTTACACACCTATCAGGCAAATAAAAAGCATTAATGCTTTTTATAATATAAAATTTATAAAATTTAAGGAGGCAATATTTATGAGAGAGTTAACAGCAGAAATCAGGGAGCAGTTAAAAGAAATGATTTACGGTTTTTTTGCAGAGGAATGTGAGGTTGAGTTATCCGAGCTAAACGAAGAAACAAATATTACTGATGATTTAGACGGCGATTCATTGCTATTTGTGGAGCTTATCGAGCTGACTAAAAAGAAATTCCAATTAGATATACAGCTTCAAACTATAGGAAAGTATCTTCTCAAAAATCCAGCAGAAACAATCGGTCAAGTAATTGATACTACTTATCTGATTTATCAGCATGGAAACGACATTGTTAATCTTGGAGCTTAAGCTAAAATGGCAGATAATGAAAAAATAAAATCCGGGATAGTCTGGCTGGAAGCTGTGGATAACATAGGAATTGCTTCTATCCACAATGGAATTCAAAATAAAATATCACAGCCGGATTTTATGGATTTGGAATTTTTCAAAGAATGGATATACCGCCAAAAGCTTAAGGGGCTGATTATTACAGGTCAGGGAAGGCATTTTTCAGCAGGAGCTGATATAGATACTATTAAAGCCAACAAGCATAATACTGATTATCTAAAGGATGCCTTAAAAAAGGGCAAGGAGATACTGAGCTATATAGAGACTTTACCTATTGTTACAGTAGCTGCTGTCAGCGGTGTATGCTTTGGGGCAGGCTTGGAGATTGCATTAAGCTGCCAATTCAGGATAGGAACAGAAAATTCTGTTTTAGCCCTTCCAGAAGCTAATATAGGCATTATGCCTGGATTAGCAGGTACAATCAGACTGCCGCGTATTATTGGCAAAAGCAAAGCAATCCAGATGATTATATCTGGCAGAACCATTAATGCTGAAGAAGCATTTGGCATGGGCTTACTTGACAAGGTTGTTCCTGCCAAAATGCATTTGTCTTCTGCAAAGCAATATATAGAAGAACTGGTGCAGAATAAGTCTCACCAGCAGATAAACAGTATAATACAATCAGTTAATAACTCTATAACTGAAATAAATGAAACAGCTATGAACACCGAAGGAAATATGTTTGCAAAATTAGTAGAGGAAGGTGAAATATAGTGGCAAAGCCTTCTAAAAGCAAAAAAGCCAAGCAATTGAAGGAATATCACGTGGTTGGTTCCTTATTTATGAGACATGATGAGACCACTATTGAAGATGTATATGAACACTTATTTGATTTAAAGAAATTCTATAAATGGATGAACTTTTTTCCACACAATTGGATGAGCTCCAAGGACAAGGTTTATAAGGCAGGTCTTGTTTTCCTGTTTAGATTGATATTTCCACCCATGACTTTTAAGATCACCATTACAGAAATTCTTCCCAATCATGGGGGAATAAATTTTACAGTAACTGGATGGATGAAGGGAAACGGGATGTGGGAATTTATCAGAGATGAAAAAGGAATTTTGTGCAAGCATACCATGATTCTCACAGGGGCTAACAAATTTTTGCATTACTACTATCCCATTGTAAAATTAGGGCACGATAAGTATTTTCCTTGGAGATTATCAATATTAAAGAAAATGCTGATTCAGTACAGCAAGGAAAAAAGACAAGGAGAAACCGCAAAATGAAGCATGAATATTATTTTGAGGTTAGAGGCAGCGAACTGGACTCCTTTGGACATGTTAACAATGCTGTTTACTTAAGCTATCTTGAGGAAGCACGTTGGAAATGCTTTTATGAAATGGGATGGATGGATTTTCTTAAAACAAGCAAGCTTTTTCCCATAATAGTAGAAACAAACATTCGATATATACGTGAGCTTAAGATGTTTGATAAAGCAGTTGTTAAAACTAAATGGAAATATGAAGGCGAATATATAATAACCGATCATGACATATGCATGGAAAACACTAATAAAAAAATTGCCAAGGCACGAGGGAAAATGATTTTAGTATCACATGACAGGCTGCTTCATGACTTACCGGATTTTATTAAAGCCGAGTTAGATAAAGAGGTATAATATGGACACATATATGGAAAAACCTTGTTTCTTTATACAAGATTCTGCAATTATTTTATATGCTTATAATTTTGACAGCATTATCAACTATAGAAATAAAGTTGATGAAAATATATTAAACAATAACATTAATGCTTTTGTTGTTATATGTAATAGTCAGTATACTGATTTGCATATGTCTTCTGATCAAAAAGCAGAGCTGTATATGTGGATGAAAGCTTTTCCTATCCCCTCTATTATAGTATTTGATAATAATTGCCATGGTGATTTACTGGAGCTGGCAATGATGTTTGACATACGTCTGGGAGGAAAAAACCTGACTATTAAATTTCCAGAAGAAGCATCAAGCATTGTTTTTAACTACGATCAGCAATGCAGTCTGCTTATGGGAAACAATTCAGATTTTTTACAGCAAGATAGCTTGCTAAACAGAGCTTTGAATTCAGAGGAAGCTTATTCTTTACACTTTGTAAATCAGATTATTGATTTTGATGATGCGGAGAATGAGGCTTCAAGCTATATAAAAAAAATATTAGGCAATAAAGACAATGACCATATCAAAGCCATAATAAAATGCTTTAACCACTATAAGCATCTTGGGCTTAGTGCTGACAGAGATTTGCTGCTGGAGGAAGAAGCCAGACAATTTTGCAATCTGATTGTTAGAAGTTATATGAATACGAGGGTTAATTATGAAGATTGAGCTTAACAAGGTTTACTTTGAAGAAAAAGATGGTATTGGATATGTTGTCATTAATGATCCACCGGCCAATAAGATGACCAACCTATTTTTAACAGAGCTTAGTGAGCTTGTGAATCAGCACATTTCAAAGTCAGGTGTAAAGGGAATCATTATAACAGGTGCAGGAAGACACTTTAGCTCAGGAGTTGAGGTTGACCGCCTTAAGGAGCTTGTTTCAAATCAGGCTGCAATAGATGCTAACGGAGATATTTTGACACACCCTGCGGGACATAAGCAGGATAGAGACTCCTTCAACTTTTTTTACAATCACAGCATACCAGTGATAAGTGCAGTAAATGGCTTTTGTGTAGGCGCGGGATTGGAATTGGCTTTGTGCAGTCACATACGCATCTGCGGCAATGGCAGCACTCTTGGACTTCCTGAGTCAACCTTCGGTTTTATTCCGGCTCTAAGCGGTACACTCAGATGTGTAGAGCTGTGCGGTCTTGGTAAAGCCCTTGAAATAGTTTTAAGCGGTGAGATGTTCACAGCAGCGGAAGCCATGAATGCAGGTATAGTTGACAACATAGTAAGCAAAAAAGAAACCCTTCTATACTGTGAAGGTCTTATGAAGTTTATTTTACAAAGTGAAACAGAATATTCAAAGAAAAAGGCTAAAGAATATGTGAAAAGCTTTAATGAAATTTATAAAAACTACTAATAACGATAAGCATTTATATTAGATATTAGCAGTATCGCCACGATAAGCAGTATCATCCGATAAGCAGTATCGTACGATAAGCAGTATCGTAATATGCTATCATAACCTATAGTAAAAGGAGGGGAAGCTCGGCATGGAAAAGCATGTAAAATTAATCGGAACAGGCTCATATCTCCCTGGAAAACCTATAAGATTTGAGCAAATTAATAATTATCTGGGACCACTTACCGAAGCACCCGTAAAGCTCCAGAAGTGGATAGACAGAGTCCAGCCTATTATGTCAGAGATGCTTGGTGTGGAATATTGTCATTATGCATTTAATAATGAGACACGTACCTTTGACGAGGATAACCTGAGCATGTCAGTGAAGGCTGCCAAGCTGGCTTTGGAGGATGCTAAAATAGAAGCCAAGGATATAGATTTGCTGATATATGGAGGAAACTACTCAGAGCAGATGCCTGCATTATCCGCAAGGATTCAGGAGGAGCTTGGCATTGAGATTTGCGCAGAATTTCATATCCATGCCAATTGCACATCAATTTATAAGGGTATAAAGCTGGCTCATACATACTTGAAAACAGGCGAATTCAAAAACGCTCTTGTAATTTCCTCCTGTGTTTCAAGCTCATTCTTTATACCTGAGTTTTATAATCAGGAAAAGCTGACAAAAGAAGATATCTTTCTAAGATGGTATTTATGTGATGGTGCAGGAGCCTTTGTTTTAACAGGAGATGACCAGAAGAAAAAAGGCTATTACCTTGAAAACACATACATTGAATCAGCAGGAGGATATAAAAAATCAGCAATGGGCAATCGTTTGCCCAACCACTGGAATAATCCGCTGAAAAATTACGAAAATGGAGATCACCATATAAGACAGGTTTATTTAAATCAGATGCAGGATGCAGCTCATACTGAAAGCAATGGAAAGACAATCTTTTTCAACGCTTTACAGAGAATGCTTAATATTCAGCAGATAGATTTAAGTACATTAAAGCACTTTGTAGTTAATATGCCTTCAAAATCCGTACGTGAGCATATTATGCAGGAATGTACTGAGCTTGGAATCCAAATGGATAAATTCTACAGCACTGTAGAAAAGGTAGGATATCCTGGACCTCCGGCAGCCATAATTTCAATTGATAAGCTCTTAAAGAGCAGCACCTTTGAAAATGGTGATTTAATATTCAGCTTTGTAATGGAAGTAAGTAAGTTTATGCAGGCAGGCTTCACAATCAGATACGTAGACTAGGACTGATATATTACCAGTGCTAGTGTTGATATAGAGATTAGCAGCTCTTAACGAAAAGTATTTTGAGTTTTAGAGTTGGTTATCTATAAATAAGGAGATACGAGAATGAATATATTACTTGTAAACCCACCAATTCCAAATAAATTCTTGATTTATGACTACTGTGACGAGGCGGGCAGAAAAGCAATCGCAAGACGTGTATTGGTTGGTCCGCCCTTAGCACTAAATGAGATTGCAGGAATGCTGGGAGATGAAAATGTTGTAATCATTGATCAAAAGGCTGAGATGGATGCTAATCCAGACTATGACTATATAGAAGAGCTTATCAAGGAAATAAAGATATTTAAGCCTGAAATAATTGGATTTACATGCCTGACTGCACAGTACAACTGCGTGCTAAAGCTAATGGAAACAGTCAAAAAAGTAGACAAAAATATTCTGACAGTGCTAGGCGGTATTCACCCTACCTCCTGCCCAGAGGATTTTGTAGGTTCAAAGGCAGACATTATATCTGTGGGTCTAGGTAAGCACAGCTTTTATCACATAGTTAAAGAACTGAAAAGCAAAGGGCAGAATGCTGACTTTAAAAGGATTCCGGGATTGGCAATTAATACAGGCAGCAGTTTGCAGTATACCAGACTGTTAAGTGAAGTAGGCTTTAAAGAATTCAAGGAGAATTTTCTTCTTGATGAAGTACTTCCAAACAGAAGCTTGACAGACAAATACAACTACACAATCCCTCATATAAAAAGAACCATACATTATATAAGCACCTCTCAGGGCTGTACACATAAATGCAATTTCTGCTATTTGTGGAAAATGACAAATGGATACTACTTTCATCGTGATGTTGAATCCATAATAAAAGAGCTTAAGCAGATGGATCCCTACTATCTGATTAGATTCTGCGACGCCAATACCTTTGGAGATATAAGAAAAGCCAAGGAGCTGTTTACCAGAATCATTGAAGAAGGGCTTAATAACAATCATGCATTTATGGGAGATGTTAGAACCGATACGGTAGTAAAGCACCCTGAAATTATGGAGCTTGCGGCAAAAGCCGGGCTAAAGGTTACAGTCTGCGGACTTGAAGCTACCAGTGATGAAGAGCTGCAAAAGTACGGCAAGGATTCTTCAATTGATACAATCAAGGATGCACTAAAGGTATTAAACGAAGTAGGAATATTTGTTAACGGCAATTATATTATCCGTCCTGACTATGATGAAAGCGATTTTGAAAGAGTAGGACAATTTATAGAGGAAAATCCCATATACAACTCTGCCTTGACCATTCTGACTCCATTCCCGGGAACGGAGCAATGGGATGAGCTTAAGGATCAGATAATTATTAAGGACTATGAATATTATAACCTTACAAACAGTGTATTGAAGACAAAGCTTCCAGAAGATGTATTCTATAAAAAAATTGCAGAGGTATACAAAATAAGCGAAAAATCAGGACGAGACTTTATGGCTAAGTATGGAAGCAAAGATAGTAAATCTGTATAAGGCAAGGGGAATAAAGCAATGGTAATAGGTATAATTGGCAAAGGCAAAATGGGCAGAGATATATTTAACGAGTTTTTTCAGTTTGATTATGATATGATAATGATTTGCCGAAAGTCCGAGGACGTGGAGGAAGTGCAGGCTTCTATTGATAAGCAGCTAAAAAAAATGCTGAAAAGAGGCTATATAAATCAAGCTGAATATGAAAAAAAGCTTTCAGCATTGATTGTAACCAGTGACCTAGCGGCTTTAAAAAACTGCCATATGGTTATTGAATCGGTATACGAGGACAAAAAGCTGAAGCAGGACATTTTTGAAAAAATTGAAGCTATAGTTGGAGAGGATTGCATCCTAGCCTCCAATACCTCCTCTATCCCCCTTAAGCTTGTATTTGAAAAATGCAGAAAGAAGGACAGGTGTTTAGGAGTTCACTATTTCTATCCCGTAAAGGTTATGAGAACTGTGGAAATAAATAAAACCTCCTTTACAGACAACGCATATGCACAAAAGGTTTATCAAGTACTGCAAAGCATAGGCAAACAGCCTATAGAGCTGGAAGAAGCTGCAAACATGGTTTTAACTAAAATGCTTTCCATACTTACAACACAGGCATATAAAATCTATGAGGAAGGTTATCTGACCATAGAAGAAATTGACAAGCTGCTTAAAGAAAATCTTCTGACCCTTGGATTGTTTGAAATCGTTGATTCAACAGGTATAGGCATTATTTTGGAGAGCATTGAGAATTTTATAAATGACCGTTACACAAAGCTTTTTACACCTCTTTATAATAAGGGAAAAAAGGTTATACAAGAGGGCTATCTTGGAGGAAGCGGCAGCAAGGGAATAGGAGCATACGAGCAGGAGCGCCCAAAGGAGCTTAAGAGTCTTGGAGACGATGAACTGAGCGAATACAAGCAAAATATAATATTGCGGCTGCAAAGCCTTCTGATTAACGAAACAGTGTACGCTATACTTAATCAAAATGTGAATAAAGATAAAATCAACGAAGCAGTCAAAGAGGTTTTAGGACTATCGGATGATTTGTCAGCTATGCTGAAAAATGCGGGTTCTCAAAGGATAACAGCCTGCCTGCTGAACAGCTTGGAGACTACACAGGACGATATTTATCGCCCCTTGGATTTATCTATTTTTAATGATAATTAGTTTTTAATAGTACGGAGGGCTAGTCTATGAATAATACAAATAAAACAGTTATTACCGGTATGGGTATGGTCACTTCTCTAGGTACAGATGTTAAAACTACTTGGAATAACCTGATAGAAGGACGCTCAGGTGTTAGGCCTATATCGTTATTTGATGCAAGTGACAATGAAACTAAGATTGCTGCTGAGGTTAGCCCTGAATTTGAAAAGCTGGCTGAAAAAGTAATAACAAGAAGACTTAGAAAGCAAATGACAAGAGCTACCAGAATGTCACTGCTGGCTGCTGATGAAGCAATAAAAAACAGCGGCATAAACTTTGATAACTATGACAGAGTACGTATTGCAGTTATTATGGGAGTTATAACTACCTCCTACAATCAAAATGAAAGAAATCAATCAGATTCTTATATTGTTGTTAAATCAATGCCAAACGCCCCAAGTGCATGGATTTCACTTCTGTACGGCTTGGAAGGACCTAACTTCAATGTTTCTACAGCCTGTGCATCCTCGGCATATGCAATTGGCTTGGGACACCAGATGATAAAGTCAGGTATGGCTGATGTTGTTATTGCAGGAGGCGTTGACTCAAGCATTGAGCCTGAATACATAAGAGGCTTCAATCAGATAATGGCAATGTCTGTTAGAAATGACTCGCCAGAAGCTGCATGCCGCCCATTTACATTATCACGAGACGGATTCGTAATGGGAGAAGGAGCAGGTGTAGTGGTACTAGAATCAGAAAAGCTTGCCAAAGAGAGAAATGCAGTAATATATGCAGAGCTGGCAGGATATGCAATTACCAGTGAAGCTACAGATATTACAGCACCAAAAGAAAATGGAGTTGGAATGGCAAAAACCATGAGAATGGCATTGGAAAATGCAGGTTTAGGTATTGATGAAATTGATTATATCAATGCTCACGGTACATCCACTTACCTAAATGATAAATATGAAACAATGGCTATAAAAGAATGCTTTGGTGACAGAGCCAAGCAAATCGGAGTATCATCATCAAAATCTATGCTTGGACATACTCTGGGTGCAGCCGGAGTTATTGAGGGAATAGTAACAATAAAGAGTATTTACGAAAATAAGCTTACACCCACCATTAATTATGATGACCCGGATCCTGAGCTTGATCTCGATTACATTCCAAATCATGCAAGAGATAAGGAAGTACATGCAGCTTTATCAAATTCATTCGGATTCGGAGGACATAACGCAACTCTAGTATTTAAGAAATACTAGCAGCCTTGCAAAATAGTATGCTTAAGTCACAAGCTGTTCTGTAAAACTATTAAAATGAGGGGGAAGAAGTTGTGAAAAAGATTCTATTTATAAGTTTTCCCGCTGCTGGACATGTTAATGCATCTGTAAACATATGTAAAGAATTGGCAAGCAGAGATGTGAAATTGATTTATTACACGCTTGAAGAACATTTTTATAAATTTGAAGGGCATGAAAATATTGAGGTCAGAAGCTTTCCAGATAATTTTATTAAATATTACTATGAGAAAGCAAAGATTTCTGGAAAGATAATGAAGAGTCTTGTATCCATACTGCATATGGTATATTCATTTACTGATATACTTATGCCCTATGTAAAGCAGGAAGTAGAAAGAGAAAAGCCTGATTTAATAATGTGCGATGCCTTAAGCGTATACGGCAAAACAGTTGCAAGAATGTTTAAGATTCCATTGGTTCTGGTGTTTACTTTTATTGTTCAGACTGACCCAGAAAACCCAAAACCACCAATACCTCCTGGGGCAATCAGATCTATGCTTTTAAATATACCTAAATTTATTGATGCTATGAAAATCAAAAACAATATTAAGAAAAAGTACGGCTACTGTGATGAGCCTGGTGATTTTCTGGATTATCAAGGAGAATTCACTATTGTTACAACCTCCAAGGAGTTTCAGCCAAAAGGGCATTTATTCCCCGATTTAGTAAAATTCATGGGTCCGACAAATGTAAAGCACAGTGTTATCCCAGAAGTGAAGGATACTATATTTGTAAGTATCGGCACTGTTCAAAGCAATAATAAAATATGGGATGCCTGCATTAATGCCACAAGAAACCTTGGCTACAAGCTTGTTATTACCTTTGCCGGCAATAAACAAAACAAGGTTTCAGTAGATATTCCTGAACATGTAACTATATACGATAATTTGAAGCCCACTGAATACAGAGACATCATAAGCCAGTCAGTGCTGTTTATTAGCCACGGAGGAATTAACAGCGTAAGTGATGCCATACTCGGAATGACGCCAATACTGGTAATACCGGGCAATGACGAAACCGTTCAAATGGGACAATTGGTCGAGGGCTACAAGTGCGGAAGAATGTACGCCCATAAGGAAATAGACGAAAACAAGCTGCGTGTTGAAATAGAGAGAGTGCTTAATGATCCTGATACAAGATCAGGTTTAGGAAAAATGAGAGAATCCTTTCTTAATTCTATGGGCTGTAAAAAGGTTGCAGATGAAATGGGTAAAGCCTTTGATTTGTTTGAAGTGGAGGAAAAATAATGGCAAAGGATGTTTTGATTTATAAAACCATGGGTGGAACAGTAAAGGAAACAGCAGAAAAAGTAAGGCTGGCAGCTAAAAACAATATTGATGTATTCAATATTATGGATAAGCCGGTAATAGACTTTAAGAAATACAATAGGGTGTTTATAGGAACTGCAATTTATGCAAGCCAATTACCACAAGAGATTACAGCTTTCTTGCAGAACAACAGCTCTCAGCTTAAGGATAAAAATGTTACATTCTTTATTCATGGCTTGGCTCCAAAGGAAGAGGGGACAGAAATTGCCAACAGCTTGTTAAATAAATGCCTGTCAGTAAATAAAAACAGCATTTATTATTTAGGCGGTAAGCTTGATTCTAAGAATAAAAGTATTTTCATTAAGCTGTTTTATAACTTTGTAGCTAAAAAGGCAAAAATTGATGCTAAAAATCCTAATAATATAAATGAACAAAGAATTGCTGAGCTTCTAAAATATGCGGCATCAACTAATTAAGTATTATGAATGTGGATGAAATAGCAAATAAGATTTCATTTCATACAGTAAGTGACTTTACTCAATGCGACGTTTGGATTATTGACGTAAGAAATTTTTATTCGGATACAGATATTATCAGACAGTGCTTATCGTCAGATGAAATAATAAAGGCTCAAAATATAAAAAACAGTAAAGCAAAAGAACTATTTTGTCTGCGTAAAGGGATTAAAAGAATAATACACGGAAAAAAGCTAAATATATTACCTCAAACTGTAAAATACCAACAGACAGCTTATGGAAAGCCCTTTATTTATAATGATGAGCTGCAAAAGCTTCATTTTAATATCTCTCATTCAAAGGAGTATCTATTAGTCGGTACATCAAGTAATACTCATATAGGTGTGGATATAGAAAAGCTTAATCCAGCTATAAAGCATTCCGTTGTGGCTGCAAGTATATTCACACCTGATGAGACGGCTTTGTATGAGAGTTATAGTCAAACAGATAAATTACGTTCATTTTATAAAGCTTGGGTTCAAAAGGAAGCGGTCAGCAAAGCATTAGGAGTAGGAATATCTATTGGCTTTAACACCTTTAAAGTGAATATTGACCCAAATATTACAGAGGAGGAATATATTCTATACATTGAAAGCTTAAAAAGCTATGTCAATGTTAGAGTGAAGCTAGAAAGAGAGTATTTTTTTTCAGTAGCATTAGTTGTTTGAATAAGTTAACTCAAAATTTAATATGGATGTAATCTTAAATATATACTTAATTTATTTATAAAGGGCGGAAGTGTTATGAAAAGAAAGATTGTTAAGGCAGGCTTTATGGAAAGCAGCATGAGGATAATGGCAGGTAATGTGACCTGCAATACTTTCTACATTTTACTAAATGCAAATAAAAACTTTAAGATCGATGCCTTTAAAAAAGGATTAAATCTATTTGTACAGGATATGCCTATTTTTACCTGTAGCTTAGCAAAGGGAAAGTGGCGTGACAAGTGGGTTCCTATAGAAGACTATGATATAAATAAAATCGTTGAAGTATTTAATATGAAGAATCCTTCCTCCGTCGATAAGGCATCCTGCTGCGATGAAATGTTTTTGCAATTTTCGGCACTAAAGGAAAAGCATATTGATATACAAAAGGAAGCCCCTTTAAAGGTAAAGATATTTAATAATGAAAAAACAGGTGATAAGCTGATAGTCTTCTGTGTACACCACTGTCTAAGTGACGGAAGAGGCTGGATGCAGACTATTAAGCTGATAGGCAGCTATTATGATGCAGTACTAAATAATAAAACAATAAAGCTTGAAAAAAACTACCGAAAAATGTCCAAGTTTGTTTTTTCCGTAAGCTTATCAGACTACCTTAGAACCATAAAAGGTCTGTCAAAGCCAAGTAAACTGCAAACTATGAAGCCAGTATTGGATACCAGCGGTATCAAGGCTGCAAGCATTGATTATAATGATACAAGCATTGAAAAGATTATAATTACAGAAGAACAGTTGAACAGCATAAAAAAACACTATAAAGCCTATAACTTCACAGTAAACGATATATTAATGCATCTGGTAATGAAGATAACCGACAGATACAACCTGTCGCTGAAAGAGCCAAACAGCTATATAGGTACTGGGGCATTAGTAGATTTAAGAAGATATTTTAAAAAAGATGTATTATCAATAGCCAACTATTTTGCGCTTGAATCTCTGGAAGTAGATAGAAGCTGCATAGAGAATCTGCCCAAGCTGGCGGAGGAGCTGTCAGCCTTTAAGAAAAGACCCCTTGGACTCAGCTTCATATGTCCTATTCTTCTTACCAGTATATTCCCTGTAAGCACACTGGAAAAAATAATAGGCGGTATGATGGAAGGCTTTGCAGTACAATCCTATATGGGCTTGGCAACAACTAACTTTGGGAAATTTGATGAATATATAGCTCCCTATGGAAGCTGTATCGAAGGTGGAGCTGCTATACCATCGGCAGGAGTACATGGCTTCCCATCAATTCTTGTTTCAAGCTGCAAGGGTATACGAACTCTTTATTTCATTAAGTATAACGATAAGGACAATCTTACTAGAGAAATAAAAAATCAGTTAAATGAATTATTAACTGAACTTTATTCAAGTGAAAAGGCTGCACAATAAAACAGAGGGAGGACAAGCTGTGAATAATAAGCCTATAAAAGCAACTGTCTTAAATAGTGCATACTGGAATATGGATAAGGACATAAGCAATCAGACCTTTTACTTTATCACACGTGTAAATGAAAGGTTTAATCTTGAAATATTAAAAGAAAGCTTAAAGCAGGTTGTTAAAGATTTACCTGTTTTATCCCGACGTCTGGTTGATGGTTTTTGGCGTGATAAATGGGTGCCTATTGAAAACTTTGACAGCAGTCAGATTATTAAAGCTGTAAAGGTTGATAACGTAGATAAAGTTTCCTTCTATGATAAAGCCTATTCACATTTTATAGAAATGAAAAATAAACGTTTAAATCTGGAAAAGGAACAGCCGCTGAAAATAATAGTGCTTTACAATGAAAAGGTTAAAGAAAAGCTGGTAGTCTTTTGTACTCATCACAGCTTCGCAGACCCTAGGGGTAACTGCCATCTTATTAAGCTGATTGCTGAACGCTATGATGATATTCTTAACAAAAGAACTATAAAACCAGTTAAAAATTTTAATACCATGCCTAAGCTTATATTATCCTACGGCTTTTTTAAAGCCTTTAAGGAATTCATAAATACTCCCAAGATATCTATGGATACATATAAGCCTTTAATGGATATGGACTATGATGCAAACAACACCAACTGTAAAGAAAGCATTGACAAGCTTGAAATAAAAGGTGAAGAGCTTAACAAGCTTAAGGCAAAATGCAAAGAATTTGGACTGACTATAGATGGTATGATAATGTTTTTATCGCTTATTTTAGTTAGAAAATATAACGAGACATTACAAACCCCCTCATCACATGCTTGTCTTTCCGTTGGAATTGATTTAAGAGATCATATAAAGGGTGATGCATTAAAAATAGCCAACTATGCCGGCAGGGATTACTATCCTGTTGAGCTTAAGGACACAGAGGATGTATACAAGTTTTCACGAGAGCTTAAGGCTTTCAGGGATAAGCAGGTTGGGGTTGGAAGTGTAATGCAGTTTGTTTTACCAAGCATATTTCCAATTACAATGCAGAAAAAAATCTGGAGATCCTCAGTAGGAGTTGCACTTAGAGAATGGACTTTAAGAACACTGGTAACAACAAATATCGGCAGACTTGATGAGTTTGTAAAGCCCTTTGGAGATGCAGTTGAGGGAATATCGGCTGTCGTAGCCTCAGCATATTGTGGACTTCCCCTTATTTCTGTATCCGGCTATAAGAATGAGCTTACATTATATATTACTAAGTTCAATGATAAGAAGGAATTAGTAACAAAAATTAAAGATGACTTTAATCAAATAGTAAATGAAATTATTTCAAGCAAGTAATTGGACATTTTAAATTCAGCCTTGGAGGTCATTATATGAAAATATGCTTAAATCCGCAAGGAACACTTGGAGATATCAGACCGCTCCTTACACTGGGAATAGAGTTGAAAAAAGCAGGACATGACATTGTAGTGTGTTCCTCACCAAATTTTGAAAAATTATTCAAAAGCTATGGCTTGGAATTTTGTCAGGTTGGTTCTGATTATCAAAAGATTCTAAAGGACACTCTAGGTAAGCCCCTTAAAGTATTGTTTGATGCCTTACAAAAGGATCTTATAAAGCAGTTTGATGACTTAATTGATACCGTAGCAAAATCGGATGCAGAACTAATAATAGCGGCAGGAGTAAATTCAGCGGCAGGTTCAATTGCCGAGTATATGAATATACCATATCGCCATGTATGGTATGCTCCCAATATCTTCAGATCAAATTATCATTCTCCAGGTTTTATACCTATGCAGAACCTGCCCAAATGGATGAATCGCTCAATCTGGTGGGCTTACGACAGAATGGTAAAGAATGTGTTTTTAAATGTTTTAAACGGTTACCGAAACAAGCTGGGACTTAATAACATTGATAATATAGTAGACTTTGCTGGAAAAGACGTTATCATCTGCGCAGATCCAATTTTTGCACCTATTCCTCCCGATGTAAAGCAGGAGTATTTTCAAACAGGCTTTTGGCATCTCGAAGAAAACGATGAGCTTGACAGCGAGCTTGAACAGTTTATAGAAGCAGGTTCACCACCAATATATATTGGCTTTGGCAGTATGACAGATCCAGAGCCGGAGAAAACAAGAAAAATGCTTCAGGGAGTCATAGACTCAAAACGCTTTAGATTTGTTATATCCAAGGGTGGTGCAGAGCTTAGCGTAGATAAAGCAAACGAAAATGTATTCTTCGTAAACTATGCACCACATTCAAAGCTGTTTCCACGAATGGCAGCAGTAGTACATCACGGCGGAGCAGGTACATTCTTTACTGCCGCAAGATCAGGAGTACCACAGATAATAGTACCTCATTTGGCGGACAACTTCTACTGGTGCGGTAAGATTGCAGCCTTAAAAATAGGACCCAAGGCAATTAACAAATTCAGTTTAACCAGTGACAAGCTTTTAGCTGCCATAAATGAGGCTGTAATAAATTCCGAATTTATAAACAATGCAAAGCGTATAGGGAAGGACTTAAGAAAAGAAAATGGCTTGCAGGATGCAGTAGATTATATCAACAATCTGGGGGCAAAAAGGCTTTAAGGTGATACATTCTCATACTGCTTAGTTTAATTAAAGCATTATGTATTTGGAGGCATTCAAATGGATGAGAAAATTCTTACAAAGATAATTGAGAACTGCATAATTGAAAATGATAGAAAATATTTAACCTGTGAAAAGGCATTTCAAATTGCAAGAGAGCTTAATGTGGATGCTTCAAATATTGGAAGGCTGTGCAACAGAGAAAATATCAAAATTAGAAGCTGCCAGATTGGCTGCTTTTAAGGGGGACTAAGATGAAAAAGCCTAAAATAGGTGTTATAGGTCATGGTTTGATGGGAAAAGGATTGGCACATGTTTTTGCAATTAGCAATTATGAAGTACATTTATTTGGCAGAAGAGCCGATTTTCAGGAAGAGGTTTGCAGCTATCTAAAGCATGAACTAGAGCAAAATAGAGTATCCAAGGAACAACACGAGTTAATTACTAATAATATTAATTATTGCAGCTTGACCAAGGATATAGAAAATATACAAAAGCTTGATGTAATAATAGAGGCTATTGCAGAAAACAGAGATATTAAGACAAATACCTTTTCTAGCATAAATCAGTACCTAGATGATAAAGCAATAGTTACCTCTACTACATCAACAATGTCTATAACTGAGCTTGGCTCTATGATTCACAGACCCGAAAGATTCGTCGGCTTACACTTTTTCTCACCAGTTCCATTAATGGAAATGGTGGAGGTTGTAAAAGGTGCAAGAACAGAAGATAGTGTCGTAAATAAGGCAGTAGATATTATTAATGGTATAGGTAAAAAACCATTTATAGTAAAGGACTCGCCAGGCTTTGTATTCAATAGAATATTGCTTCCCCTTATGAATGAGGCAATAATATTATACTTTGAGCATTATCAAAACAATGCCCAATTAATAGATGACATAATGAAAAAGGGATTAAGCCTTAAGGTTGGCCCGCTGAAATTAGTGGACTTGGTAGGTATTGATGTAGTGTATCACAGCCTGAAAAGTATTTACGACACTACATTAGACCCCAGATACAGACCCTGCATGCATCTTAAGACCATGGTTGATGCAGGCTTTATAGGCAAGAAAACTAAAAAAGGTTTTTATGATTACGTATAATCTCACAAATTATAGGGTTTCACATTGAAGTATAACTACAGAAAAAAGACTAATGTTTGTAATCCGTATAAGTTGTAACAGCATAAAACTGTATTTAGTACAACTTATATATACTCGGCAGATATTTAAAATAATTAGTTGATGATAGCTTTGGATGGAGTGAAATAATATGAGTAAATTAAATTCAAGTGAGAAGTATGGTGTTGGAATAAAAGGCATGGGTTATTATTTACCTGATACAGTTATAACTAATTTTGATTTAATCAAAGAAATAGATACCACTGATGAGTGGATTTATGAAAAATTAGGAATATCAGAAAGAAGAAGAGCCGGAGATAACGAGAACTTATCAGATTTGGCTGTGGCAGCAGCAGAAAAAGCATTGGAAAAAGCAAAGCTCAAAGCAGAAGATATTGATTTAATATTACTTTCAAGAGTAGTACCAGATCATATAAATCCTCCTACCTCTTGTAAAATTCAGCACAGACTTGGCGCAGTAAATGCAGGTGCCTTTGATATTGATGCAGGCGGTTGTCCGGGCAGCATATATTCCTTATCTATTGGTGCAAATTTTATTGCAAGCGGCAGCTATAAAAACATATTAGTTATATGCGCTGATATCCTCAGCAGGTCTTTTCTGGATTTTAAGGATAGGGAATCCTGCTGCTTTTTCGGAGATGGAGCAGCGGCGGTTGTACTAAGCAGAGTGCCTCTTGGAAAAGGTATTCAGTCCTTCTACCTGAAAACAGATGGCTCAAAATATGATACTATTATGGTTAAAGCTGGGGGAATAGAAACACCCTTGACCATTGATAACATACTTAATAAGGATTTGAGACATCTCAGAATGCACAACAAAGCCACTAAAAACTTTGCAACTACAGTTTTCCCGGAAAGTGTAAGATATGTTACGAAAGAAGCAGGCTATGAGCTATCCGATATAGATTTGGTATTATCTCATCAGGCAAATATAAATATCATAAAGGAATCTATGGAAAATCTGGGCATTGATATGTCAAAAACACATAATACCATTCATAAATACGGAAATACAGTTGGTGCCTCCGTTTTGATATCACTATGCGAAGCTTACGAGGCAGGAAGAATATCAGATAATTCCAAGCTGGCATTAGTATCCTTTGGCTCTGGATTAGGCTGGGGGGCTATGTTTATTGAATGGGTTGCTAATGAGTATTATACCTATTAGCTGATAAGTGAAAGGAACATTATGGAAGAGAAATTAAACATTAAACAAATGCTTTTAATTGGTTCTACATGCAGAAATAATGGCAAAACAACTCTTGCAGTTGAGCTTATAAAAAGCTGGAAAAGTAGTTTCACAGTAATAGGCTTGAAGGTAACAACAATTGAAGAAAGAGACGGCAAATGCCCGAGAGGCGGTGAGGGATGCGGGGTTTGCGCCAGTGTTAAAGGAAATTTTGAAATAGTAGAGGAGCTGAACACAGATGCTAATAAGGATACATCTATCCTTCTTGCATCAGGAGCAGAAAAAGTATACTGGCTCAAGACCTTAAGCTCACATATTTACGAAGGAATGAAAGAGTTAATGCAAATAATTCCTTCAAATGCATTGATTGTATGTGAATCAAACAGCCTTCGCAATGTAGTAAAGCCGGGTGTCTTTATAATGTTAGACAACAGAGGTGATTTGCCTGCCAAGAAGTCTGCAAGAAAAGTAGCTGCTATGGCAGATATAACTATTAAGCATGACGTCAAAAGCAATCTGGACAATATAATTAAAGGAATAAAAATTACAGAGCAATCAGGATTGGGCATATCACTGATAGAAAATATGAAGTAATAGAAGTACTAGAGACAATTGCTTTAAAAGCATAATATGCCATTTGCAGTGCGAAAAGGTAATCTTATTTGGATAACATAGGGGGAGGAATAATACTATGGGCAAAAAAATATTAGCAGTGCTTGGAGTTTTTATATTAATTTTTGTTATAGCTTTCGCATCGATATTTTGGTTAGTTTCATCTGCCAACAAGGAAAGAGGAAACAACGAGGAAATACTGAAAAGCAGTCAATCCTCTAAAAAAGCATTAGTTGTATATCAACCTTCAGTGTCAGGTGTTTCAACTAAAATAGCATATCAGATAGCTGAAGGTCTAAACGATGGGGGATATGAAGTTACATTAAACTACCCCGGAGATCACTTATCTGCGGATATTACAGCATATTCAATCGTAGTCTTTGGGACTCCGACCTTTGGAGCGCACCCAGTAACAGTATTAGCAGACTACATGAAAAAAGTGACAGATTATTCATCAAGCAAGGTGGTTCTATTTTCTACAGGTGCTAATCCAGAAGGTAAAGAGCTTGATGAGATGGAAGAGCTTCTTAATACAAGTGCATATAAAAAAGTAAAGTTTAAGATAGGAACAAAGGAAAATGAAGCAGAAGCTTATGATTTAGGTAAAGCCTTATCTAAGGAATGAGCCCCATTATGAGGATGATTATAAAAAATTTACCAAACATGATAACATTGCTGCGTATAATGCTATCATGTCTGCTGAATATTTATATTATAAAGAACTTTGGTAATATAACAATTCCAATTATTATTACTATGATAATTTTTTTAACAGATTTTGCAGATGGAAAAGCAGCAAGATATTATGGAAGTTTTACCAAATTTGGAGCGGTATTTGACGTAGCAGCAGATTTATTCTATATAACAGCCTCTTATCTTACATTATATTTTTATCGAGTATTGCCCATATGGTTTTTATTCATAATATTATATAAATTTTTAGAATTTATTGTTACTTCGCATTTTATTAAAAGACAAAACAGCATAAAGACATCATTTGTTTTTGATCCTATAGGCCGGCTTGTGGCAGTGATATTCTACGTCATTCCGATACTTTCATATATATCCTACCATGTGGCACAAAGCATATACTCTTTTACTATTAACAAACTGTTTTATGTTATTTTGGTTTTTGCGCTGACCTCAACCTCTAGCCGGCTTTGGAGCTGCGCTAAAATAATAAGAATACCATTACAGCAAAAATACAGCCTGAAATGTATTAATTTACAGAAAACCTTAATAAAGATTTTAACTTTACAAAAATAGAAAACTGAGGTGTTGTATGGGAGAAATAATAAGAGCTGAAAATCTTACTAAAGTATACTCAGGTAAGTTTAAAGCAGTTGACGGAATCTCTGTTTCAGTAAATGAAGGTGAAATATTTGGTTTTTTAGGTCCTAACGGCTCAGGGAAAACTACTACCTTTCGTATGCTTACTACCCTGAGCAAGCCTACTTCCGGCAGTGCTATAATCGCAGGATATGATATTAATAAGGATGCAAGAAAGATTAAACAAATAATAGGATACTCGTGTCAGCAGGTTGGGTTGGATTTAAAATCCACAGGAAGATATAATCTTCAGTTATTTGGAAGATATTATCATGTTGCTGGTAAAGAACTAAAAAAACGTGTAGATGAGTTGATTGAGCTGTTTGAGCTGGAAAGTCACGCTGACAGATTGGTGGGAACATACTCTGGAGGTATAAGAAAAAAGCTGGAAATAGCTACAAGTCTTATAAACCGTCCAAGGATACTTTTCCTAGACGAGCCTACTCTTGGACTGGATATAAAAGTGCGTGTGAACTTATGGGATTACACACAAGAGCTTAATAAGAAGGATGGAGTAACTATTTTCCTTACTACTCATTACCTTGAAGAAGCTGAAAAGCTTTGTAATAATCTTGCCATAATAGAAAGTGGAAGGATTGTGAAAACTGGAAATGTGGAGGAGCTAAAAAATGAGATTCATGGTGATGTTGTATCATTAACGTTCTTCAAAAACGAGAAATTCGCAGAATGTATAGAGCACTCCAGACAGATTTTATCAGGTGAAAGCTTTTTAATGGATATTAAAGCAACCGAAAAGGGTTTAAATCTTTATGTAAAAGAAGGAGCATCAACACTGCCAAAGATATTAAAAATACTTGACGGTTGTGGTATAACCATCGAAACTATATCCTTGGCTAAAGCATCCTTGGATGATGTTTTCTTGAAGCATACAGGAAATAGAATTAGTGTATAGGCATCTGCATACAACAACTATGCAGGATTATTACGAAAAAAGAACAGGAGAGATATTATGACATTTTTATCTGACATATCTAATACCTTCGGAAGATTTCTAAGGTCAGAAATAAGGACACCGCAGATTGTAATATTCAGCCTTGCACAGCCCCTATTCTGGCTGCTGCTGTTTGGACAGCTGTTTGAAAAGATGGTAAATGTACCAGGAATATCAACAAGCAACTATATATCATTTCTTGCACCGGGTGTAATGGTTATGATAGTGTTATACAGCTCTACCTATGGAGGAATGAGTATTGTTGATGATATCAGCAGCGGACTTTTAGACAAGTTTTTAGTTACTCCCGCAAACAGAACTGCATTTGTTATAGGCAGTCTGCTGGCTTCCCTTGTGAGCCTTTCAGCACAGATTCTAGTAGTTTTTGGTGCTGCTTCTCTTATGGGACTGGAAATGGAGACGGGTATTGCAGGCGTATTTCTGACTATGTTTTTTGTTGGATTACTAAGCTTTGGTATTGCAGGTTTATCTAAAGCGTTGGCGTTAGCTACAAAAAACGCACAGCCAGTAGTTATTATAGGGAGCTTTGTTACTATGCCTCTTATATTTCTATCAGGAGCATTAATGCCTCTTGAAACTGCTCCAGACTGGATTCAGACTGCTGCAAAATTTAACCCTATTGAATATACAGTAAAAGCTGTAAGATATCTGGTTATAGGAAATGGCAGTCTAAACGACTTTATCCCAAGTATTTTAGTGCTTACTGCATTTGCTGTTTTTGGTGTGGCGATTGCCACCCTAGCCTTTAGAAAAGCTACTAACTAAAAGAAAAGCTATCTATAACTTACCACTAATTGATTATAGTTTAAGGAGAAAAATATATGAGCAATGTTTTAATAAGATTAAACAATGTAAGTAAATCCTTTATGACAGACGGACAACCCAATCACATTATAAAAAATCTTAATCTTGAAATAAAAAAAGGAGAGTTCACTGTCATAATGGGTGCTTCCGGTTCTGGTAAATCTACAATAATGTATCTGCTATCGGGAATGGATAAAGTTACTAGCGGAGATGTTGTTTTTGAAGATAAAAAGCTTAATACCCTGAGTGACAAAAAGATGGCTGATTTCAGAAGGGATAAGATAGGATTTATTTTTCAAGGCATAAACCTTATACCACACTTAAGCCTCGTTCAAAATATAGTAGTAGCAGGATATCTGAAAAAGAAAAACAGAAAAGAAGTTTATGAGAGAGCAAAAAATCTTCTAAAATCTGTAGACCTTGAAAAAGAAACAAACAAACTGCCATCTCAGGTATCTGGGGGACAAAGCCAGAGAGGAGCCATTGTACGTGCACTCATAAATGAACCAGAGGTAATATTTGCAGATGAACCTACAGGAGCACTTAACTCTAAAAATGGACAAGAGGTACTGGACTTATTATCTGAGTTAAGAGACAAAAACCAAAGTATAGTTATGGTCACCCATGATATAAAAGGTGCTCTAAGGGGAGATCGTATACTTTTTATAAAAGATGGAAATTTGGAAGGTGAGCTGCAATTGGGACAGTACAGCAAGCAGCAGGCCAGCCAGCGTGAGAAGACTGTGGTGTCATATCTGAATGAGAAGGGATGGTAAGCATGTTTTCTAGTATATATATGGCTTTTGCCAACATAAAGAAAAGAAAGCTCCAAAGCTCATTGATTGCTCTTACCATGGTTGCATCAGTAATGCTGCTTTCCACATCTCTTGCTATTGTCTTAAACACACAAAACATATATGATAGAGCTAGTGAGGAATTAGATTCCTCCCAGGTATATATTTATTCCATTGCCAAGTTTCACCCCTATAATGAGGCTGTTGAGTACTGGGAAGACAAAGAGGGAATATCGCCGTTATTTATGAAATATATACTGTATTCTGATGCAATACAGCACTATGATTCAAAAGAAAAAAGCTCAGTAGAAATAAAGCCCGGCTTTTGTATAGTGCCTTTATCCAAAAGACTAGAAGGACAGGATCAAATTAAAATTGTTGAGGGTGAAGACAAAAAAAGACCTGACAAAGGTGAAATATGGCTGCCTACAGGAATCGCATATGCAAATAAATTAAAACTGAATGACATATTAACTTTTGAATCTGATGGTAAAACCAGAGAGTTAAAGGTAAGTGCTATCTTTGTAGATCCACCTTTTTCTGCTCCATTAAATGGTTTGTCAGAAACATTTATTTCATTCTCGGACTTAAGCTTTTTTGGGAAATATGAAAGCACAGATTATTTAATAAAGCTGAAATTTGAAGATTACAGCATAGCCGATGAAACACTTATTGAATGGGAAGAGGATTTAGGACATCCATTTATCGGTAACGTATTCAAGAAAGAACAATTTAAAAATTTGGGAGCATTTATAACTAATATTGCGTCTTCCATAATGATGGTTACTGCTATTATATTAACAATTGTAGTAGTACTTGTTATAATATACAGTGTATCCTCAGATATATTCGGAGATTACAAAACCATTGGTGTTTTGATGGCATTAGGCTTCAGTAAACGTGCTACAAGACGAGTTTATATGCTTCAATATGCTTTGATTTACCTATTTGCAATAGTTATAGCACTTTTTGGATCCGGACACCTGACAAATATGATTTTGAATACATTTTTCTTAAAATCTCTTGGTTTTAATGGACTTTCTCTTAATATGATACTGCCATTTGCTATAGTTGCAGTACTTTCTTTATTGATTGTATTTTTTACAGTATACTTTGTAGCAAGAAGTGCTGCACATGTTAATCCAGTGGAAGCTATCACCATAGGAAATGCAAAAACAAAGAATAGAAACAGAGCCAAGTCCAGCAAGCTTGTTAATAAATTAAGCTCAGTAGGAATGCTGATAATGAAGTCCTTCTTTGAAAAAAAAGGACAAAATATATTTGTAATATTCATGGCTGCTCTTGTAATATCAACTACACTGCTTATTACTAATGCAACCCGGCCAATGCAGGATCCAAAGATATTCAGAGAGTATTCAGGTCTAGGGCAGGAGGACGTAAATATCCAGTATTCTATAGAGGATGAAGACGTAGCAGAGGACATATTCAATAAATTGAAGACAGACAGCAGAGTTGAAGAATTTCTTCAGATAACCAGCTCTACCCAAGGTGCTATTGTTAAGCAGGAAGGAGTCAGCAAGTCCAGCGTACTGATAAACATTTTGGGGTATAACGTCAATGATACAAATTACCCTGTGCCCGAGGGAAAAAACCCTGCAGGTAATGACGAGGTAGCAATCTCCACTGTCCTTAGTAAGCTTTATAACAAAACCATAGGTGATCAGCTAAAGATATTCCTTCACGGAGAAGAGAAAAAGCTGACAATCACAGGTATATTCAGTTCCACAGAAAATCTTGGATACTGCATAAGAGTCGCAGAAAACTTAATAAGTGATATTGATGATACATTTTCGCCGGATACCTTCAAAATAGTTCTGAAAGATAAGGATAAGGAACAGGAGTTTATAGACAAGTACAATGAAATTTCAGGTGTAAAATCTATAACATCTATAAATGATGAAATTAAAAAGATTTCGGAGTCTGTTTTAAGTGGTGTAAATACAGCAATTATTGTTGTAAATGCAGTGCTGTGGGGTATACTGCTGATTATTCTCTTTAATGTAATGACACTGAATGTAATAAGAGAGAAGAAAAGCCTTGGAATACTCCAAACTATAGGGTTTACTCCTTTAAAAACAAAGATGACACTGATAAGTCCTATATTAATTACCAGCTTTGCAGGCATAATAATAGGCATCATTTTAGTAAGTACTGTGGGGCGAACACTTCTAAACGGCATATATGCCACTGTAGGGGTAACGGAGTGTCCTTATCTGATAACACCTGCAGACCTTGCTATTCTTACAGTATGTTACCTGGGATTTGTACTAATAAGCACATATATTCCAGCTAGAAATATATTAAAAATATCGCCCAGAGACTTAATTATAGAGTAAGCTATGTAATACTTCTGTAATAAATCAGCAGTATATTTTACAAGTATGTTACATCAATCTGGAATACATTGACTCTCTATATAACAGTTGCTATAATGTGTAATAGGTACTATGGCGAGTGAATCTATATAGTGCCGGATATATGTATTTACATAATTGAGGAGGTCGATTTTTAGATGAAGAAGAATCTAGCACTTTTGCTTGCACTTGTACTTGTTTTCTCAACAATTACAGTTGCATTTGCAGCAGAAGAAATCAATGAATCCGCTAAAGTGTGTGAACTATTAGGCATGCTTAAAGGCGATGGAAATGGTGTGACAGCAGAATATCTTGCTACACAACCAACAAGATTACAAGCAGCAGTTATGTTTTTAAGACTTAAGGGTCTTGAAGAAGATGCTCTAGCTTGGGATGGAACAGAAAATTTTGCAGACGCTGACCAAGTAGCTTGGGAAGGCGGAAAGAAAATAATGGCTTACCTATATGCTCATAAAGAGCTTGGCTGGGTAGGCGATGCTGGCAAATTCAACCCAACAGGTTTAATGACAGCTCAAGCTTACTACAAAGTAATGCTTGAAACTCTTGGCTACAAGCAAAACACAACTGACGTTATAGGCGACTTTACATGGGCAGGCGTATTAAAGTTTGCAGCAGAAGTTGGCTTAAAGGAAGTTGCTAATGTAACAACTTTCACAGTTAACGATTTAGCAGTAGCTACAGTAGAAGCTCTTGTTACTCCAGTTAAAGGCTCAGAAGCTACATTAGCAGAAGTTCTTGTAGAAATGGGCGTTATCGAAGAAGAAGTAGCAATCGCAGCAGGCGTTATGCTTGATCCAGTAGAAGCAGCTATACTAGCAGCTGAAGAAGCAATAGCAGCTCTTCCAGAAGAAATTACTTTAGAAGACATGGAAGCAGTTCTTGCAGCAGCAGATTTAGTAGCAGAAGCTTTAGAACTTGATGAAAACGCAGTTATCGCTAATGTTGAAGTTTTAGAAGCAGCTTTAGTAGCTTTAGAAGAACTTCAAGCAGTAGAAATAGCTAAAGCAGAAGCTTTAGAAGCAGCAGAAGCAGCTATCGCAGCTCTTCCAGCAACTATTACAATAGCTGAAAAAGCAGCAGTAGCAGCAGCTAGAGAATTAGTAGCAGCAGCTCAAGAACTAGGCGTAGAAGAAATCGCTGGTCTTGACAAATTAGCAGCAGCAGAAGCTACAATAGATACTCTTGAATCAGTATACGATGTAAGCAAAGCAGAAGCTTACACAAATACAAAGATAAAAGTTTCACTTAACGAAGCAAAGACAGTTGCAGTAGCAGAAAACTTTGCAGTAACTGATAAAGACGGTAAGGCTGTAGAAGTTAAGAGCGCTACATTAGCAGCAGACGGAAAATCAGTAATACTTGAAACAGCAGCTCAAACAGCTTACACAGTTTACACAGTAAAAGTAAACGGTAAAGAGTTCAAATATGTTGCAGTACCAGCTGATACAGTTAAGCCAACAGCTACAGCATTAGTTGATGCTTATAACAAAGTAAAAGTAACATTTACTGAAAAAGTTGATGCAGTACTTGCTACAAACATAGCTAACTATACAGTTGACAATGGGTTAGTAGTATTAAAGGCTGAACTTAACTCAGCAGGAACAATTGTTACATTAACAACTTCCGATCAAGTTGTAGGAACAATCTATAAGATAACAGTTCAAAACGTTGCTGACCTAGCTGGCAATGTAATGGATAAAGTTGAAGCATTATTCGGAGGTATGGCTAAAGATACAAGCAAACCATCAGCTACAGCACTTGTTGTTACAAACAAAACAGTTGAAGTAACATTTACTAAGGCTGTAAATAAGGAAATAGCTGAGAACATAGCTAACTACACAATGGACAATGGTCTAGTAGTATTAAAGGCTGAATTAGATACTGACGATCAAAGCGGAACATACTTAACAAAAGTTACTTTAACAACTTCCGAGCAAACAGTAGGAACAATCTACAAGATAACAGTTCAAAACGTTGCTGATACATTCGGTAATGTAATGGATAAAGTTGAAGCATTATTCGGCGGTATGGCTAAAGATACAACTAAGCCAACAGCTACAGCACTTGTTGTTACAAACACAAGATTACAAGTAACATTTATTGAAAAAGTTGACGCAGCACTTGCTACAAACATAGCAAACTATACATTTGACAATGGCTTAGTAGTATTAAAGGCTGAACTTAATTCAGCAGGAACAGTTGTTACATTAACAACTTCCGAGCAAACAGTAGGAACAATCTATAAGATAACAGTTCAAAACGTTGCTGATTTATCAGGTAACGTAATGGATAAATATGAAGTATTATTTGGCGGTATGGCTAAAGATACAACTAAGCCAACTGTTGTATCAGCTATAGCGGCTTCTACTCCAGCAACAGGTAATACTGTAACAATAACATTTAGCGAAGTAGTAGATGCAGCAGCAGCTAACGTATTAAACTACGTATTCGATGGCAATTTAGGATATGCTACAACAGCGACAGCTACTGTAGATACTCTCAATAACAGAACTGTAGTAGTATTAAAAACAGCAGCTCAAGAGCCAGGTAAAATATACAGCGTAACAATCAATGGTATTAATGATTTATCAGGCAATCCAATAGAAGCTAATACAAAAGCTACTTTGGTAGGCGTTGGTTCAGTAGCAGCTACAAACAAGACATTACAAGCTATATCAGTAGTAAACGAAAACACAGTTGACTTAATATTTGACGTAGAATTAACAAATGCAGATGTAGCAGCTCTTACTGTTGCAAGCATGAAAGAAAACGGCGCAGCTTTTGCTCCAGTAGGATTAGATTATGCTAAATTACAACAAGCAAATAAGAAAGTTGTAAGAGTACAATTCAAAACTACAGAAAATAACCCATCATTATTTATGGCAGGTCGTGTATATGAAGCAACAATCACAGGTGTAGCTAACCTTGTAACTGCAAACAATGCTAATATTAAGGTGTTTGCAGGAACTAACGTAACTAACCCTGTTCCATATGTAATGACAGCTACAGCACTTAATACAACAGCAGTAAAGGTTACATTCAGTGAACCAGTTAAGGCAGTAACAAATGCAGCGTTTGCTATCGCAGGCGTACCAGTTATAGGAGTATCTGTACAAGCGGCTGACGTTGTAACAGAAGCTATACTATACTTAGGAACTGCACTTACAACTTCACAAGTTTATGATTTAACATTTAACGCAGGCGTACTTGATGCAGCAGGTTACAATCCAATGAAAAGAACAAATGCTGATTTAACAGCATATACAGTAAAATTCGCAGGAACTAACGTAGCTAACGCAGCTCCTAAGATGACTGCTGTAGTACCAGTAGACAGATGGACATTTGATATATACTTTAGCGAAGCAGTTAATTTAGGCGATGCAGCCTATGCATTAGTAAACTTAACAAACGGTACTAATTTAAGCTTAGTTGGTGCAACTTATACTCAATCTGCTGATAAGACTAAATTAACAGTAAGTCTTAATGTAGCAACAACTGCATTAGTATCAGGAACAGTTTACGAATTGACACTAACAACAACTACTTTAGCTGACCTTCAAGGTGCATTATACGATGCAACTACTGGAGCAAATAAAGTAAGATTTGGTGGAGTTGATACACCAAACGCTTTACCAGCAATAGCAGCAGCATCAATAAATACAGATAACGATGAAATCACAGTAATATTCAACGAGAAAATAGTAGCAGCAGGACTAGACGGAACATACTTCACAGTAACAGGTCTAGGCTTTACAAGCATTACAAGTGCAACATTACAAGCAGATGGCAGAACAGTTGTTATAGTATTAGCAACTCCTCTAGATCAAGGTCAAGTTGCAACTGTAAAATTATCAGCAACAGGTCTTGCTAATGTAAAAGACGTAAACAACCAAGCTCCATCAGCTACAGTTGATGCAGTACAATTCGGAACAAGATAATATAATAACCTTTAATAAAAGCAACAAGAATTTCTTGTTGCTTTTATTTTTTTCTAAATATATCTATAAAAATGCCGATAAAGGGTTTAGACAAGTAAATATTATCAATGTTGCTAATTAAAGAACATGTGTGTTTATTAGTATCCATATGCCTATTTAATATATGAAGAAACAACTTCACAACTTTAAAGTCTTTAGCTATAAGCAATGATAGCTTATTACGTATATAATTACATAATATTAACAAATAGCAAATAAAGTTTAATTATGGTATAATATATTAATAAATATAATACATTCAGGGGGTAACACTTTATGCCTAAGAAGATTATTATAGCAGTTTTATTATGTATAACATTAATATTAGGTTTAATACCTGTACAAGCTTATTCAAATACTTTGAGTGAGGATGTACAAATTATCGCATCCCTAGGTATGCTAAAGGGAGACGGCAAAGGTATTACGGAAGAATATGTTCAGACCACTCCTACAAGACTCCAAGCCGCAATTATGTTCTTAAGACTAAAGGGACTGGAATCTGATGCTTTAAAGTTTCGGGGTATAGCAAACTTTTCAGATGCTAATGACATTTCATGGTCAGGCGGAAAAGCAATAATGGCATACCTTAAGGCACATCCAGAGCTTGGCTGGCAGGGTGATGGTATAAATTTCTATCCATTGAACAATATTAGTTCAAAGGAATATTACAAGGTTATGCTAGAGACACTTGGCTATAGGCAGACTAAAGAAGGTGCATTAGGTGATTTTACTTGGAGCAACGCACTAGATTTTGCACATAACTTAGGTATGGGAAAGTCTGCTTATGTAAATTATTTTGTCATAAGCGAGCTTGCTACAGTAACTGTAGAAGCTCTAAAGGCTAAAATAAAGGATGAAGATAAATCATTGATTAATAAGCTTGTTGATGATGGGATAGTATCTTCTGAAAAGCTTTCGTTACTATCCTCTAATCTGACATCTGTTTCAATTTTATCTGGCTTGGTTACAAGTGAAACAACAATAGTGGTAAACTTACAAGAAAATGTAAGCGCAAAGCTTGCATCAGATATATCACAATACAAAGTAACTATTGATAATACTAAAATTAATATAAGCTCAGTCAGGTATGATGAAAAAACAAAAAAGGCTGTATTGATTGTTGACTTAAAAGGGAAGACAGGGGTCGTAAAAGTAAATGGAGTTATAGCTAATAGTATAATTAACCTATCATCACTAAAGCTAGTATCAGTTAGCGGTATTGATTCCAGTACTTATGTTTTTTACGCAAAGCTATCTGACTATCCAATTGAAACAATTACAGGGAAAAAGCTTATTTTACAAAAGGATTCACTTCAAATTAATGCTACATGTGTAGGTGTAAACGGCACAGAAGCAATATTTGAGGTAGATAGAACAGAACGAACAAGGTTACAAAATGGTATATATATCATTAAGACACCCTCAGAGGACTCTTGGTTGACAGTTAGTAATAATATTATTATTTATCCGGCTCTTTCCATATCCTCTGTCAGCAGTATCAGCAGTGCTGATGCAATATTTACAGTAACTTTATCCGAATATCCAATTTCATCCTTGACGGGTAAAAAGCTGATACTTGTACGAGATAAAGTTAATATTAGCGCCACCTATTTAAATATATCAAACTTAAAGGCATATTTTTCAATAGATGCTAATGACAAGAGCAAACTAAGCGATGGTATATATATAGTAACTACGCCAGAAAACGATCGATGGGCGTTTATTAGCGGTAAGACTACCAACTATCTGACTGCTAGTTCATATATAAGTGTTAGTTATGCTAGTTATGATGTAAATACAGGTAAATTAGGCTTGTCCGGTAATGGCTTTAGGGGAGTACCGGGAGCATTTAATGATATTTCCAGCAATAAAATTTCAATAAGCAACGGCAGTGAAGCCTATACACTAAAATCTACACCAAATGTAGAAATAACCAATAACTATTTTGCAGAGCTTACTTTGTCAAGCGAGGATAGAACTAACGTCAATGCGTTGTTAACCTTAAACGGAAGTGATAACGGTTTAAGTGCGGCATACAATCTTTCGTTAGAAGATGGCTGGAATGGAGATGGAGCAAGTGCAGATCTGGCAAATCATATATATGTTTCGGGCTACCCTTCTGCTACCATTACTAGTGCTACGTATAATTGCAGTACAGGTGTCATGGTTATCACAGGTACAGAAATGAAAAAAGCAATGGGTGAGAATAATGATGTTGTAAGCTCAATGCTTACAATATACACTCCAAATGGGAGAAGCTATACCCTCGCAACAACATCAGGCGCAGAAATTACGGAGGAAACCTCGGTAACTATAACAGTAACAGGCAGAGATAGAGCAGAGTTAAACGACATATTTGATAAAAATGGATTTCAAAACAACAATGGACAGCCATACTATTTAAGAGCGAATGCCGGTTGGAATGGCTCTGGCTCAACAGCGGAAACCACCCTAAATCCTATAAATGTCAGCGGCTGCACTGCTCCTGAGATTACAGGTGCTGTATACAACTATTCTACAGGCATATTAACCTTGACAGGCTCAGGTTTTAGAGCAATAGCAGGAGCCAGCAATGATATAAATGCACAAAAAATTGTTATTTCTGCACATGGCGGCTCAAGCTATACTATTTCCTCAAATACTGCATCTGTTGAAGCAGCAGACGCATCAACTGCGAATATTATTCTAGGCTCAATAGATCGCATGTATATAAACGAGATATTAAACAAGGATGGAGCGCAAAGTGCTGACAATCTTATATACAATATAGCAGTTATGAGTGGCTGGAATGGTTCGGCAGCCGCTGAAGATTCAACGGATAACATAGTTACAGTAACAGGACATATATCACCTTATATAACAGGAGCAGCTTATAATTTTGCAACAGGCCAGTTAACTATAACAGGCAGTAATTTAAAGCCTATTTCGGGAACAAATAACGATATCACTGTTGATAAGATTATTATTAGTGCAGGAAGCAAAAGCTATACTTTAACCGCTGAAACTTCAAATTGCGATATAACAAGTACAACCACGGCAGTAGTTCAGGTATCAGGAAGAGATAGAGCAGAGTTAAACAATATATTTGATAAAAACGGAACAAGTGATTTGACAAATAATCCTTATAATATAGGTGTTGCAGCTAACTGGAATGGGCTGGGCTCAACCGCAGATTTAACCGGCAATAGCATTACAGTAAGCAACTATAGTGCCCCAATTATATCTAATGCTTCTTATGATTTTGCAACAGGTATACTTACACTAACTGGAAGCTATTTTAGAATCATACCAGGAGCTAACAATGATATTGATGCAACGAAATTTACTATAAGTGACGGCACTAAGACCTATTCTTTAACAAGTGCGACATCAAATGCCGAAGTATTAAGCAGTACCTCAGCAGTAATTCAGGTAAATGGTATTGACAGACTAAATCTTAACTGGATATTCCTTGCCAATGGACTTAATAACGGTGCAGGAGGTATATATAATATTGCTGCCGCTGTTGACTGGAATGGAGCTGGTGCTCCAGCCGACTTGATAAACTCTATACTTGTTAGCAATTGGGCAGCTCCTGGCATAGCAAATGCCGCTTATGACAGGAATACAAATGTTTTAACACTTATTTGTACAAATTTGAGGCTATCTGGTGGTGTCAGCAGTATAGATGTAACAGCTCTAACAATTTCTGATGGGGTTGAAAGCTATAGACTGACCGATGCGAATTCGACTTTAAATATAGCTAGTCATATAATAACTATAACAATATCTATAGTAGATCAAGCAGGAGTACAAAATGTGTTAACTACAGCTGGTGTAGAAAGTGCACCAGGAAGAACCTATAATTTAAGTTCAGAAGTAAACTGGAATTTGTCTGGTTCGCCAGCCGATCTAACCAATAGTATAACCGTAATAGAATAATTTAAATAATAATACGTCTTTGAGTTTTCAAAGGCGTATTATTATTTTGCACATAAATTGTAGTAAATTTATATCTAAACTGTAATACTCCTGAAATGGTATATTTATTCTGTTTGTTGTAAAATAATAGTATGGCAAATAATAAAATGGCTTTATATTACCTAATTTTGGGGGTGCCAAATTGTTTAAAATTACATTTGAAAAGACAATAATATTTATATTAATATTAATATTATTAATTTCAACTACAAATATATCTAAGCAGTATATCAAACTTTTATTTCCTGATAAAAATACACCAGCAAGTAGTATAAGAACGGAAAATTCTAAGCAAATTTCATTTATAGATTTATTAATGGATGCAGACGATAGTTATCAAGCTGGTGATTATAAAGGAGCTATAGAACGGTATAATACCATACTTATAGACCATTACAATGATTTAACAAGTACTAACAATACAAACTTAAATTTTAAGCTAGGTGTTGCATACTATAAGCTAGGTTACTTTGATAAGGCCTACGAAAGTTTTATTAAGTCGGCTCAGTATGATTCAAGCGTAACAGTAGCTTATAACAACGCAGCAGTATGTGCATACTATTTAAATGATATGACGAATGCATTATTGACTATGCAAAAAGCAATTGAAACGCAATCTATAGTTGAATACTACTTTAATATGGGTAGAATATGTGAAAGTATAGAGGATTATGAACAGGCAGTTAAACAATATATTGCAGTAATAAAGGGTGAAGAAAATATTAGCGCAATAGATAAAATAGATCCTATAAAGCTTAAGAATAAAGTTCAAAATCTTATGCTGGATAAATCACAGAGAGATATAATAGCAAACAAAATTCTCATTGCACTTAGATATAAGGACAGCAGAGAGCTCTTAGTGATAGAGGATGAAGATATGGAGCTAAAAAGTCTGGAATTTTCAATGAAAACAGAAAATATAAATAGTCAGACAAGGCTTATATGTGAATATGACAGGAAAAAGGCTGATCCATATAACTTAATTAATAAGATTGCATGGGTAGTTGAAAAGGATAAGAAGAAGGTTTATTCAAGTAGTAACAGCAGCTTTACTTATAACATGCCAGGTAACGGCAAGTATGAGGTTCAGTTGAATATTATTTATAATGGTTCAAAAGTCAAAACGAGCTATAGAAACCTCGTAATAAATAATAAAGAGCATAAAATAGAAGAAGTAGTTATAGAAGCCCAGCCTGTTGTTGTAACTCCTATAGCACCTAAACCCAAGACAAATGTTTATTTAGCACAATACGAACAATTATTTGAAAAGGGATTTTTAAGCTCACGAAATTATATTGATTCTTTTGATGTTGTATGGGGTAAAGATGATGTTGAAACCAAAATAGTAACCAAGCAGTATAGAGATTCAGGAAGCTCTCTTTGGATAAAGAATACATCAAGCACAGATGCAGGAATATGGGCAAATTTGAGTCCTTTAGTCGACAGTAACGGATTTAGAGGTAAAAAAATTAGTATACGCTTTTATGCCAGAAAAATAACTGATACACCAAACCTTAAAATAGCAGCCAGAGCGGGTTCAGAAAGTGCCTATGCAGATTTAAAAATATTTAACCAATGGTCTCAGCAGGATATTAGCTTATATATTCCTAAGGATGTAAGCACCTTGACCTTTAGCTTGCACATTAGCCCCGAAGAAGAAATTGAGATAGATGGATTTCATATTATAGTTTTAAGCAATATTAAAGGCAGATAATTATATCCAAATATTATATATTTATTTTTTAAGAAGAATATAGTCTAAATAATAAAGTCAGTCCTTACATTTTATAGGACTGACTTTATTATTTTTAGGGGAGTGTCATAAATTAGCCTGATAGGACATTTGCAAACTCAGTTAGTGAAATGAATAGTCTTTTACAGCAATTGTATATTTATCTATATCAATATTAGTTTAAATTTTGTATATAATATTAATAAATAAAGGTTCAACAATGAATTTTGTGGTTAATGGTAGACCTATCCAGTAAAGCTTCACCGCACAGGAAAATAATTGATAAATATTCCTGCATATTGGTAACATTAGATTCCCTCTGTAGTACATTAATTCCTCTATAAAGTGAATCTTCTATCAGAGGACAATTAAGGAAAGTTAAAGGGTTAGGGTATCCCTATACACCCCAAAACCTTAAATTTTAGCATTAAGCACATATGCTTTCTAGTTTTACCCTTAGCTCAAAATTTGTAGTATTACGGTATCCATAAGCCCTGCATTTGATGTTTTTTATTTTATGATTATTTCCTTCAGTAGGTCCGTTGGATATCGGGTAGTCGTAGTAA
>CALGKJ010000075.1 GCA_937930535.1 uncultured Clostridia bacterium
TACAGAATAGAGCTTGGGGAAATAGAAAACTGCTTGTTAAAGCATGAATTTATCGCAAATGCTGCTGTAGTAGATAAGACAGATGCAAGAGGCAAAAAGATATTATGTGCTTACTATGTTTCAGACGATGAGGATCTGTCAGTAGAAGAGCTGAAAATATTCTTAGGTAGGCATGTACCTGAATATATGATTCCAAACTACTTTATAGAGCTGGAGGAAATTCCATTAACACCTAATGGCAAGCTGGATAGAAAAGCTCTTCCAATGCCTGATATGTGTGCTGAAGATACCTATGTAGCTCCAACTACAGAAACAGAGAAAAAGCTCTGTGCAATATGGGAAGAAGTTTTAGAGCTTGATAAAGTAGGTATTATTGATAACTTCTTTGATGTTGGAGGTAATTCATTAAGTGCTACACAGCTTATATCAAAGATAAGAAAAGAATTCAACATAAATATTCCTTTGAGAGAGATATTTGGATTATCAAATGTTAAAGAAATTTCAAGATATATTGATGAAAATGTCAAATCGGAAATTACATTTGAGGATGATAATTTAGTATTATTGAATCAAGGAACTACTGTAGATAAGCACTTGTTCTTAATACATGCTGGCAGCGGCGAAGTAGAAGGCTATATGGAATTATCTAAAATACTCCGCTCAGACTTTAATTACTGGGGTATAAAAGCAGATAGATTTGATAACTACTGCCCTAGAAATTACAAAGTGGAGCAGGTGGCTGAAAGGTATATAGAAAAAATCAAAAAAATACAGCAAAGCGGACCTTACCATATAATCGGCTGGTGTGCCGGCGGAACAACAGCCTTTGAGATAGTTAGGCAGCTTGAGGCCATGGGTGAGGAAGTAGTATTCTTTACATTGATTAACTCATTAGCACCACAAAAAGGCTTCTTTGAAGAAACAAGTGAATTCACAGTAGAAACAGAAAAGACTTGGGCAAAACATTTCATAGAAAATGGAGGCTTTAAATTAGATATTGATTTAGACAGCATAACTGATATGAAGGATGTCTGGTCTACACTAATTAATTATGCATATGAAAAGGGTATAGAGGAAGCTGTAGCTGCTGAGGCAAGAAAATTTATACCAGTGCCTACAACCTTTATAATACCTTATTTCCAAACTCAGGATCTTAAGGGCTTGATTTATTACCTGAATGTAATTAGAACCTATGCTACAGCAAGGGGGCTATATATTCCGTCAGGAAAGGTTAAAACGCAGGTTTACTTTATAGAAGCTACTGAACACAGAATAACAAATAAGGAGCTATGGAGCAGCTATTGTGAAAAAGGACTAATATTTGATGAAACTGAAGGAACACATTTCTCCATTTTCAAACCTCCATATGTTTCTGGACTAGCAGAAAAAATCGGTAAATATTTTGTCGTTGAGTAGTCAGTAAATTAACCCGCTATCTGTTTTATGCACATATGAATGGACACAAATGCTTGAGTATAAGTACGAGAGATGCTGAAAGTCTAAATAAAGCATAAACCTTAGAAAATATTCACAGCAGATTATAAATATGGTATTATATACCTATTACACAATTATTTAAAGTGTCCATTCTATGTGTGCGTATATAAATTACTTAAGGAATGAGGTAAGAATAATGAGATTTTTACTAATACCAGGCGGCACACAAGGAGATGCCCGTCCGATGGCAGCATTTGGAATGAGGCTGATAACAAAGGGACATAAAGTAATCGTATGTTCTTCACCTGAACATAAAGACTTTTTTAATAAATATGGTATGGAGTTTTACCCTATTGGGTTAAATCTTAAGGAGAGAATAAAGGAAGACCCTGCACTGTTAACTGGCAACGATATAAAGCATCTTTTTTCACAAGTGAAATACTTCAGAGATGATTTTCCAACACAGATTAACGATATATTAAACACAGTTAAAGAAACAGACTGCATTATAGATGGCGGGGTATCTGTTGCCGGAAGGACTATTGCAGAATACTTTAAAGTTCCCTACAGACATCTTGTAGTTATTCCCGGACTGCTTCGCTCTGATAAACGTATACCCTTTCAGCATAGTAACAAAAAGCGTTCAAAGCTTGCGGTGAAAATGTACTGGGCATATGCGGACTTTATTTTCGGGTTACCAACAAAAGGAACCATTAATAAAGTCAGAAAAAAAATTGGACTTAAGCCTATTAAAAGTCTTATGGATTACTACACAAATGACGCAATACTTGCTACAGATGAAGAAATTGGAAAAGTAGATTCTAGCGTTAAGACTCGTCATATGCAGGTAGGATATTTTCATTTGGATGATGAGGGCGAGCTGGACAAGGATCTGCTGGACTTTATAGAAGCTGGCTCAAAGCCGATATATATAGGCTTCGGCAGTATGCCGGACAGAGAACCAGAGAAATTAAATCAGATATTTAACGAGATATTAGGCTGCAAGGACTATAGATTTATAATATCGAAGGGCTGGAGCAATATGCTGGATAATGCCAAGGGTGAAAATATTAAGGTAGTTGATTATGTACCACACTCAAAGCTGTTTCCTAAAATGGCTGCCATTATCCATCACGGAGGAGCAGGTACTGTTCATACTGCCGCAATGTCAGGGGTGCCCCAGATTATTGTAGGTTATTTGGCGGAACACCTTTATTGGGGAGTAAAACTACATGATTTGAAGATGGGAGCAAAGCATATTAGCAGAACACAGCTTACAGCAGAGAATTTACTTGCAGCTATACGTGAAACAATGCAGACGCCAGCATATAAGGAAAATGCTGAGAGAATGGGAAAAATCCTGACTAAGAAACATTCTGAAAGTGACTTTGTAGATAGAATTATTGAATGGATTAAGCAGGATAGTTAGTATCAGTATAGAATTTTTAAAAAGAGAGTTTTATTTTAAATTACTAGGAGGTTGAAAAATGAAAGGTTTAGTTTTGGCGGCTGGCAAGGGAACACGTTTGAATAGTGCTGAGGTAGGCATAAATAAATGCATGAGGTTAGTAGCTGGAAGACCAATTATAGAAAGAGTTCTTGAAAATTTAGCAAGAATAGAACAAATTGAAGAGGTTGTTGTTGTTGTTGGCTTTAGGGCAGCAGATATTATTAACCATTTGGGCAGCAGCTACAAGCATCTTAAGATTGCTTATGCTGAACAAAAAGAACAAAAAGGCGTTGTAAATGCTATAGAAGCTGCAAGAGAAGCAATTGGAAACGAAGATTTCTTATTGCATCTTGGAGATGAAATTATGGTAAATCCACGTCATGTAGAAATGGTAAACAACTTCTATGAAAACGATTATATTACTCAAGTTGGATATATTATTGCTGACGATATTGAAAAAATTAAAAAGACCTACACATACACTATGGATGAAAATGGAAATATAGATTGCATGGTGGAAAAACCAGAAAAGCCTTTTAACAATTACATGGGGACAGGCAGTATAATTTTTAGAAATGATATCTTTGGATACATTGATAAAGCGCCAGTAAACCCCATAAGAGGCGAAAAGGAGCTGTGCAACCTTATACAAACGGCAATTAACGATGGAAATAATGTTGGTCATTTCCACGTAGCTGACTACTTTGTTAATGTAAACACAGATGAAGAAGTTATGGAAACTAAAGAACTAAATTTATAAAAGACATAAGATTTTATTTAACAGAATGGAGGAATATCAATGTTTAACGATATGGCATTAGATCATTATGGTAATTGGGGCGGAGTACTAGTCTGGGTTATAATATACGGAATATTCTTATTCTTCGTACCATTTTATAGAAAGAGCGAAAGAAAACCTGCCGGAACATATCTGGCATTTATATTAGCATACGCACTGGAAATGTTCGGAATACCCATGAGCATGTACATGATCGCTTGGGCATTTGGCGTAAACCTGCCAGATGGAATTCTATGGGGTCATACACTCAATCAATACATAGGTCACTGGGGAATGTATATTTGCATAATAATGAATTTAATAGGTATCGCAATGGTAGTATCAGGCTGGAAGGTAATACATGAAAAATACTGGAGACACGAAGAGGGGAAGGGCGAGCTTGTAACCACGGGTATCTACAGATATGTACGCCATCCTCAATATACAGGCTTTTTACTAATAACACTAGGAATGATATTTGAATGGGCAACTATTCCGCTACTGATTATGTGGCCTATACTTGCTGTTATGTACTACAGACTTGCACGTAAGGAAGAAGGCTATATGATAAAGGAATTTGGTGATAAGTATAAGGAATACAAAAATAAAACATCAATGTTTATTCCAGGATTCTAAATTATTATGATTTAAAGGAGAAAAATATCATGGCTTATGAACCTCCTCAACTAGAGGTATATATTAATCAGTTTGCAGCTAAGACCTTTGCAAAGCCTTACCATAGAGAGTTTGTCAACATACTGAATTTAAAAGGACACGAAAGGGTATTGGATTACGGCTCAGGAGCAGGAGGACCGGCTTCTTTAATAGCCAAAACGCTCAAAAAAGGAAATGGATTTCTGACCTGTGTTGATATATCTCAAAGGTGGATGGATTGTGCAAAAAAAATGTTGTCAAAATATGAGAATGTTGATTTTTATTTAGGTCATATTGCAAAGCTTGACATTAAGGATAACTCCTATGACATAGTAGGTATACATTTTGTTATTCATGATATACCTGCTGAATCGTGGCCGGAAGTAACAAGCAGCTTGGCAAGCAAGCTTAAAACAGGCGGCTTGCTATACATGAGAGAACCAGTATCCGATATTCAACAAGCCGAAAATATGATGAGTCTCTTTGAACGAGCAGGTATGCAGAGGGTTTATGTAAAAGATGTAAAAGTGCCATTGTCTAGTCGAACTATAGAAATGTGCATGAAAAAATAAGAAAAGTACTCAAGGGTGAATGGAAAAAATTTACTCTTGGGTGTTTTCTTTTAGATAATTGCTCCTTTTGAATTTGATATCTCTATAAGTTTTACGGCAAAACTTATATTAATATATTTACTTTCTACAGAATAATAAACAAAAAACTAAATCGGGAGGAGAATAACAATGAGAACAGAATTGACCCCAAAAACCGACTCTAATCAGAAAAGAAAGCCTTTGACTCAGCAGCCAGTGCTATGGTTGGGGATTATGGCTGTATTACTTGTTTATGCAGTAGGAGTGCGTCCATTTCTTAAACCTGCAATGTCAACGGTAGGAATTGAGCTGGTTTTTTCAGTAGGAATAATAATCCTTGCGGTAGGTAGTGCTTTACTTACTATAGGAACACTAATGATCACACTTTTTGTTGCATTAATAACACGTGAAAAAACAAAGATACAACTATGGTTATTAAAAGTTAGAAGTCAATTTATTATATTTTGTGCTTTACTGCTAGTACTAACAGGAGTTGTGTTAGCCTCACAGGTGATGGCTTATACGCCTCCAATATTAGGAGAAAATGGAAACAGAGTAAGTGGCAGCATAGCTTCCCTCGAAAAAGTAAAGTTAAATGGAAGAAATCAGTGGCTTAGTATACGCGGCAAAAACACGGAAAATCCGGTATTGCTATTTTTAGCAGGTGGTCCCGGTGGTACACAGATGGCTGCAACACGTCTTTACCTTAGTGCCCTTGAGGAACATTTTGTAGTTGTAAGCTGGGATCAGCCAGGAGCTGCTAAATCCTATCATGCTGTACCAAACAAAGAGCTTACACCGGAACGATATGTGTCTGACGGCTTAGAACTAACACAATATCTTCGTAAACGATTTAACAAAGAAAAGATTTACGTAATTGGTGAATCTTGGGGAAGTGCACTTGGTATATGGCTGGTGCAGCAGCATCCTGAGTGGTATCACGCATTTATTGGAACAGGACAGATGGTGTCCTTTGTTGATACTGAACTAATATGTTATGATACGGCTATGAAGATTGCTGAGGAGCGTGGAGATACTGCTACAGTAGAAACATTGAAAAACCAGGGCTTGCCGCCTTACTATGGCAAGGATGTAGTATGGAAGGAAGCAACATATTTAATGTATCTGTTTAGTTATATGGCTATGCATCCAGAGATTACAGGCCCCACGGCAGATGTATTTGAAAGCATGCTTTCCCCAGAGTATGGGCTATACGATAAGGTGAATTTCATCAGAGGTACTACATATACCTTTAATGATGTGTATCAGCAGCTTTATGATATAGATTTGCGAAAACAGGCTGTGAAGCTTGAGGTGCCTGTCTATATATTGCATGGTCGTTATGACTTTAATGCACCAGTGTCCTTGGTGGAAGAATATTATCAAGTTTTAAATGCACCCAGTAAAAAAATGATTTGGTTTGAACATTCAGGGCATAATCCATGGATTGAGGAAGCTGAATTATTCGTCGATACAATGGTTAATGTAGTATTAAAAGAAACCAACGGCAAATAAAGAGAAAATTATAGGGACAATTTCTTATAGTTATTAATTATAAGAAATTGTCCCTTAATATTTTATCGTATGGAGCTATTAGCTGTTATAAACTTCTAAGTCAAGCTCACCTTCGGATTTAGCAACGATAGTTGTACAAACAGCATCACCTGTAATATTTATAACTGTTCTGCACATATCCAGTATTCTGTCTATACCGATTATGATAGCAATACCCTCTATAGGAAGACCTACTGATTGAAGAACCATTGCCAGCATAACCAGTCCAACACCAGGAACACCTGCTGTTCCGATAGAAGCAAGAGTCGCAGTAAATATAACTGTTAAAATAGCAGTTAAGCTAAGTGGAATATTATAAAGCTGTGAAATAAATATAGTAGCAGCACCCTGCATAATTGCAGTACCGTCCATATTTATAGTAGCACCTAAAGGAATAGTAAAGGACGCAATTGTCTTTTTAACTCCAAGTCCTTTTTCTACAGTTTCAAGAGTAACAGGAACTGTAGCATTTGAGCTTGATGTTGAGAAAGCAACACCCATTGCAGGCCAGAACTTCTTTAGGAATTTTACGGGGTTAAGTCTGGTAAAGAGAACCAGCATACCGCCATATGTGATTATTGCATGAAGTAATAATGCAAATAACACACAGAACATATATTTTGCTAATGGCTGCATTGCTGCGAAGCCTAAGCCTGTAAAGGTCTTAGCAATTAAGCTGAATACACCTATAGGAGCTATAACCATTACTAAGTCAACGATTTTCATCATTACTTCATTGAGCTGTTCAAATAATGCAGCAACCGCTGGAACCCTAGAGCTGAGGCTCGCCATTGCGATACCTAGCAATATAGCATAAACAATGATTTGAAGCATTTCGCCGCTAGCCAATGCAGTTACAGGATTTGTTGGTATCATATCAATGAACACTTGAACTATTGGTTTTGCTTCCTTGATTGTTGGCTCAGTTTTAGCTAAAGCAGACATGTCTAAGCCCAAACCTGGTTGAACCACTAATGATAATAATATTGCCAGTGTTATAGCAACAGCAGTCGTTACCATGTAGAAAGCTATTGTTTTTGAGCCTATTCTGCCTAGCTTTTTAATGTCGGAGATAGATGCAGTACCATTTACTATTGAAATGAATACCAAAGGAACAACTAACATTTTGATAGCGTTGATAAAAACAGAACCAAATAGTGTGAATACGTTGTTAACCAAAACAGTGTCCCTAAAATAGGATGCGCCTAATTTATTAAGAATTATACCTGTAATAAGACCTAAGAGAAGACCCACCAGAATTTTAGCTGTCAAACCCATTTTTTTTCTTTGCATAATTTACCTCCCTTAAAATATTTTAAGTAACCTCAATATAATTATAATATAAATGTGAATAAAAAAACACAAAGATTTTTAAATTTATAATAAATTTTGTAGATATAGGTAATAAAATATCTAAATATGCAGCATTTTGTAAGTTTTAAAGAAATAAATATGCGCGGAATATTAATATGAGATTTATATAATAATATGTTAAAAGTCATAATCATATATATGACAGGATATTAAGAAACAGAATAATAAGTATAGGGTTTTAGCTTAAAACTTGGGTTATTCCAAGCTAAAAGCCTAGAAGGGAAGCACTAACTAGCCTATGAATGAAAGTAGATTTAGAAACGCTTATATTATAATAGAAGGGTGGGTTATATGAGAATCTATATGATAATACTTGAAACTATTACTGATGGTAGAAGAATTGAAATACTGCACAGTACTAATGACAGCACCGAAGCAGTTATAGAGCTTATAAATAATTCTGATAAATGGGAGACCGCAATAGTTGAAGGCAGATGTAAGGTATATATGACTACATATGTAGAATAGTAAAATAATAAAGACTAATCCTAACGAAAAGTTTTTTACTCTTAGGATTAGTCTTTACTATTAGATAAGCTTAGCTTGCTGAAACTGTCTTGGAGTCAATCCGGTTTGCTTCTTAAATAAGCTGGAATAATATCCGGGGTTGCAAAAATTAAATAAAAAAGCAATGTCGGATACTGACATATTAGAATACTTTAAGAAATATTTTGATTCTTCTATTTTATGATAATTTATGTACTCAATAATTCCTAAACCAACATTTTTTTTAAACATAGTGCACAGGTATTCTTTTGATAGGTTTACTCTGTTTACCAAATCATCAAGGGTAATAACTTCTGTTATATTTTCCTGAATGTACTCTATTAGCTGAATAGTAACCTTATTATAACTTTTTATTCTGCACTCATGAATCAAATTGATATAATCATCCAGCATTTGATATTCGTATTCCTGCAATATTTGGATGCTGTTCATCCTTTCTATTTCTAAAATACATAAATCACATAATGAAAATGCATTTTCAGGAGGTACGTTGGCTTCTATGGCAGCTCTTGTGAATAAAGTAGCAGTAGCAATTAATGAATTCTTAAAAGACCTGATAGGGCTATCTGCCAATCGTGCCCTTTCTAGTTTGTTGATTGTACGAAGAGTCTCCTGTGCTACCTCCCGCAATTCTCTTTTGATTTCGTTAAGCAGTCGTATTTCCAGATAATAAGATGGATGTCTGTAATGGTTAGTATGATTTTCTAATTTTTTCAGGATTAGTTTTTGGCTCATATATGTCCCACCCGCATATTAAAATTTTATAGATGATATTAATATATTACAATTATAATAATATTTTTGAAGGTATAATGTCAATGAGAGCAAAAAAATACACATGTATTTTATGAGGAGGGTAAAAATGAAAAAGTTTTTAGCAATGGTTCTAGTAGTAATGATGTTGTTTACAGTGGCGTGTCAAGGTAAGCAGGAAACTCCAGCTAACACTGATCCTACACCAACTGAAGCAGCAGCAACTCCAGTGGAAAAGGTAACTATCAAATTTGCTGTGCAAGCAGACTCAACAGATGCACTTAACCAAATCGTTGCAGCTTTTAACAACAAAAGTGAAAAATATAAAGTTGAAGCTGTGGTAATGACAAATGACTCTGGTAACATGCATGACCAACTAATGAATTCATTAGCAAGCAAATCTGGTGAATATGATGTTATATCAATGGACGTTGTTTGGGCAGGTGAATTTGCATCAGCAGGTTATTTAGAACCACTTGATACTCTTATCAAGGACAATAACTGGTTACCTACTGACTTTAACGCAGGTTCAATGGCTTCAGGTAAATACAAAGGTAAAAACTACGTATTACCATACTTCTCTGACTTAGGTTTCTTATACTACAGAAAAGACATAGTATCCGCTGATGATGCTAAGAAGCTTGAAGCAGGCGAGTATACTTGGGATGATCTTTTAAAGATGGCTGAAGCATACATGGGCAAAAACGGAACAAAGTATGGACACGTTTACCAATCAAAGCAATATGAAGGTTTAACTTGTAACCTTAACGAATTTACTGCAAATTGGTCAAACATAAAGGGCGGACTTGAAACAATGAAAAAATTCGTTGCTTCCAAAGCTACTCCAGAAGACATACTTACATATACAGAAGGCGAAACTCACAATGCATTCTTAAACGGTGAAACTGTATTTGCAAGAAACTGGCCTTACATGAATGGTATGGCAGCTAGCGGCGAGTATTCAGTAAAAGCTGAACAATTAGGATATGCTCCACTACCAAACGGCGGCACAGTTGGCGGATGGATACTAGGTATGAATGCTAACAGCGCAAACAAAGAAGGCGCAAATGAGTTCTTGGCTTTCATATCAGGACCAGAAGGACAAAAAATCAATGCAACAGTTGGCAGCTACATGCCAGGCTTCAACGCTTTATTACAAGACAAGGATGTTTTAGCAGCTAATGCTCTATTAACAAATCCTGGCTTCCAAAAAGCGTTAACAATGACAATAGCTAGACCAGTTGTTCCTAATTACTCAGAAGTTTCTGATACTATCCAAATTAAGGGACATGAATACTTATCAAACAATGGCAAAATTGATGATGCAGCAAAAGCTATTTCTGATAAGCTGCAATAATCAAGTAATAGTTTCAGTCTAAATAAAAAGCATAAAAAGTTTACATGAATGTATAATTTTAACATGCTTTTATAAAGTAATGATTTGAAAATAAAAGAAGCTTTAGAAATTATGCTAGAGCTTCTTTTTTTAAGGAGAATGCTATGAAAAAGATATTAAAATTCTTTGATCGACATTTAGCTTATTTGATGATTACTCCGGCAATCATCCTAATATTATTATTTTCAGTTTTGCCGATTTTAGAATCAATGAAATATGCATTTTTTGACTTTCAACTTAATGATCAGAAAAAATCGGGAATATATCTACATTCCAATTATAATATGCCGCTTTCAAACGAAACCTTTGAATACATTGATTACTATCTGCAAATAGAGGCAAGCACAGTACAAAAAAGTGATACCTCGAACTATATAGCTCAAATCAGGGAAAATATGAAGCAGCACCAACAAGCGATTAAATCACTGTTAAACAATCAAGTCGGGATAGTAAAAGCAGATAAAAGCGACATAGACGCAATAAAGGATATTAATACTAATGTACATGATTTGCTGAATGCACTTTATGCAAAGGATGATGTATTTTATTCCGAGGAAGATATGCTTGCAGTAGCATCGGAGCTGGATACATGTATTATTAATTCTAATTATATTGGATTTAACAACTTTAAACAAATCTTGAAGGATCCTAGAGTTATATATACACTAAGCATCACTTTAATATTTACAGCTATATCCGTTTTCTGCGAATTAGTTTTAGGTCTGATATTAGCACTTATCATGAATAAAGCTATGACGGGCAGAGGTCTTATCAGAACAGTTTCATTGATTCCCTGGGCAATTCCCACCTCTGTAGCAGCTCTTATGTGGGCATATCTGTATAATGGTTCAAGTGGTATTATTGCACAAGTCTTTTCGTCAATGGGAATCATAAATCAAGCAACTGACCTGATGCTTACAGCAAGAGGTGCGTTAAGTGCTATTATAGCAGCTGACGTTTGGAAAACTACTCCTTATATGGCACTACTGCTTTTGGCAGGCTTACAGGTTATACCTAATTCTCTGTACGAATCTTCATCATTGGATGGAGCGAACAAGCTTAAGCAGTTTAGGCATATTACACTGCCATTACTTAAACCATCCATATTAGTAGCTCTGTTATTTAGAACATTGGATGCATTCAGGGTATTCGACTTAATTTATGTTCTAACAGGTGGAGGACCGGGTGGAACAACCGAATCCATATCCATTTATGCGTATAAGGTTATGTTTGCACAAACAAGATTTGGATACGGTTCTGCAATGGTATTGATTATGGCATTAGCTGTAGGGATCATATCATATGCCTATATAAAATTTTTAGATGTCAAATTAGTTGGGGAATAGGAGGTATGACATGGTCAATAAAAAAGCAGAAAAATTATTTGTAACCGCAATCGTACTTTATTTGCTTATAATTATATTTCCTTTCATATGGGTTGGACTAACATCCCTTAAGCCTGAAAGTGAAATATGGGGATCGGAAGCATTGAAGATATTTTCTAACAACTCTACAGTTGAACACTATCAGGAACTGTTCAGAGGGAATATACTTAATGCTCTAAAAAACAGCTTTATTATATCCTCTATAACAACCATTTATGTTACATTGGTTGCATCCTGTTGTGCTTATGCAATAGCAAGATTAAAATTTGTCGGCAAGAATATCCTGCTGGCTATAATATTGGCAACCTCCATGTTTCCTCAGATGATTGTTGTAGGACCAATTTATAATGTGTTTGTTAAACTTGGTTGGACTAATTCCTATTTCATTACTTTGCCATATTCAATGATAACTTTACCTGTTGCAATTTTCATATTAGTTACTCATTTTGCAAAAGTTCCAAAGGAAATGGAAGAGTCAGCAAAGGTTGATGGAGCATCTGCAATCAGAACATTTATTAAGATTATTTTGCCTTTGGCTTTACCGGGAATTTTCACAGCAGCGATTATTACTTTTATAGGTGCTTGGAACGAATTCTTACTTTCGCTAACATTAAATAGTAATAGTGCTTTTCATACAGCTCCAGTTGCTATTTCGTTTTTGAGAGGTCAATTCACAATATTCTGGGGTCAAGTAACTGCCGCAACAGTCATAGTTACAATCCCTACTCTTATTATAGTAATATTGTTCCAAAAGCAAATTATTTCCGGCTTAACATCAGGTGCAGTAAAGGAGTAGATAAAATGTGGCATTTGAAAAGTAATGATCTCAGAAATGAACGGCTATTGCTGGAAGAAAGTCTTTTTAGTATAGGAAATGGTTATATAGGCACACGTGGATGCTTTGAAGAAGCACCAGAGCTTGTTTCAAAAACCATAAGAGGAAGCTACATAAATGGCTACTACGAAAGAATCCCAATATTATATGGAGAAAGTGCTTATGGATTTCCAGCAATGCAAGACAAACAGCCTAGAATTATGGACACTCAGACTTCTCTGATATTTCTTGATGGTGAAGCAATAGTATTTGAGGAAGCCAGAATCAGAGATTATTATAGAATACTAGACTTCAAGAAGGGCTTTGCTGAACGTGGATACATATATACAACCACCACTGGCAAGCAAGCCAAAATTGTCTTCAAAAGATTAGCATCTTTTGTTGATAAAAATTTGTTAAGCTACGAAATCAATGTTAATTATGATGGCAATATTGAAATTGCTTCCTTTTTAGATTCAGACGTATGTAATCATTCTGATGCCAACGACCCTAGAGTTGCCAGCGGTCATGAAAGGTTATTAAAGCTTGAAAAGCTTTATATAGAGAATGATCTGGCTTTTTGTGAGATGAAGACGCATACCACGCAGATTCCAGTTCTTGCAGTTGTAGGATATAAAGCAGAAGTGGAAGGTATCAGCAGCTTATTAGAGCATAAGCTGGAAGCAGCAAAAATAGTTTCCAGAGCTATGGGCAGAACGCAGCTGACACTACATAAAAAGTGCGTTTTTACTGATGGAATCAGAACAAATGATTTATATAAAGAAGCTTTGAAAATACATGAGAAATATAAAACTTGCTCTTTTACTGACTTGATAAATGAACAAGAAGCATACTTAAATAGTTATTGGAACAAATCTGATATAGATATATACGGAAGTGAAAAAATTCAGGAAGCAATAAGATTCCAGTTATATCATTTGTTACAGTCTGTTGGTAAGGATAAGATTTCCAATATATCCGCTAAGGGGCTATCAGGTGAAGGCTATGAAGGTCACTATTTCTGGGATACAGAAATATATGTATTGCCATTATTCCAGTTAACTCAACCCGAAATTGCAAAGCAGTTGCTTTTATATAGGTATCATATACTGCCAAGTGCAAAGCAAAGAGCAAAGGAGCTTGGACACAAAAAAGGTGCAGCATATCCATGGCGTACAATTTCTGGAATCGAGTGTTCTTCCTATTTCCCGGCAGGAACTGCTCAATACCATATAAATGCAGACATTGCATATAGCTTTATACAGTATTATCTATATCATAGAGATAAGGAATTTATGATGACGGCTGGAGCCGAAGTAGTTTTTGAAACTGCAAGAATCTGGCTTGAAATAGGACACTGGCATAAGGATGCTTATCATATAGATAACGTCACAGGTCCAGATGAATACTCAGCCGTAGTCAATAATAATTTTTATACTAACGCAATGGCTAAATATCATATGAACTGGGCAAATATGCTTTATAATGAACTAAGAGAGTATGACAGCACTGAATTTGAGAAGCTTTGCAGCAAGATAAATCTGACAGCAGATGAAGTTGATAAGATGAAGCTGGCTTCCGAAGCTATGTATCTGCCAATGGACGAAGAGCTTGGCATACATGCACAAGATGATACCTTCTTAAGAAAAGCAGTGTGGGATTTTGAAGGTACAAGAAATGATCAGTACCCGCTGCTGCTGCACTTTCATCCGCTGACAATATATAGATATCAAGTTCTAAAGCAGGCAGATACTGTTTTGGCACACTTTTTACTAGAAGATTATGCAGATTTGGAGACTATGAAAAATTCATTTAACTACTACGAGAAAATTACGACACATGATTCCTCATTATCCTCCTGCATATACGGAATAATGGCATCTAAATGCGGCTATTATGACAAGGCATACGAGTATTTTATGGAGTCAGTTCGATTAGATTTGGATAACAAGCATGGCAATACAAAGGATGGTCTTCACATGGCAAATCTGGCAGGAAGCTGTCTCGGAATTGTAAATGGTTTTGCAGGCTTTAGGATAAAGCAAAATGGAATTTCGATAGCTCCGATTGTACCAGGAGAATTAGCAGGATATAGATTTAAAATTAACTATTTAGGTTCTTGGCTAGAAATCGATGTAAAAGAAAACATAAGTATTTCATTACTAAAAGGTAATCCTGTAAAAATTACAGTATACGGCTGTGAATATAATATAGAAAATTTAATTACCTTAGAAAGGAAGTCATAATGAGAACACTGGAAGCAGTTATATTTGATATGGATGGTGTTTTAACCGAAACCAGCCACCAGCACTTTTTAGCTTGGAAGATGCTGGCTCAAAAGCTAGGCTATGATTTGCCAAATGCAGTTAACGATCAGGTTAAAGGTATTTCCAGGCTTGAATCATTAGAAATAGTTTTAAAAGCAGGTAATATGTCTGATAAATTCTCTGATTCTGAAAAAGTTCAAATGGCTGATGATAAAAATGCCATATATCAATCCTTAATAAAAGAATTTACAAAAGAGAATGTATCGGAGGGAGCCTTGGAGCTGCTTAAGTCCTTAAAGGAAAATAACATAAAAATCGGCTTGGCATCTGTATCTAAAAATGCACCGTTTTTATTGGAAGCAATGGAGATAAGTGAATATTTCGATGTTGTTGTAGATCCAAGAGAAATCAAGCATGGAAAGCCAGCGCCAGATATATTTTTAATGGCTGCAAAAAAACTAGGAGCTGCACCAGAAAATTGTATAGGTGTTGAGGATGCATATGCAGGAGTTGAGTCAATTAAAAGTGCAAAAATGACACCAGTAGGTATAGGCACTAAGGAAGTTCTGTCAAATTGCGAAACAGTATTATCAAACCTCAATGAAGTAAATATTGAATTTTTAAGACGATTATTATAGATTAGCAACTCTAAAACTCAAAATACTTTTCGTCAAGAGTTGCTAATCTCTTTGTAAGAAACAACTGGAAAGCTTAAATTTTGAAGTTGTTTCTCTATAACTAACTAACTAACTACAAATTGATTATAATTTTTCCCCTTCTAGGCTCTGTGTCAATATGATACAGAGCCTTCTCCCTTTATTTATGCAATATATGAATATTAATCTTTAACTGGATTCTTTGCCACAAATATGATATAATGCAAACGGTTGCATAAATAAATTAAGGGGGTTTTATTTTGAGAAAAAGGTTTCTTTCATTAGTTTTGGTTTTAACCTTCATTCTATCAATTTGTGCTGTTTTTCCAGTGGAATCACTAGCACCAAAGACTCAAGTAATAGTGCATTATCAAAGAGATGATAAAGCCTATGATATCTGGAATTTGTGGGTTTGGGCTGAAGGTAAGGACGGCAAAGCCTATGAGTTCAACTACGATGATGATTTTGGAAAAGTAGCCGTTATTGATTTTTCAGAGAGTTATAGCAAAATAGGATTTATTGTTAGGACTAATGATTGGGAAAAGGATATTGGCACTGACCGCTATATAGAAGTAAAAAATGGGTTGGCAGAAATATGGATTTATTCTGGAAAGGAAACTTTCACCTATGATGCGCCCAAGGGATATGCAAAGTTTGATTTAAAAAGTTCCATCAAGAAAAACGTAGCAACAGCAGGTGGTGACGGTGTTAACATGAGAGTACATTATCATCGTTATGACAACTCATATGATGGATGGAATATATGGGCATGGCCTGAAAATCAAGAAGGTAAGGCATATACATTTAATGGAACAGACGATTTTGGATCCTATTCAGATATTAAAATACCATATACAGATGGTTTAACCCAAGTAGGTTTTATAGTCAGACTCAACGAATGGGAAGCTAAGGATGTAGATATGGATCGTTTTGCGCAGCTTAGCAAAATGGGTGATGATGGAGTATTAGATATTTATTTAATTCAAGGGGATGAAACTATCTATTATGACCTAAGCAAGATTGATCTAGCACCTAAATTCTTATCGGCTGCCTTGGCTGATACAAACAAGCTGGACATTACAGTAACTGTACCCTTTGAGCTTGCTAATTCTGTAAAGACCTTCAGCTTGAAAACCTTAAGCGGAAAAAACATCCCGCTTAAGCATGTTACTGCAAAAAAGGTAGAGGATTATGTAAGCAGTGCAACTATATTTACAGAGGAAGAATTATCTATCGGAGAAGCATATATTTTGTCTAAGGAGGGCTATGGCGAAATCAATGTTTCTATGGTAAGTATTTATGGCACAAAGGCCTTTGAAGATGCATACACATACGAAGGAAATGATCTTGGAGCCAGCTATACCAAGGATTCTACAACATTTAAGGTTTGGGCGCCAACAGCCGCTAATGTTCAACTGCTGCTCTACAATGATGGCTATAAGGGAGAAGTATCCAAAACAGTGCCTATGTCTAGAGCAGACAAAGGTATATGGGAAACCAAAGTTACTGGAGATATTCAAGGTGTCTTTTATAACTACGAAGTCCATGTAGACGAAAAAATAAATGTTGCAGTGGATCCATATGCCAAGGCTGTAGGTGCAAACGGTAAAAGAGGTATGGTTGTAGATTTATCAAAAACCAACCCAGATAAGTGGGCTTCTGACAAGAAACCTGCACTGAAGAATTTTACAGATGCAATCATATATGAGCTTCATGTTAGAGACCTATCAGTTGCGGAAAACTCTGGCATTACTAATAAAGGCAAATTTTTAGGATTGACTGAAACAGGTACAAAAAGCCCTGATGGATTATCAACAGGACTGGATCACCTTAAAGAACTAGGTATAACTCATCTACATCTACTGCCATCCTTTGACTACAGGAGTATAGATGAGACAAAACTAGATGAAAACAATTTCAATTGGGGCTATGATCCTGAAAATTATAATGTTCCAGAAGGGTCATATTCTACAGATCCATACTCTGGTACAGCTCGTATTATAGAGTTCAAAGAAATGGTTAAAACCCTGCATGAAAACGGAATTCGTGTAGTAATGGATGTTGTTTATAACCATACTGGGGCTACACAAGACTCCAACCTTAACAAAATAGTACCAAGCTACTACTACCGTACACTGGACGGTGCCTTTACAAACGGCTCCGGCTGCGGCAATGAAACAGCATCAGAAAGAGCTATGGTACGTAAAATGTTTGTTGATTCTGTTGTCTATTGGGCAAAGGAATATAATATTGATGGCTTTAGATTTGATCTAATGGGCTTGCATGATTTGGAAACAATGAGAGCAATTAGAGCTGCTCTTGACCAAGTAGATCCGTCCATCATTATTTATGGTGAAGGCTGGACAGGAGGTACTTCACCGCTGCCAGACAGCCAGAAAGCTATTAAAGCAAATACCTACTTATTAGACGGCATTGCTGCTTTTAGTGATGATATTAGAGATGGTATCAAAGGACATGTTTTCACCGCTGAAAAGCCAGGCTTTGTTAACGGATTAAAGGATATGGAGGAATCAATAAAATTTGGTGTTGTTGCCTCCACCAGCCACCCGCAAATTCGATACAGCTCGGTTGTTTACTCAGATGCACCTTGGGCTAATGCACCATCTCAAACCATTACCTATGCATCGGCTCATGATAACTTAACACTTTGGGATAAGCTAGCAATAACCAATCCTAATGATTCTGTTGAGGATCGCATTAAAATGAATAAGCTTAGCAGTACAATTGTTTTAACATCACAAGGTATTCCTTTTATACATGCAGGGGAAGAAATGCTTAGAACCAAAGATAGGGACGAAAACAGCTATAAATCTCCAGATTCTATCAACAAAATAGATTGGAGCTGGAAGAAAGACAACTCTGATGTATTTGAATACTATAAGGGGCTTATTGCTTTTAGAAAAGCACACCCAGCATTAAGAATGATGACTACTGAGGAAGTACAAAGCAACCTGGTTTTCTTTGGTGATGGCGAAAGATATTATGACCTCCAATTGGCTGAGTCCAATATGGTTGGTTATTTAATAAGTAATAATGCTAATGGTGACAGTGCTGGAACTATATGCGTTCTTCTTAATGCAAACCATGAAGACAAAAAGGTTAGTATCCCAGAAGGCACATGGCAGGTTTATATTAATGGGGAAAAGTCAGGAACAGAGGTTTTGGATACAGTGAAAGGTTCTGAGGCAACTGTAAGCGCACTTAGTGCCATGGTGCTTGTAAGAAAGGATGCAGTAGATATCAGCCATATTACAGGAGTAAAACCTTCCAAGACAGCAAATAGAGGTTCTGCGGAGCTTTATATACTGCTTGGTATACTAGCTCTTATGGGCTTAGCGGCGGCTTATGTATTTATAAAGAAAAATAAAAAGGTAACTCTATAAAATTGAAGGTGCATAGACTTTGGGATTAAGTCTATGCACCTTCAATTTTTCTGCATATATACAAGGCAGTGTTTGAAAGCTTATGATATCATAAGCTTTCAAACACTATCGTGTTACAAAAACTAATTATTAAGAGGCAGATATATTTATCAATATAACATAATATAATAAATGTAGGTATATGACCCATAAGTGGTTGACATTAACAATTATGCCAATTAGAATTAGATATAAGGAAGCTTTATAATAAACCAAAATATAATACAGAAGGAGTGAGATTTGTGAAGGAATTTAACAGCTTTGAAGAAAAAGTAGCAGTAAAAAAGGGTGAGGTTTTTGATGTTGTACTGGAAAGTCAAGTTGTCTCAACAGGCTATGCATGGGCTTTATCAAGTATGCCAAATTGTCTAAATCTGTTAGAGGTCGCCTATGTTTCAACCTCATCGTCAGTGGCTGGTGCAAAGGTAAATCAGGTTTATAGGTTTGCTGCTGTCGCAGAAGCAGAAGCATGTCTTGAGTTCAGCTTGTGCAGAGCATGGGAACCATTGAACGCAGTACAGAAAAAGGTTTATCATGTTAATGTATCTGAACAGGAAAGTAGTCTTGAAGATGATTTAAAGTTCTCCATCAGTAAAGACAAATTTCTTCCCACTGATGTTGTAAATCCTAAAGTGACTCGTGAACAAAGTCCGGTTATTCCATATGGCGTTCCAATCGGAGTAGTTGAAGGTAATGGGCAATGCATCTTAAAGTATGGAGTTCCACAAGGTCTCGCTAAAAATAATGAGAACTGTCAATTAAAATATGGTATCCCTGCAAGCATAGTTGAAGATGAAAATAACTGTGTGGTTGAATATGGCATACCACTGGGCAAATCAAACTCTGATGAAGAATGTGTATTGAAATATGGTGCTCCACTAGCAACTAATTTATTATATGGAGTTCCATGTGCAAAAGAGGATGCTGTATATCCATTATATAAAGCTGCTGACAGTAATGATATAGTTGTAGTTTATGGAGTTCCAACCTTGAAGTATGGAATAGCAGACGCTACTATTGCTAATGCAAGTAATACTGACAGCTATTGCTACACTCCCCATGAATTTGAAGAAAATGAAAACAATTGCGTTGTAAAATATGGAGTACCAACTGGTATAGCTAAAGATGATAATGACTGCATATTAAAATATGGTGCGCCTGTATTAAAGGATAATAAGTAATGCGGCAATAAGGCGAAATCCAAGAGCTGAATTTAAATCATGCTAAAATTAATAAGATATTTATGAGAACAAACTAAGTGTTTTTGATTTATAGGTTTGTTCTCTAAATATTTAAAAGCCCCTTAATAGAAAGTGACTTTAACATAGACTGTAAGCCCCTATATGATAAAAAACTGGAAGGAGAAATACAATTGAAATATAACGCTGTAACAGGAGTATGGGAAATAACAATGGGCTGCAATATGCGCTGCAAGCACTGCGGTTCTATTTGCATGGAACCTCTGCCAGATGAATTAACAACGGAAGAAGCCTTAAACGTATGTGATCAAATAGGCGAACTTGGCTTAAAATGGATTACTCTATCTGGTGGAGAACCTCTTACTAGAAAAGACTGGCACATGCTGGCAAAGCGCCTTAAAGACAACAACGTAATACCGAATATCATTACAAATGGATGGATTCTTAATGAAGAAACCTTAGACAAGGCAATTGAAAGCGGAGTTGGTACATTTGCAATAAGCCTTGATGGATTGAAGGAAACTCATGATTTTATCAGACGAGAGGGTTCTTATGACAGGATTATGAATGCTTTGGAGCTAATGAAAAGAAAAGGCATTACAGCAGGTGTGATAACTACATTGACTAATCGCAATATAAACCAGCTTGAGGCTCTGTATAATATATTAGTTGAAAAAGGTGTTAAGATATGGCAGCTTCAAATTGGTCTTCCTATGGGCAATCTGGCTGATAACAGGGATATGCTGTTAACACCTGAGCAGGTAGATGATGTAATTGACTTTATACATAGTACAATTACAGACAAACGTATAGATGTTTATCCAGCAGATTGTCTAGGCTATTATAATATAAAGGAAGTTGAATCCAGAACTAAAGCCAATAATGCACAAAGTCTTGTAATGTGGAAGGGCTGCAATGCAGGTAAAAGGAGTCTTGGAATTCTTCATAATGGTGACATACTTGGCTGTACCTCTATAAGAGATAGAGAGTATATTGAAGGCAACATCAGAAAAACACCATTACGAGAAATATGGGACAATGAAAACAACTTTAGCTGGAACAGAAAACTAAAGAAAGATAAGCTTTCTGGAATGTGTCAAAAGTGCACTTACGGAGAGACTTGTCTTGGCGGCTGCCCTAATACCAGACTTACAATGAACGGAGATATAAATTCGGAAAATATGTACTGTTCCTATAATGTGGCTATAAAAAAGAATATAAAAAAGCTTGAGAATATTAACGATATAAATAAACTGATGGGCGTAGGAAAAAAATTCGCTGCTGAAGGTGAATTACAGCTTTCTCAAATTGTATTAGAACGAGTATTGATTCTTGAGTCTGATAATAAAGAAGCATTAGATTATTATGGATATGTCAGCTATATGCTTGGAAACTATAGCGACTCATTGAAAGCTAATCAAAAATCGTTAGATTTGGAGCCAAACAATATATATGCCAACAAAGGGTATGGACTATGCCTCTGCAAGCTGGGTGAAGCAGATAAAGGAATCGAATACCTTAAAAAATCTGCAAGCATGACAACTGACTCTTATATGGAGCCATATCATGATTTGATACTAACCCTTATAGAAAACGGAAGAAAACAAGAGGCACTTGAAGTCTTTAAAGAAGCAGAAGCAAAGTGTCCGGGATTTACGCAGATAAATCAAAGGCTGCGTGGTCTTGCAGGATAGGAAAAATTAATATTAAATAATTTATAGCTGTATTGAATGGAAATACATTTCTTATTCAATACAGCTTTTTAAGCTGAAAACTCCTATAAAGAATTTATACAATAAGGAAGAAGTTGTCTTGCATTAACATATAAAAAATACTATAATCAGAGAAAGGATTGGAGCGTGAAAATGGTGGAAGAAAAAATATTTGAGCTTTTGGAAAAAATGTATATTGACTTCTCTAAAAAATTTGAGAAGATCGATGAAAGATTTGAGAAGATCGATGACAGATTTGAAAGTATTGAAAAAAAGCTGGATCAGAAGGCTGATAAGCAGGATATAGCAAGACTGGAATTCCAACTAAAAGCCGATATTAACGCTCTATATGATGGCTATAAACTGACTTACGAAAAGACTTGTGTAATAGAGAAAAAGGTAGAGATTTTAAGTGAAAAAGTAGATAAGCATGAGCTTGAAATTAAGGCAAGGCAAAAAGCTGTATAGATTGAAGATAAAAACAGAAAAATATAAGTAAAGCAAAAGACCCAACAACCATTACGGTATCGGGTCTTTTTATTTTTAGTGTGCACAATACTCAGTGACTTTGATGCAAAATAAAAAACCCAACAAACCATTGCGGTTGTTGAGTTTAAT
>CALGKJ010000076.1 GCA_937930535.1 uncultured Clostridia bacterium
TTACTGCACTTTTTAAACATAGGTTTTTTATGCGGAATTGTATCACAGTTCGGGGATCTGGCAGCGTCCTACATTAAAAGATATGCGCAGGTAAAGGATTTCGGAAATTTAATACCGGGGCATGGAGGTATATTAGACAGATTTGACAGCATTATGTTTACTGCGCCAGTTGTATTATATTATTTTATAGTGGTTCAGAATATGTTAAAATTATAGTAAATATGTAAATAATGATAATAAGGTACATATACAAGGGGATATTAGCATGAAAAAAATAGCTGTGTTAGGCTCTACAGGTTCTATAGGAACACAAACACTAGATGTAGTCAGAGATAATAGAGATCACTTTAAGGTGGAGAGTATTACTGCTAATTCAAATATAGATTTATTTGAACAGCAGATAAAAGAATTTAAACCCAAAATTGCAGTAATACTTGATGAGAAAAAGTATAAGGATTTGAAAAAAAGAGTAACAGGGAATATTGAGGTAATAACAGGTACGGAAGGGCTTATTCATGCAGCCACTATGGATGATACAGACCTAGTCATTTCAGCCATTGTAGGCATTGCTGGATTGATACCTACCTATAATGCTGTGCTAAAAAGTAAAAACATTGCTCTTGCCAATAAGGAAACATTGGTTACTGGCGGCAGACTGTTTATGGAAGCTGCAAAAAAGAATAATGTTAAGCTTCTTCCAGTTGATAGTGAGCACTCTGCGATATTTCAAAGCATTGGTAATAACCCAAAAGATACAATCAACAAGCTTATATTGACAGCCTCTGGCGGTCCCTTCAGAAATAAAACTAAGGAGGAGCTTGAGAAAGTTCAATTAGAGGATGCCTTAAAGCATCCAAATTGGGAGATGGGCAAAAAAATAACTATTGATTCCGCTACCTTGATGAATAAAGGGCTGGAAGTGATAGAAGCTAGATGGCTCTTTGATATTGAGGCGCAGAATATACAAGTTAATATTCACCCCCAGAGCATTATCCATTCAATGGTGGAATTCATTGATGGTTCTGTTATAGCTCAATTAGGTTTACCTGACATGAAGCTTCCAATACAGTATGCTTTGACTTATCCTGATAGATATGTAATGAAGGGGAAGAAGCTTGATTTGACAGAACTTAGAGCCTTGGAGTTTTATCCGCCTGATATGGACAGATTTCCTTGTCTTAAATTAGCTTACAATGCATTAAAGCAGGGGGATAGCACATGTGTTGTTTTAAATAGTGCAAATGAGGAAGCAGTAAGCTTGTTTTTGCAAAGAAAAATCTCTTTCAAAGACATAAGCATACTGATAGAAAAAACCTTAGAAGCACATAATATGTGTGCCATAAAAAATATAAACGATATTATTGACCTGGATCTTTGGTCAAGGAAAAAGTTAAATGAAATATATGAAATGAGGTGTAACCTTTGTTAACATTCATATCAGCCATTTTGGTGTTCTCAATAATCGTAATAATACATGAGTTTGGACATTTTATCTTTGCGAAGCTGGCAGGCATAAAGGTTGAAGAGTTTGCTGTAGGAATGGGACCCAAACTACTAAGTACTAAAAAAGGTGAGACAGTTTTTTCTATACGTGCGTTTCCAATAGGCGGATTCTGTAAAATGCTGGGCGAAGATGAAAAAAATAATGATCCTAGAGCATTTAACAATAAATCCGTAGCAAAACGTATATCTGTCATAGTTTTTGGTCCTATTGCGAACCTTATTCTTACTATACTGATTTTCTCAATAGTATTAATCCAAGTTCCAATGATAAATGAAGTATTACCTGGCAAACCAGCAGATGCAGCGGGTATTATAAAGGGTGACAAAATCGTTGCCATAAATGGCAATATAATTGAACAGATAGAACAAGTTAACAGCTTTATTTCAAAGGGTGCTGGCAGTGCAGTTAATGTTACCATAGAACGCGAGGGTCAAAAGAAGGAACTGGTGATGACCCCTGTATATAATGCTGACTCAAATAAATATATGATAGGGATATCCATGCAGCCTGAGCTTAAAATGCAGGGATATTCTATAGCTGAGGGTATCAAAAACACTATACAAGCCCTTAAGGAAATGTATGCCTTTTTGGCAGGACTACCTACTGGTAAATTTTCTGCTGATGAAGTTGTAGGTCCTGTGGGAATAGTAGATTTGATCGGAAGATCAGCCAAACTAGGCTTGATATATGTAATAAATTTAACTGCGGTTATAAGTTTAAACTTATTTGTAATCAATCTGCTTCCTATACCAGCTTTAGATGGTGGAAGATTAATATTCTTAATACTTGAGGGTATACGGAAAAAACCTGTAAACCCCGAAAAAGAAGGACTTGTGCATTTTGTAGGATTCGTTTTACTAATGATGCTGGCAGTTTTTATAATGTTTAAAGATTTAATAAAGCTAAGTATTTTTAATTTCTAATTCAGGAGAAAAGCATGAGAAGAGTAACTAAAAGAGTACGAATAGGAAACAGGTATATAGGCGGAAATGAGCCGATACTTATACAATCTATGACAAATACAAAGACTGACAATGTCAGCCAAACAGTAGGACAGATAAAAAGGCTTGAGGAAGCTGGCTGTGAAATTATTAGAGTAGCAGTTCCAGATATGGAGTCCGCTCAGGCGATAAAAGCAATAAAAAAGGAAATTAGAATACCATTAGTAGCGGATATTCATTTTGATTACAGACTAGCTCTGGAGTCAATAAAAAACGGAGCCGACAAAATACGTATTAACCCCGGGAATATTGGTGACACAGACAGGCTTGAAAAGGTTGTGTCCTTAGCTAAAGAATATGATATAAGCATGCGTGTTGGAGTTAACTCCGGCTCTTTGGAAAAGGAGCTATTAAATAAATATGGCGGACCTACAGTAGAAGCACTGGTTGAGAGTACTCTAAACAGTATAAAATTGATAGAAGCAATGGATTTTAACAGTATAGTTATTGCAGTAAAATCCTCTGATGTTTTACAGTCAATACAGAGCTATGTGAGAATATCTCAAGAGACTGATTACCCCTTACATATTGGCATAACAGAATCGGGTACAAGACTGACAGGAACAATAAAATCATCAGTTGGCATAGGCACACTGCTATATATGGGCATCGGCGATACGCTGAGAGTTTCTCTGACTGGTGACCCTGTAGATGAAGTGTACACGGCAAAGGAGATTCTTAAATCCTTAAAGCTGGCTAAAAGCGGAATAGAGGTAATTTCATGTCCAACCTGCGGGAGAACAGATGTAGATATTATATCTACCGCTGAAGCAATAGAAAAGGCTTTAAAGACCATAAAAACTGATAAAAGCTTAAAAGTAGCAGTAATGGGATGTGCAGTAAATGGTCCCGGTGAGGCAAGAGAGGCAGACATAGGAATTGCAGGGGGAAAAGGTGAATTCCTTTTATTTGTCAAGGGTGAAATACTTCGTAAAGTTCCTCAGGATAGAATAATTCATGAGTTATTAGCAGAAATTAAAAAGATATTATAGCATTTAGATATATTTCTCTTTATTAAAGTTACAGTTGTTTATTTTCAAAGAGCTATAAAATCTTTATTGTTACTAATATAGTTATAGAGAAACAACTTCGATATTTAATTTATCCAGTTGTTTCTCACAAAGAGATTAGCAACTCTTAAGGAAAAGTATTTTGAGTTTTAGAGTTGGTTATCTATAAATA
>CALGKJ010000077.1 GCA_937930535.1 uncultured Clostridia bacterium
ACCAATTATTATGAAGCTTTTAGAGGAGAGACTAAACCTTAAAAGCATTACCATAATGGTTCAAAAGGAAGTGGGCGATAGGCTTAAAGCATCCCCCGGTGGAAAGGACTATGGTGCATTATCAGTAGCAGTACAATATTACAGTATTCCAAAGCAGATTACGCTTGTACCTCCTCAATCCTTTATACCACAACCAGAGGTGGATTCGGTAGTAATACATCTTGATATATTAGATAAGCCTGCTGTAGCTGTAGAAGATGAAAAGCTGTTCTTCAGTGTTGTTAAAGCAGCCTTTGGACAAAGACGTAAAACCCTGTTAAACGCCCTCAGCTCAGGTAACTTAGGCAAGGATAAGGATTCCTTAAAAAGAATACTTGAAGAGCTTGGCATAGACGAGAAAAGAAGGGGTGAAACCCTCTCACTGCAGGAGTTTGCAAATATAGCTGATAAGCTTTATAAATAACGCTAATTAAATTTGATAAAATATGTTCATAATAGCCTCCTTTATACATATATTAGTAATGACTATGTGTAAAAGGGGGTTATTATGTGTCTGTAAATAATGAATATAAAAGATATTTCATAATACTGCAAGAAGATGATAAGGGATACGAAATATCACCAGGGAAAATTCCTACAGGCTATGTCAAGGTTGAAATAAAAAATGGCAAAGCAAAGCTTACAGCTTTTATTCAGAACGTAAAAAATGCAGATAAAATTGAGTACAGATTTTTACTTATAGCAGCTTCCAAAAAGACTGCTGTAGACATCGGCAAATTCGTAATTGATAGCAGCGGGCGTGGAGAACTTCATTATGAGTTTGAATCGGACAATGTTTTGCGAAGCAGCTTGGACATTTCACAATTTACAATTGCTGCTGTTGAGAGTTCAAGCTCTACTCCTTTATCAGGGTATCTGGGAAGAGATAAGTTAGAGTGGAAAAATACCTATGAAATAATAAATCGGGTCGAACCAAAGGAACGTATAGATAAGGTCAAGGAGAAAATCGAGAATATAGTAACTCCTATTACTCAAAAACCTTTGATAACAGAGCAGGCACCAATAATAAAAGAGAAGGTGCAGGAAATAGTGGAACAAATACCCATAATAAAGGATCCGCTTGAAAATATAGTAGAGCAGATGCCAGAAGTAAAAATACCGGTTGAAAATACAGTACAGCAGCAGGTTTTTGAAGTGAAAGAAGAAATAGAGAAAACAGTTAATGAAATGCCCATGGTTATGGAACAAGCTGAAAATATAGTACAGCAAGCTCAAGAAGCAGTTGAGCAAATAGAAGAAGTAATAGAAAATGTTCCAGAGATGCTGCAAATAGCTCCAAAACCAATTGAAAATATTACTGAAAATCTCGAAAATATTGTAAATGCAAAGGCTGCTCCTAGTAAGAAAATACTAGATATGCCGTTTATTAAAGCTGAGTTTATGATGGAAACCAAGTTAAAGGCAGAACCTGTAGTTGAAAAGAAGCGTGAAGATGTATATAAGGAGCCGGATCTTGAAAGCAGACATGCAAAAGAACACTGCGGATCTTGCAGCTTGGCAGAGAATACTCATATTGATTATAAGTCCTACTACTATGATGAAGATGATGAAGAAGATTATGGCAAGCATAAGAAGGACGAAGACAATCACAAGAAGCAACATGACGAACAGCTCCATAAAGTTGAAAACCAGACTTGTGAAGAACAGGAGGAAGCTGAAGACGACTGTGATAATAATGCTTATTACTATCAAAGTCCGTTATATAGAAAGCTTGAAAAGGTATTTGACAGACTAAAATCATATGAGCCTTTTGATGAAAAAGAAAAAAGCTATAAATGGTTTAAGGTGGAAGATGATATTTACCTGCTGAATAGTGCCTCAATTCCGTTTATGGGAGCAATGATGCCCCTTGGTTATCCATTTATGATGGAAGAGTGTGCCCTTATGATAGGTAAAAAAGATTATATAATCGGTGTCAAATATGATAGAATATCAAAGAGGGACGATAAAAAATATGCAAGATTGGTTTGCTATGGAGTGCCGGGGATATACAACAAGCGTGAAGAGATGTATTATAGAATGAGAGGTTATTCACACTTCAAGCCTCATAAATCGCGCAATTATGGCTATTGGATAATGTGTGTAGATATCAGAACTGGTCAGGTTATGATGTAGTTATTTGAAAAAATTGATTAAACTTCCTATAAAAAAATATACTGATTATGATAAAATATAAGTATTGCCATTTATATAATGGTTTACTATATTATATAGATAACCAACTCTAAAACTCAAAATACATTTCGTTAAGAGTTGCTAATCTCTTTGTGAGAAACAACTGGAAAGCTTTAATTTTGAAGTTGTTTCTCTATAAAAACATAAGATAAATATATAGAGAAATAACTTTAAAAGAATTTAAGTATAAATGGTATAATATGTATTATCATTTATGTAATATACACAAGAAGAGAGTGGTTTTATGAAACTAAATAGTATTATTGATAGAAAGCTTCTTAGAAATATTGATATAGTAATTATAATAACAATAGTTTTGCTTATAACTATTGGATTGCTGGCAATAGCAAGTGCTACTGGAGTAACTCATTCAGGGATAACAAAAAATGTAAAAATACAAGTAATAGCCTTTGTTTTAGGTACAATAGCTATATTGATTATTTTATTTATTGATTATAACAATTTTGGAGATAACCACAAGCTAATTTATATAGTAAATATTATTCTGCTATTATCAGTGTTTGTATTTGGTTCAAAGATAAAGGGAGCCAAAAGCTGGATTGACTTTGGACCTATGAGCTTTCAGCCCTCTGAGGCGGTAAAAATAGGCTTTATACTTTGCTTCGCAAAGTTTTTGGAAAGCAGGAAAAATAAGCTGGATAAGCTTACAGAAGTTGCACCGGCCCTGCTTTACATATCAGTACCTATAGCACTGATACAATTACAGCCTGACACTGGAACGGTACTGGTATATGTATTTATTGCTGCTCTTATGATGTTTGCGGCAGGTCTGAACTATAAATATATAATAGTATCAATTGGAACCCTTATAGCAAGTGCTCCTATACTATGGTTTTTCGTACTTAAGACTCACCAGAAAAATAGGTTTCTGGCTTTTATAAATCCCGCTTCTGATCCTATGGGCAAAGGGTGGCAGGTGCTCCAATCAAAAACTGCCATTGGTTCAGGACAGTTTTGGGGTAAGGGACTATTTAACGGAACCATGAATAATTTAGGTTTTATTCCTGAACGTCATAATGACTTTATTTTTTCCGTTATAGGCGAAGAGCTGGGACTTATCGGCGGAGTTTTTGTAATCTTGCTTTTTCTGCTGTTATTGTTCAGGTGCATCCATATAGCAAAGGTGGCAAAGGATGATTATGGCATGCTTATATGCGTAGGCGTTATGGCTATGTATTTATTTCATGTGTTTGAGAATATCGGGATGACTATTGGCGTAATGCCTGTAACTGGTATACCGCTGCCATTTATAAGCTACGGAGGCAGCTCCTTATTATTTAACATGATAGCAATTGGATTGATTATAAACGTTGGTATGAGAAGACAGGTAATAAGGTTTTAACAGAAAAAAGTCACAAGATTGATTCTTGTGACTTTAATGGTTTCAATACTAATCATTTTCAAAGCTTGAAGCTCTGACACCACAATTAGGGCAATATTTTACATCATCATCAATAACAACATTACACTCAGTACAGGATTTATGACCTCTTATACTAAGCTGTTTTTCACGCAATGCTGTAATGTTGTTTTCTATCTCCCTTATACTTAGGCATTTTTCGTCAAAATATTCACCGTAGGATTCTCCATCCAGGAAGTTCTTATAAAGCTCGCTGCCTATTTCGGTGAAAAATCTTTTTATTTTGTCTTCTTCATTGCCGATTGATAGATTGATTTTGGTTATTTCCACAAGATTCTCAGACTTTTTTGTTACAGTTTTTGCAGTCTCTGTGATTTTCCTGCCTATATCATTTAAAAAATCCATTTACATACCTCCTATTTATACCCTCGTTATAACTATTATACTACAATGCATAATAAAGTTAAATCATAATTACTAAAAAATAAAAAAAGTATATATTTAATGCATTATAAGCTGTGCTTTCAATAAAAAACTAGTGTTGTACGTTTAAAATTGTACGAATGCATAATTGCCATTTAAAGATATTCTGTGTTTTTTTATTAACAAATATTTGATATCAAAACTGCCTGCTCATGTAGTATAATTATATAGGTATTATAAGCTTGCAAATATGATTGGGGGGGATTAGGTGAAAAAAAATATCTTGTCAAAAACCCTTATATGGGACATTAGTCTTCTTCTAGTAGCTATGGTATGGGGAGGAGGCTTTGTAATTACTAAGAATGCATTAGATGCTATTACACCCTTATACTTTTTATCCTTTAGATTTATGATTGCCGGATTGATAATGTTTATTTTATTTTTCAAGCGTATAGTAAAGGCATCCTTGACTGATATAAAAAATGGATGCATAGTCGGGGTTTTTCTTGCTCTGGGCTTTATAACGCAAACCTTTGGTGCTGCACTTACAACACCAGCTAAGTCAAGCTTTATTACCGGAATCAACGTTGTACTTGTACCCTTTGTATTGATGTCAATTACCAGAAAGCTTCCTGGCAGAAAATCAATAATAACAGCCTTTGCGGCATTTGCAGGGATGGCATTTTTATCTTTAAACGAAACATTAGTGTTAGGCTTAGGCGATCTTTTAACATTGCTCTGTGCTTTATTTTATGCCTGCCACATTGTTTCTATTGGTCATTTTGCAAATAAATCAGATACCTATGTATTAGCATCGGTACAAATAATATTTACAGGCGTATGCTGTTCCATTTTAGCTTTATTTTTCGAAACCGCACCTACAGCCATCAATACAGGTCTATGGAGCGGTATACTATACTCTGCACTTTTAAGCACTTTAGCCGCTTTTTTAATACAAAATCTTGCTCAGAAGAATACTCCTTCTACCCACGCAGCCATAATTTTATGTCTTGAATCTGTATTTGGAGCTTTAGCTTCAGTGATTTTCTGGCATGAAACTATGACAACAAAAATGCTATTAGGCTGTATACTGATATTTACTGCAATATTTGCAAATGAAGTTGATATTATGGCACTTATGAAAAGCAGAAAAAAGTTAACATAGAAATAACAATCATAAAGAAAAATGCCTTTTAACTGATTTATATTTAACTTTTGTTAATTGTATGTAAAATTTTGTTTAACTTCAGTTTATTACCAGATATATGCATTGATGATTATTAGGACATGATATATACTAAATAATGGTGCAATAACGAAGTGACGTGACGAAATTACGCAACAATTGAATAACAAAGTGTCGTAACAACTAAGTAGCGCAATTATAATTATGGGGGTGTACTATGTACAAAATGATTATCGCATTACTTGCAGGCTTAGGAGTATTCTTATTCGGCATGAGAGTAATGTCAGATGCCCTGCAAAAGTCTGCGGGGGGGAAAATGAAAAGGCTTCTTGAAGTCTTGACCAGTAATAAGTACATGGGAGTATTAGTAGGAACGGTAATAACGGGTATAATCCAAAGCAGTAGTGCTACTACAGTTATGGTAGTTGGATTGGTTAATGCCGGTATGATGAATCTCTCTCAGGCTGTAGGCGTAATAATGGGTGCTAACATAGGAACCACAGCTACAGCACAGCTTATAGCACTATTTAAGTTTAAGCAAATGATACCTTATACTATTATATTAGGTATGGCTTTGTTAATGCTTGCAAAGAAAAAATCAATTAAGCATCTGGGAGAGTTCTTCCTTGGCTTTGGTATACTTTTCATGGGTATGGAAGCTATGGGAGCTGCAATGGAGCCTCTTAGAGAAATGGAAAGCTTTCAAAACCTTATGGTTACATTACAGCATAATCCATTCCTAGGGGTATTGGTGGGTGTGGCTCTTACAGCTATAGTACAAAGCAGTAGTGCAACTATAGGTATATTACAGACCCTTGCATTTAAGGGAATGATACCTCTTGGAGCAGCATTGCCGATACTTTTTGGTGACAACATAGGTACATGCGTAACAGCTTTGCTTGCTAGTATAGGAACTAATGTAACTGCAAGGAGAGCAGCACTTATACATCTTGTTTTTAATTCTATAGGTACATTAATATTCTTGATAATACTTAAGCCAGTAATGTGGGCTGTAATGAAAACCTCAGGAGATGTTGCCAATCAGATAGCCAACACACATACGCTGTTTAATATAGCTAATATGTTAATACAAATACATTTCACAAGCATCCTAATTAAATTTGTAACTAAGGTTGTTCCAGGTGAGGATAAGCATGACAAGTTCGAGCTTAAGTTTTTGGATAAGAGAATACTGGAAACACCATCAGTTGCAGCCGCGCAGATAGTAAAAGAAATAATAAGAATGGGTGAAATTGCAAGGGCAAATGTTAAGAGAGGCGTAGAAGCGCTGCTTAACAAGGAGGAAAAGACTATAGAAGAGCTTTATGAAAATGAAAAGGTAATAAATGAGCTTGAAAAGCAAATTTCTGAGTACTTAGTAATGGTATCAAATACGGCTTTGGGTGAGGATGAAAGATATAAGATTACGGCATTGTTTAACACTATACACGATGTTGAGAGAATAGGAGATCATGCAGAAAATCTTGCAGAAATAGCAGAGTACAGCATTGATAACAAAATCAGCTTCTCAAATAATGCAGCGGATGAGCTTAGAGCTATATTTGACAATGTAGACCGTGCCCTTGAGAACGCCTTTGAAGCGTTAAGAACCGAAAATGGGGCTTTTGTAAACAATGTTGATATGTATGAACGCAAGGTCGATGATCTTAGAGAGAAGTTTAAGGAAAGCCATATTGCTCGCTTGAATAAAAACGAATGTAATGTAAGTGCAGGAGTAATATTCCTAGATGCATTGACAAACCTTGAAAGAGTAAGTGACCATTGTGTAAATATTGCAGATGTAGTAAGACCAGGGGGAAGAAAATACCAACAAAATGATTCTAAACACGAAGTAACAGTCGGATTAATATAAAGATAAAAGGCTATTCAGGACAAAACGTCTTAGATAGCCTTTTATCTTTATATAATGAAGCAACTATAAAGCTTAGTTTATTCATGGACTAGTTATTGGTACCCTTTTAGGTTTTCAGCTTGGAATAATCTAAGTTAGCTTTAAACTAAAAACCCTATAGTTTTATTTTCTATAATAGTAAAACTAATACATATTTAAGCTCGGAAATCTGAATTTAATGTAAACGTTGTAAATGCACAGTTTTTTAGTTATAATTTATATATAATATTTCAATATTACATATAATAAGCTTGTATCAATTCTTATAAATTATATACCTTTAATTAACTATGACAGACTTTATATATTGCATTTCTGATTTATATTATCATTTTAATAATTGCTTTTGAATAATGGTACTGGTTTAAAACTAATAAAGGAGGCATAAATGAATAATTTTGCTTATTTGAAACAGATAAGTATTTTTTCTGGTTTGGATGATAAATTTTTAGACAAAATCAATAGCATATCAATTATACGAAGATACACTAAAGGAAGAATAATATTTATGGAAGGGGAGCCTGGTGAAGCTTTTTATTATATAAAATCAGGGCTAATAAAGATATCCAAGCTTTCAAGTGACGGAAGAGAGCATATACTTCATATTTTAAATGAAGGGCATGTTTTTGCAGAGGTAACGCTTTTTAATAAAGCAGCATACCCAGCAACGGCAGAGGTAATAGAGGATGCTGAGATTGGAATGATAAAGAATAGCGATTTAGAGAAGCTGATGATGGAAAATCCTATAATGTCCCTTTATCTTATAAAATATCTTAATCGCAGACTTATAGAAGCACAAACCAAGGTCAGAAATCTTGCTTTGTATGATACCTATGCGAGGACTGCACAAGCCTTACTAAAGCTGGCGGAAGATTATGGAAAGAAAACCAGCAAGGGAATTGAGCTTGATCTCAATATATCAAGGCAGGAGCTAGCTAATATGGTAGGAACAACAAGAGAAACTGTCATAAGAGTTATTGCAGCTTTCAAAAAAGAAAATGCTATACTGGTTGGTAAAAACAGTATAATAATAACTAATATAAATAAGATAAGGCAGTGGTATGAATAAGTAGCTATAATTTACCATTTGCTACTTTGTCTTAAAAAAGATATTATTAGTAATAATGGCATGTTTTTGTTGGCACATACCATAAGGGGGGCAACTATATGAAACGAAATTTTATGAGCCTTAGTATAGAAACAAAGCTTATTATATCCTTTTTTATAGCAGTGTCAATTCCTATTTTTATACTCTTCTATGTTAGCACTTATTTGGTTACTCAACATGTAGATAATATGCAGACAGAGAGAATACATGCGGCACAAAGAAATATTATTAATGCACTGGATAAAGAAATGAATACACTTCATGTAGATAATATCGATTACTCTCATTGGTCGGATATGTACAATGCTACGATAAAAAGAGATAATGCTTGGTTGACAGATGTGTTTGCGATACTTTCCTCACCTCAAAAAGGTGTGGATATAGTGATTATTGCCGATGCAAATATGGATATTATATATCAGAGCAATAAAATAGCAGACTTTAAGAAGGATGCAAAGAAATTTATAGTTAGAGCAGCTAAAGGAGACGAGTTTGTAACTTTTGCAGATATTGGAGGACAAGTATATTACATTAGCTTCGCTAGTATAATCGATTATGGATTTACTGAAAAGCATGCAGGAATATTGATTATGGGAAAAAAATTCGATAAAAGGGTTATAGACAATCTTCCTGCATCCTATAACTTTGATTTTGATTTTATACACCAGGGTACAAGCCTGATTGGGGGTACTGATAGCGAGGAATATAAAAAATATACTGAAGCAATAGCTGGCAATAAAAGTTATAATAACAGCAAAACTGCTTTCTATGCTATTACAGATTATACCTATGAGCCTATTATGTATTTGCATATTAAGGAAGTTGGAGATTTTATAGGGGATACTAGAGCACATTATCTAAAAGGCTTTATAATCGCAATAGTGGTAACTTACTTATTAGCACTTATTATTTTATATATGATTAAAAACAGCATAATGAAGCCAGTCAGAAAGCTCCGCAATAAGGTAAGAAGTCTTAGGGGAGAGGGTGCTATACAAATAGAAAATGACTGGAATGAACTAACTGCCCTTACTGAAGAATTTGAAATTATGACCAATGAAGTAGTAAGCAATGCAAATACGCTGGAAGAAAAAAATAAAGAACTGGAATACCTTGTGTATAAGGATGATATAACAAACTGCTACAATAAAAAATACTTTAGAAGATATTTTAGAGAGATTATTGAGGAAGTCGAGAGAAATAATGATACTGCTTCACTAATATTAGTTGATATAGATTATTATAAATACTACTGGGAATTTGCTGAAAGTTATCAAATAGAAGATACCTTAATAAAGATAAGCCAGATAATAAACGGTGTACTAATGGAAACGCAGGGACGATGCGAGCTGTGTTATGACGGCGGAGATGAGTTTGCCGCAATTATGATAGGTGTTGATTATATAAACGCACTGGAAACAGCATTAGAAATAACAAGAAGGGTAAGTGAAGCTAGTTTTTGGGGTATGGAAAGAATGCCTAAGGGACATCTAAGTGTTTCTTGCGGTATGGCGAATTTTCCAAAGGATACAATGGACTATGATAAGCTGGTTAAAGCTGCTAGGGACAGACTTGAGCGGACAATTAACCATAATGAAGGTAAGGTGGGTTATTTTTATTCCATATTCAATAGCCTCAAGGATGATATAGAAGAAAGCAAAAAAGTTGTTACCTATATGAGCAAGGCGTTTTTGTCAGTTATTGATGCTATGGATCAATACACATATACGCATACAGAAGGTGTTGTAAAGTACTCAAGTATTATAGCCAACGAGCTTGCACTGTCAAAAGAGGAAATTGATAATTTGAAAATCGGGGCTTTACTTCATGATATAGGAAAATTAGAGCTTGGCAGAGAGCTGCTTAACAAAAAGGACAAGCTGACAGACGAGGAATTTGTACTGATAAAACAGCACCCAACCTTTGGCGTCAATATGCTTAAGACCCTGACATACTTTGAAAATGCTATAGATATAGTAAAATATCACCATGAGCGATTTGATGGAAAGGGCTACCCGGAAGGTATAAAAGGCAAGGATATACCACTGGGGGCAAGAATAGTAGCAGTAGCAGACAGCTTTGATGCGATGACTACAACAAGAGCTTACAGAACCAGACATAAGAGCTATGAGGAGGCAGCAGAGGAGCTTATAAGATGCTCAGGCACACAATTTGACCCTGATATTGTAAATGCATTTCTAGGATATATAGACAGAAACGGCTTTAAATTTCTACTGTTAGAATAGACAATAGGACTGCTGTACTAAGCTAAGCTTGGGTATATGCAGTCCTTTAATTTTTAGCTATATGTAGGCTAATTGACTTTGGCAATAAGCCTGTTTATCTTTATGCCCATTTCCATGAATTTTTCCTCATACTCAGTAGTAACGTTTTTAGGATCATTTAAGGCTTTTAAGTCATATGTAACGTCCAGCAGTTCAAAACCGCACTCTTCAAATTCCAATAAGGAAAAGTCAAATAAGCTTCTGTTGTCTGTCTTAAATTCTATATGACCCTTTGGGGATAGCAGCTGCTTATATTTTTCCAGAAAGAGTCTGTGCGTAAGTCTCCTTTTTGCATGTCGCACCTTAGGCCATGGATCAGAGAAATTCAGATATATTGTATCTATCTCACCTTTCTCAAAAACCTCTTCAATATACATTACATTAAGAGGTACAATTACGATATTATTAAGCTGATTATCCAGCACCTTCCTTAATGCAACAATTATAACCTCATTTTTCTTTTCAAAGCCTATGTAGTTTTTATCAGGATTGTTCAATGCGTGATTAGTAATAAATTGACCCCTGCCCATGCCAAGCTCTATATTAATTGGATTCTGATTGCCGAAAAGCTCATGCCATTTTCCTTTAAACTGATGAGGATTAAATATAACCTTATCATTATATTTCTGAAGCTCCGGCAAAGCATTAGGTTTGTGTCTTATTCTCATAATACCCTCCTGTTATCTATATAAATTGTGATACAATCTTATATAAGCTATATAAATCGCAATAAATAAATTGACTATGTTTCTCTATACTTTTAATATTATTTATTATTATTTGCATATTGTCAATGATTAAGTAATAATATCAGAATATAAGTTGTACTTTATGCTAAAGCACAAGGAATATAAAAAATGAAAAATAATATGCTATAATAGAAGTATATAAAAAACAATCTAAAATCAAAAGCATTCAGTTGGAGGTAAAAAATGGATA
>CALGKJ010000078.1 GCA_937930535.1 uncultured Clostridia bacterium
ACTATTTCCTTTTGGTAATGGCATAAAATCTCTCCTCTCAAACACAACTGTAAGAAATGGTATATATAATAAAACCGATACAACAAAGTATCAGCTATTTAGTGCTTTAAATTCCCTTTTAAAACTTCTTTATTAGTATTAGGGGTAAGTGTAGTAATGGAACAGAAAACGGCTATAGGACTGTTAATATAACATATATAGCCGCTCATTTTATCCTAATGAACTGCAAGTAACTATTGTATAATAAACATATTACGAATTACTCAGAAGGAAATACCATGCTTAAATCTACTGTTAAATCGGGAAATATGGATACAGTTATTTTTTGGTCTTCTGTATATATTTCCGGTCTACCATATCTACTATTACTTTGTAATACAAATACACTTACAATTTTTCCTTGAGGTTCTACAATCCAATATTCTTTAACTCCAGCTTTCTCGTAACTATTGAATTTTTCAACTCTATCCATTTTAACCGAAGATGGAGACATAACTTCAACTATCAAATCAGGTGCTCCAAGACAACCTTTTTCATCAATTTTTGATTTGTTGCACACTATACTAATATCAGGCTCAAAAACTTTTTTAATATCTTCGTTATTTTCGCTACCATTTGTTATCCTGACACAAAATGGGGCAGGATAGACCTTACAAGGTTTACCTACAAGATAATTATGAAATTGCACATTTATATTATTTAGAACTTCCTGATGAATGGGCGATGGTGCAGCTTGCATATATGGAACACCATCTATGATTTCCCACCTTTCATTTTCTGGCCATGTAAGATAATCCGCAAATGAGTATTTTCTTTCCTCCTGTGGTAATGGCATAAATATCAATCCTCCTGCATTAATTGTTTAATAATTTTCTAGTGACATACTCCCACCTCTAAGCATAGCGTAGTTGGTGGGAGTATGTCACTAATATTACACCTTATCGAAAACTGGTTTTAATTCAATTTCAAGGTCGGAGAAAATTGAAACTTTAATCTTATCTTCATCTGAATATATTTCTGGTCTCCCATATCTATCATCTGACTGCAATAAAAATACGCTTATAAGTTTTGTGTCAGGCTCTACAATCCAATATTCCTTTACTCCAGCTTTTTCATACTTATTAAACTTTATAAGCTTATCTTTTTTACCTGTTGATGGGGATAATATTTCTATAATCATATCAGGAGAACCCTTACAACCTTGTTCATCAAGCTTACTACTATCGCAAACAATAGTTATATCAGGCTCAACTACATTTTTTATGTCATTATCATTTTTCTCAATATCTAATCTTACGCAAAATGGAGCAGGATAAACACTACATGATTTGCCTGTAAGATATACTGCAAATTGCTTTGATAGTTCCATAAGAATTTCCTGATGCACTCGAGATGGTGCTGCTTGCATATATGGTATACCGTCAAGGATTTCCCATCTTTCAGCTTCATTCCATGTCAAGTAATCAGCATATGTGTAATTTTGTTCTGCTTTTGGTATCGGCATTAGTTAACACTCTCCTTAGAATTAGAGTTTTAGCTTTTCATGCTCATAGTATACCTTAATCACTCTATTACTTTATACGTCTCATAATTATTTCGTCTTGTTCTTATAACTTCGGTCTCGATACGTTCTAATATATCAGTATGCTGCTTATATCCATCAAGAGCAGCTTCGACTTTTGGTTTTAGATCATTCTCAAGACGTACGACATCTTTTTTCAAGCCTTGGATATCATTTTCTATGTTGTCCAATCTTTTTTCTACACTCTCAAATCTTTTATCTACAGATGAAAAGCCTTGTTTCATTTCAGAATACATCTTGCTCATCAATTCAAACAATTTATTTTCCACAGTTCCACACTCCTTTAAGGATTATTATAGCATAAAAACATACGAATACACATTCCTATTTATTAGCTTGGTCAAAATTACGTCTTTTTATTGTATACTATTTAGTAAAAAATCTCCTCCCCATGTGTTCACACAACTAAATTACTGTATAATATTAAATCTACCTAACAGGCTGAATATGTATCAAGTCATATATATTCCCTGTTATGTCTATATCGTCTATCTCATATGTTACTGAATTACTGCCCTTCCATGCAGTAACAATCATCTTATACGGAGGCTTCAATCGCTTATCCTCCCAAGACTTTGTACTTGGTGCTATGGGTAGGATATACTCCCATGATACATGGTTGTCCTTTACTTTAGGGTTCAATATAGCTGTGGAGTCCTCTGGAAAGTATACCTCGTATTCTATGTCATCCTTGTATTTGTACACATTCCCAAACTTATCTGTAAAGGTCATTGATTCCAGCTCTGGTGAGAAACGTATTACCACCTTATCGGCATAACCTGTAGTATATACATTAATCTTTACACATTCATAGCTTAAAAATCTGTGAGGTTCATTTGTCAGCTTCTTGCCGAACATATCTGTCTGACCTCGCCAGTGTTTCCAATAACCTTCTATTGTTACGCTGGTTATTTTTAAG
>CALGKJ010000079.1 GCA_937930535.1 uncultured Clostridia bacterium
GGTTCTCTTCAATGATTGATACCTTCTCCATTTATCTACATTTTCATGGTGACCGGAAAGTAATATCTCAGGTACTTCCATACCTCTGAAAACCGGAGGTCTTGTGTATTGCGGAAACTCTAAAAGTCCTTCGCTAAAGGATTCTATTCCATGAGAAGCATCTTCCTTTAAAACTCCGGGGAGGAGCCTGCATGCTGCATCTACAACAGCCATAGCTGCAATTTCACCGCCGGTTAAAACAAAATCCCCCATAGATATTTCCTCATCTACTAAGCCTTCTGTTACTCTTTCATCAATGCCTTCATAGTGACCGCAGATAAACAGCAGGTTGTTGTGTTCTGAAAGCTGCTTTGCCTTTTCTTGGTTAAAAGTCTTGCCCTGAGGGCTTAACATTATAACATGGGGCTTTTCGCCTATCTGTGATGCTATATGCTCTACGGCTGAAAATATGGGCTGACATTGCATAACCATGCCTAGCCCGCCTCCATAGGGATAGTCGTCTACCCGCTTATGCTTATCCTCTGAAAACTCTCTTATATTATGAAAGTTCAGGCTGACTATTCCATTTTTCTCTGCTCTCCCTATTATGCTGGTTCGCAGTACAGCCTCAAACATTTCAGGAAATAAGGTTAAAATATCTATTCTCATTTATAGTAAACCCTCTGGCAATTCCACAACGACTTTTCTGTCTTCTATGTTAATTTCGTTAATTACACTTTTTAGCGCAGGAACGAGTATTTCCTTTCCATTATCAGCCTTTACTACATATACATCATTACTACCTGTTTCAATTACATTAGTCAGCTTTCCCAGAAAGCCAAGCTTTATATCATGTACATCACAATCTAACAGATCGCAAATAAAATAACTTCCTTTAGGAAGCTTTACTGCTTTGCTTCGATCTATTTTCATATACAGATTCTTGAGCTTTATGGCATCCTCAACTGTATCTATTGTTTCAAGCTTAAGTATAGCCAGATTTTTAATCAGCTTGACATTTGTTACTTTGTAGCTTATCAGCTCTTCATTTTTCTCTACAAACACTTCCTTAAGCTTTTTAAATCTTTCCGGATCGTCAGTTAAGGGATAAACCTTTACTTCTCCTCTGACTCCATGTGTATTTACTATTTGTCCGATGCTTAAATATTTCAACATTTTATCACCTTTAGTTATATTTTGAGGGTTAGTAATTAATATTTTCATAAAACAATTACTAACCCTCATCATTGTATTTTAAAGAATACGGCTGTAAATTATACCGCAAGTTCAAATTCTTATAATATTTCTACTATAACCTTTTTATCAATCTTAGCCGCAGCAGATTTTACCACAGTTCTGATTGCTTTAGCGATTCTTCCTTGCTTGCCTATTACCTTACCCATATCCTCTGGAGCAACAGACAGCTCAATAATTATGGATCTGTCGCCTTCAGTTTCTTTTACTTTTACTTCATCCGGGTTATCAACAAGATGTTTTGCTATTATTTCTACTAATTCTTTCACAAGAAACACTCCCCATAGAAGTTATTAAGCTTCAATTATTCCGCTTTTTTTCAAAAGTGATTTAACTGTATCAGAAGGCTGTGCGCCATCCTTTAACCATTTTTGAGCTTTTTCAGCATCAATCTTTATTTCTGCTGGTTCTGTAATAGGATTGTAGTAACCTATTTCTTCAATAAACTTTCCATCTCTTGGTGCTCTGGAATCTGCAACTACTACTCTGTAGAAAGGTGCTTTCTTAGCTCCCATTCTTCTCAATCTGATCTTTACTGCCACTTGGTTCACCTCCTTATAAGCTAATGCCTTTGTATAAAAGCTTAAGTTTTATTTAAAGAAAGGAAATTTCTTTTTGCCTTTCTTAATATCTTTTTCCATTCCTACAAACTGCTTCATCATCTTTTTAGTCTGCTCAAAGCCCTTCATGACTTTATTAACGTCTTGTATTGTTGTTCCGCTTCCGGCTGCAATTCTTTTTCTTCTGCTTCCGTTAATAATATCAGGATTGATTCTTTCCTTTTTTGTCATTGATTTTATTATAGCCTCAACCTTTACCAGCTCTTTTTCGTCAACCTCAAGCCCTTTCAGCTTGCTGGAGTTCATCCCAGGTATCATTTCAAGAAGCTGACCTATAGGACCCATATTTTTCATCTGTTGAAGCTGCTCCAAATAATCCTCAAAGGTAAACTGCTGGGTTCGCATTTTCTTTTCCAGCTCCATAGCCTTTTTTTCATCAAAGGCAGTCTGAGCCTTTTCTATCAGCGTTAATACATCACCCATGCCCAGTATTCTTGAAGCCATTCTATCAGGGTGGAAGGGTTCTATTCCATCAAGCTTTTCACCTATTCCGGCAAATTTTATTGGCTTGCCTGTTATGGCTTTTACTGAAAGTGCAGCTCCGCCTCTGGTATCACTATCCAGCTTGGTTAATATAACTCCATCTATTCCCAGCTTATTATTGAAGCTTTCAGCTACATTTACTGCTTCCTGTCCTGTCATGGAGTCTACTACCAGTAGTATTTCTGTAGGCTTAACGCTTTTCTTTATATTTACTACTTCATCCATTAACTCTTCATCAATGTGAAGTCTTCCTGCTGTATCTATGATTAATACATCTTTGCCATTTTTTTCAGCAAACTCTAAAGCAGCTTTAGCTATATCCACCGGATTAAGCTTGTCGCCCATAGAAAACACATCTACGCCAACTTTTTCACCATTAACTTGAAGCTGTTTTATGGCAGCAGGTCTGTATACGTCACAGGCTGCCAAAAGCGGTGTTTTGCCTTGCTTTTTCAAGTATAGTGCCAGCTTGCTTCCCATAGTCGTCTTACCTGCACCCTGCAAACCAACCAGCATAATAACTGTCGGCGGCTTGGAGGCAAATGCAATTTTACTTTGAGTGTTTCCCATAAGCTCGGTTAACTCATCATTTACTATTTTTATAACCTGCTGTCCAGGTGTAAGACTTTCAAGTACGCCTTCCCCAACTGCTTTTTCTGTTACTTTATTTACAAAATCCTTTGCAACCTTAAAGCTTACATCAGCTTCCAATAAAGCCATTCTGACCTCTCTCATAGCTTCTTTGACATCTTTTTCTGTAAGCTTACCTGCGCCTTTTAATTTTTTTAACGTTTCCTGAAGTTTACCAGCTAAACCTTCAAAAGCCATCTGATTACCTCCCCGATTGGAGTTATTTTTTATATGTTTATTGTAATCTCTCAATATAATTTTTTATGCTAATTAACTTTGCAGTCATTGTTTCTATATCATTAATGTCATTGTTCAGCACTTCATCCAGCATTGTGTTTATGCTTTTTATGTTTGTCTGCTGCTGTAAAAATCTATTTACCAGTCCCAGCTTAGCTTCATATTCATTTAGGGTCTTTTCAGCTCTTTTCAAGGTATCATACACACCCTGACGGCTTATGCCTAGCTGCTCGGATATCTCGCTGAGAGACATATCATTATTGTAGTACATATCAACTATGTCTATCTGTTTACCAGTTAACAACTGACCATAAAAATCGAACAATAAAGCTATTTGAACTATCTTTTCCATTGCTTGCACCCCTGTATGGTGTGTTTGGATATTTATAGAATACCAATGTAAAGGTTAAAGCCTTTACATTGGTATTCTATATCATTAATAAAGTTGTGTCAATAGCAAATTCTATTTATTCCTCAAAAAGTGCATTAATGAAGTCTTCAGGTACAAAATTCTGCAAATCATTTATCTTTTCTCCAACTCCTACAAGCTTAACGGGTATATCCAGCTCTGACTTGATGGCTATTACTATTCCGCCTTTAGCTGTTCCATCAAGCTTCGTAAGTACTATACCTGTTATGCTGGCTGCTTCCTTAAATATTTTTGCCTGAGATATGGCATTTTGACCTGTTGTCGCATCTAATACCAGAAGTACTTCCTTGTGGGCTTCGGGATATTCTCTTTCTATAACCCTGAATATCTTTTTAAGCTCCTCCATAAGGTTCTTTTTGTTATGAAGCCTTCCTGCTGTATCACAGATTAATACATCTGTTTTTCTTGATTTTGCTGCATTTATGGCATCAAATATTACAGCAGCAGGGTCTGCGCCCTCTTGATGCTTGATAATATCAACGCCGGATCTATTTCCCCATACCTCCAGCTGCTCACTAGCCGCTGCTCTAAAGGTATCTCCCGCAGCTAATAGTACCTTTTTGCCGGAGCTTTTAAGCTTTGAAGCGATTTTTCCAATAGAAGTTGTTTTACCGACTCCATTTACTCCTATTACTAATATAATGCCCGGAGAGTGCTGTCCTATCATTTCTGCCTCTGTACCTAGTATTTGGAGCATTTCCTGCTTCAAAAGCCCCTTTATCATCAAAGGATCTTTGATGTTCTCAAGCTTTATTTTCTTCCTCAGATCGTCTAATATTCTCATTGTGGTTTCAACACCCACATCGGCAGTAATAAGTATCTCTTCCAATTCATCGAATAAATCCTCGTCTATTGTACGGAAGTTAGATAAAACATCGTTTATTTTTTCAGTTATATTTTTTCTTGTTTTAAATAGTCCATCCTTAAGCTTTTTGAAAAAAGATACCTTTTCTTCTTCCTCTATGACTTCCTGTTCCTGCTCATCTTCCTGTTCCTTTTCATTTTGGTATGGAAGCTCGTCATCCACTATAGGATTTTGGATATTTTCCTTAGTTTCTTCTTGAAGCTCATTACGATCTTCTTCTTCAGCTATGTTCGGAGCATCAGCTTCTTTTAAATCAATATCTTCTTCCTCAAGCAGCATGGCTTCTATTTCCTCATCAGAAAGATTTTCTTCACCTTGGTCAACTATCTCCTCAGCATTGTCCTTTTCCTTATCCTTTTTAAACAGCTTAGAAAAAAAGTTCGGCATATTATTCACTCCTTTAAAATTTTTTGTATTATCTATTTAGTGTATATACAATTGCAACCATTCAACCTTACTTTGCTCAGCTTACCTTGTCCTCCAGCTTTACAGATATCAGCTTTGATACTCCGCTTTCCTCCATGCTTACACCATATAAGCAGTCTGCAACCTCCATTGTACCTTTTCTGTGGGTTACAATAATAAATTGTGTGGTTTTAGAAAATTCCTTTAGGAATTTTGCATATCTATCAACATTTGCATCATCCAGTGCTGCATCTATTTCATCAAGCACACAGAAGGGTGCTGGTTTCATTTTGAGTATTGCAAATAAAAGTGCTGTAGCTGTAAGTGCTCTTTCTCCACCAGATAAAAGCATTAGGTTTTGAAGCTTTTTTCCTGGGGGCTTTGCTATTATTTCAATACCCGACTCTAATATATTGGATTCATCGGATAAAATCAACTGAGCATGACCACCGCCAAACAGTTGAGAAAATACCTCAGTAAAGTTTTCATTAATCTTATAAAACTCAGTTAAGAACTGGTTCTTCATAGTTTCAGATATTTCCGCTATTACCTGAATTAGGGAATCTCTGCCCTTGGTCAGATCGTCTACCTGTATATTTAAAAACTCGTATCTTTGGCTCAGCTTTTCGTATTCCTCTACTGCGTTTACATTAACGACACCCATTAAACGAATTTCGGATTTAAGCTCCTCACATCTTTTAGCTGCCCAGCTTAGACTTATATTATCATCTCTATATCCAAGTGCTTTGGAGTAATTCATATCATAGGTTTCAAGCAGCTTTACTTCGATGTTTTCCAGTTCTACTTCTAATTTTGCATGTTGCATCTCTATTTTATGCAGATTATTTTGAAGTTCTGTAGTTTCTTTGTTAAATTGCTTTATTTTGTCCTGAATTTCCTGAGTTTCCATGTGAAGTTTATCTCTTTCAAGGACTTTGGAATCATAAAGATTTTTCTGCTTATCTATCTGCTGCTTTACTAATACAATTTCATTTCTTTTTGCTTCCAATGAAGCTGCAAATTGAACAGCTTGCTTTGAAAGCTCTTCAATTTGCATTTCATTTGATTTTATATCATTTTGCAGCTTTAAAAGCTTGTTTTCAAAGTCTATAATGGATTGCTCCAGTGAGTTTTTGTTTTGCTCGATTGCTGCCATTTTTACCTTCATATCAGTTATTTCGGTATTGTAGGTATCCTTAGTCTCTTTAAGCTGTTTAGCCTTTAGCTGCAGCTCTGCTATCTGCGTTTCAAGTGCAGCCTTTTCAACTTCCAGATTTTCTGACTTTTCTCTATACTCCTCTATTGATTTGCTGCTGGCACCACTTTCATTGCTTAGCTCTTCTATTTCCTTTCTGCTTAAGCTTATTCTGTCATTTATTAATTGCATTTCACCTTCCAAATTATCGCACTTATTTTTACAATTATTTAGCTCAAGCTGTAAATTATGACTTTCACTAATTTTTTCATTTATGCTTAAATCATAATCTGAAAGCTGCTTCTTGGAACTGTTTAGATCCGCAGCAAGCTCAGTATATTTGTTCTGCAAGCTTTCAGTCTGTATTTTTAACTGTTCTATCTCATTCTTTCTTGATAATACAGAGGTAGATACCTGATTTATACTGCCGCCAGTAATAGAACCCCCAGCATTGAGAACTTCTCCGCCAAGTGTAACTATTTTATATTCATAGCCTGCTAATCTGGCGAGCTTTATTGCTGAATCCATATCCTTTACAATTGCTGTTCTGCCAAGCAGACTGCTCATAATATTATTTATTCTGCTGTCATATTGTATAAGCTCAGCAGCTACTCCTATAAAGCCTTCAATATTAAAATGCTTTTTGTCCTTATCATTAAAATATCTGGGTTTTACAGAGCTGATAGGTAAAAATGTCGCTCTGCCCAAATTATGTCTTTTAAGATGCTCTATTAAAAGTTTAGCATCATTTTCTGTTTCAGTAACAATACTCTGTACAGAAGCTCCTAAAGCTATTTCTATAGCAACTACATATTGTGACGGTACACTTATTAACTCGCCTACAGCTCCACAGAAGCCTTTTATAATTTGGGCTGATTCGTTTAAAATTGTCTTGACAGACTTACTGTAGCCGCCATGATCCTTCTGCATTTCTTCAAGTACCTTTAAACGTGAAGCTGTACTATCTTTATTTGACTTTATTGCAGCTATTTCGTTTTCCAATTTTTTTATTGTCGTTTCACAGCTTTGTCTATCAGACTTAAGCTGTGCTAATTTTTCATTATATTCAGCTATCTTAAGGGTATAAGCTTTCAGTTCCTCTTTTGCACTTACACTAGCAGCCTGTTTTTCTGTACCCTGCTTTTCAACAATGCTTATATCCATCTCTATCTGCTTTATTCTCTTATTTATATTTTCAATAAAGGATATTGCACTGTTCATCTTGCTTTTTATTTCAGAGTTAGAGTTTATATGGTTTATAAGCTGCTGCTGCTTGTTCTCCATATCCTCCTCTACGATTTCCATTGACTTGTATTTGTTTTCGTAATCAGCAAGCTTTTCTCCTATTGTACGGCTAATATCAAAATACACACTGCCAAGCTCCTCAAGCTTCTTCTTGCTTGATGCTATGCTTTGACAGGATTTTTTATGCTCTTCATCTAACTCAAGCTTTCTAGTATTAAGATTCTTAATGTTATCATTATTATTTCTTATACGCTCCTGAAGCAGATTACACTCGCCTTCCTGCTTTTCCTTTAAATTTACATTATTATGTATCTCTTCATTTAACTCATCAATAGCTCTTTCCAAGGCTTGAAGCTGATTCTTTAAATTACTGTGCTCTGCCTCCAGCTTGGTACTGTATTCCATTTTTTGATTTATAAGCTCTTGTATTCCTTCTTCTTCTTGTCTTATTGCTTCCAATCGGCTTTTAAACTTCTCAATATTTCCAATAAAAAGATTAATCTCGATTTTTTTCAGTTCTTCCGCTATAACTCTATACCTTTTAGCAATCTCCGCCTGCTCTTTCATCGGCTCTAACTGCCCTTCAATTTCTTCTATAATATCTCTTACACGTATTATATTTTGTTTGGTTTGTTCAAGCTTTCTTTCTGCCTCCTGCTTTCTGGTCTTGTATTTTACTATTCCGGCAGCTTCCTCAAAAACCAACCTTCTATCCTCGGATTTATTACTTAGAATCTCATCTATTCTTCCTTGTCCGATTATTGAATAGCCGTCCCTGCCTATACCTGTATCCATAAACAGCTCATAAATA
>CALGKJ010000080.1 GCA_937930535.1 uncultured Clostridia bacterium
TTGAACTTTTTTTATATAGAGGTTCTTTGGCTTAAGGCATACCTTGATATTATGAAGATAACATTACATAATAATAAAATAAAGCTATAGAATATACTGACAAAATAATTTATTATATTATATATGCAATATTATATAAAGTGCCTGTTATGCCAAAAATCCTATAGTAAAGTTTTAAAGCGCATATATGTGTTTTGTTAAACAAATGTCATCAAATTCATAACATCTAAATTAAAGCTTTTGGAGGTAATAAAGTATGAAAGAAATTGATGCAAGAGGGTTAAATTGTCCCCAGCCTGTTATACTGACAAAGAAGGCATTAGAGGAGATGCTGGAGGGAGAAATAATTACAATAGTAGATAATATTACTGCAAGGGAAAATGTATCAAGGCTTGCAGCTAATCTTAACTGTGAATTTGAGGTAGCAGACAAGGATAACTGCTATCATATCAAAATTAAAAAGCTTGGAAAGACTGAAAATATACAAAATGAAGAGGATATTGTGGTTGTAATAACCTCTGATAAGCTAGGCAGAGGGGAGGACGCTTTAGGAACTGTACTTATGAAAGCATATACCTATACTCTTACAGAAGCTGCACCAGCTCCAAAAGCAGTAATACTTATCAATAGCGGAGTGAAGCTTGTATGTGAAGGCTCTGAGGCATTGGTTAATCTGGAAAAGCTTCATAGCATGGGTGTAGAAATAATAAGCTGTGGAACCTGCCTTGACTTTTATAACATCAAGGATAATCTTAAGATAGGTATAGTTGGAAACATGTATATGATAGTAGAAAAAATGAACAAAGCGGCAAAGGTTATTAATATAGCATAAAATGCGATTAATTCAGAATTAATTTTGGGGGGGATCTTATGGAAGGATTTTATGAATTACTTCATAGTTATACTGGTATAAATGCTGATACTATCAGCAAATATTTTTCTATATTTTTAAAAATCGTTGTAATACTAATAACTGCCAAGCTTATTATTTATGTTTCTAATCGTGTTATTGTAAATATTTTTAAGCTTTCGCCTAAGCTAAGGATGGAAGAACGAAAGACAGTAACTCTGACGGGAATTCTAAGAAGTGTAATAAAATATACTGTATATATTATCATGGTTATATCAATACTTGAGGCATTGGAGATACCCACTCAGCCTTTACTTGCCACAGCAGGTCTTGGTGGTCTGGCAATTGGTTTTGGAGCGCAAAGCTTGGTCAAGGATGTTTTTACAGGCTTTTTTATACTCTTTGAGGATCAGTATAGTGTGGGAGATTTTGTTACGATCAATGGAATTACTGGTACTGTAGAGGAGCTGGGTCTTAGAGTAACTAAGATAAGATCCTTTAAGGGTGAAATAAACATAATACCTAATGGAGAGGTAAAAATCGTAACTAATTTATCCAGGGGCAATTCTGTAGCTGTTGTGGAAGTAGGAATCAGCTATGAGTGCGATGAAGAAAAAGCCATAATGGTACTGGATGAAGCAGCTAATAAATATTATAATAATAATCCAGACAAGGTAGTAGAAAAGCCGGAGGTTCAAGGCATAATAAGCTTTGGACAGTCAGAGGTTGTAATCAGAACAATTATAAGAACCGTTCCATTAATGCATTGGAAGGTTGAAAGGGAAATAAGGAAGGAAATTCTTGAGGCATTTAAGGCTAATGACATTGAGATACCTTATCCGAGAAGAGTAATAATTGAAAACAAAAATCATTCGTAGTACTCATTATAGAGTTGGTTATCTATAAAGAGAAACAACTTCAAAACTAAATGTATACAGTTGTTTCTCACAAAGAGTTAGTTATCTATAGTAACAGGAGGTTTAGCATGTATTATCCTAAAAAATTCTATGTTGGAGATATAGTAGAAACTAAAAAAGAGCATCCATGCGGCAGCAAGCAATGGGAAGTAATACGTGTAGGAGCTGATTTTAAGATAAAATGTATTGGATGCAGCCGGATTGTAATGCTTCCAAGACCTAAGTTTGAAAAATCGGTTAAGAAAACAATAAAAAGTGCTGCTCCTGAAGAAAATAATATAGAAAATAGTTGATATTTAGTTTTATAAGTGATATAATTTATAATTGCGCGTAAAGTATTTTGTCTATGATAATTTAAGACATGATATTTTCGAAAATTCCTCGCTCTATCCTGGTGGTAGGGCCGTTAGTCCGAGGGGAGGAGGTGAATTTAGTGAGAAATAAGTATGAAACTATATACATAATCAAACCTACAGTTGATGAAGAAGGTGTAAAGGCTTTGGTTGAAAAATTCAAGGCAATCATCCTAGCTGATGGTGAGATTGATACTTTAGACGAGTGGGGCAAGAGAAAGCTTGCTTACTTGATAGATGATATCGGTGAAGGTTATTATGTGTATACAAAATATAGTGCCGCTCGTGAAATACCAAAAGAGCTTGATAGAGTATTTGGTATAACAGAGGACATACTAAGACACATGACTATCAGATTGGAACAATAATTGCAGCAAATTAATAGTAATATAAATAGTATAATAAATAGGCGGTGTTTTTATGTTAAATAAGGTTGCCCTGGTAGGCAGACTGACAAAAGACCCCGAAATGAGATATACAGCGAATAATCAGACTCCTGTTGCAAAGTTTACTGTTGCGGTTACTAGAACCTTCAAAAAAGAAGGTCAGCCGGATGCAGATTTCATACCAGTCGTGGTATGGGGCAAACAGGCTGAAAACTGCGGCAGATATATTGCAAAGGGCAGATTAGTAGCTGTATCTGGAAGACTTCAGACCAGAAGCTGGGATGACCAGGATGGTAAAAGGCATTATGCTACTGAAGTAATAGCTGATGAAGTTGATTTTTTAGATAGAGGTTCTGATTCAAAAGGACAGGGTGCAGATTATGGAATGGGTAATGATGATTTCCACCCTGTTGATGGAGAAGACGATCTCCCATTTTAGGTAGATAGGAGGGAAATGATTTGAATAGAAGAGGCGGCGAAAGACAAGGCGGCGGCGGCGGAAAAATGCGTAAGCCTAAGAAACGCGTTTGCAACTTTTGTATCGACAAAGTTGAACATATAGACTACAAAGATATTAGCAAAATCAGAAGATATATAACTGAAAGAGGAAAGATAATTCCAAGAAGAATTTCCGGTAACTGTGCTAAGCACCAAAGACAGCTTACAGTTGCTATAAAGAGAGCTAGAAATATAGCTTTCCTACCTTTCACAGCTGAATAAAGCGATAAAGTCCGGTATATCCGGGCTTTTATTTTTAGTGCAAGCAATAATAAAACCACTAATCTATATCATATAAATTAGTGGTTTATTTTTTACTTAAATTTTACTGTGTTGAGTATATCACTTAACTCCTTGTACTCTTCGTCATTTGTATAGGTTAAAGTAAATATTAGAGCATGGTCTTTTATAAGTGTTACATATTGCTTTTGTTTAAGTGTAAAGCCTTCCAGCTCCATACTTAAATCGAATGCCTTAAATTCTTTGTTTCCAAGCTTTTCTGTAGTGATCTCACCAAAGGTATAGGGCATACCTGCCTGCTCCATTGCAGTTTTTGTTGCTGTTAGATAATCTTCAGCGTTTTTAATAGTAACATCTGTAACCAGCTTTAAGTTTTCTGATAATAGGTTTATGTTTGGATTTAAGCCTTCTGAGTAGGTCATTGGATACTTAGCTGCCATTGCAAGGGCTAGGACTCTTAGTTTTTCCGGATCCAGTGCATTGTCACCTTCAGCAGCGTTTTCATTGCTTGAGGTTGTAAATTCATCAAGTTCTTCCTTTGTAGCTATATTCCAGCCTTCTGTGACTTTAAACTCAAGGTTAAAATATTTATTAGTATAGGTATTGTCTTTCATTTCACCGAAGGTAATCTTTTCTTCTTTTTTTGCACAGCCCATGGATAGTATAAGTGATACAATTAGTAACACCACTATTATTTTTTTTGAAATTTTCATAAAATCTCCTCCTTAAATATACTGACAAGTATATGAATCCCTAATCTATAGCTTTACGGTATTAAGGGTATTTTTTAGTTGAGAGTATTCTTCCTCTGTTGTATAGCTGAGTATAAAGTTCAAAGCATAACCTTCTATTATGGCTGTATGATACCTTTGTGTTATAACTAAATCACCAAGATTTATAGTAGCATCCATAGTTGTAAATTCTTTGCCGCCGATACTCTCTTTACCATACTCCGAGAAGGTATATGGCAAGCCGGCTTGCTGCATAAGAGTTTTTGCAGAGTCAAGATAATTCTTGCCAGTCTTTACAGATGCTCCTGCCAAGCCTAAATTCTCTGCAATACACATAAAATTAGGATTAACACCTTCATTATAATTTAAGGGATGCTTAAATATAAATAAAAGGTTAAGAGTTTTCAGCTTTGCTAAATCAAGCTGTTTTTCCAGTTTTTTATCATCTCCTGATATTGCTTGATTACCCATATTAGTTAGTTGATCCATTTCTTCCTTTGTTGCAAGATACCAGTCTTTGGGAATGTCAATTTTCATGTTGAAGAAATCATTTGTATAGGTGTTGTCATTAATTTCTCCCAAGGTTACATCATTAGTCTTTTTAGTGCATCCGATTAAAAATATGCTTAATAATATTAATAGGATAACCAATGAATTTTTCAGTGCTTTCATATTATTACTCCTTTCAGATGTTATAGAGAAACAACTTCAAAATTAAATTTATCCAGTTGTTTCTCACAAAAAGATTAGCAACTCTTAACGAAAAGTATTTTGAGTTTAAGAGTTGGCTATCTAATAAAAAGTACAAAACAAGTTATTCTTTTGTTATATTGCATAACATAGGATATATCTTGCTGTAGTGTACTCTGTGTAAAATATAAATGGTATTAACAGCTTTTATGTATATATCAAAAAACCATTTATATGGCAATAAGTCAATTCAATCATAGACTTATTGCTAAGTCAACAATAATTTGCTTTATATAGAAAGTGCTGAAGAAACACACACTATATTTACATTAGTTGCCTGTTACTATTTTGTGTGTTAATATAAATATAGATTTTTAACAAAATACATATAGAGAAACAACTTCAAAATTAAAACATTTCAGTTGTTTCTCACAAAGAGATTAGCAACTCTTAACGAAAAGTATTTTGAGTTTTAGAGTTGCTAACCTGTAGTTTATCTTATGCACTTATAGTTATAATCATTCAGTAAGCACATTTGTTATAATGCAATAATATAGGGAAGCAACCATAAAACTTAACTTATCTATGGCTAGTTATTGCTTTCTATATAGGTTTTTGTTGGGAGGATATAAATGTTCAATAATGAAACTGACATTACTAAAAACATTAGAGTAATTGAATTCCTTAAAAGTGAACTTTTAACAACAGTAGCTTCTTTATATCAAGTGTTGTTGAAGGGTACAAAGGTGACACAGGAAATAATTGTAGATATATTAGCAAATCTTATTTTGGTAACTTATCTATTGGGTAAAAGACTAGGTGTTGCTTTTTCTGTAATCGATACTAAAATTCAGGATAAAATAAGAATAGGTATGCTGGAGGATCATGAAACAGAAAAATGGTATGGTGATCTTTCAGACCTAAGTGATTACCTGAAAAAGAATAAGAAGTAGAGGTGACTCATGCAACGCTTAGATACTAAAGCAATGGTGGAAGGCGCAATATTTACTGCCATTACAGCTCTTATGGGCATAATCATAATATATATACCTTTACTTTCGATTATGTCATATATATGGCCTGTTCCCATAGTTATAGTAGGCTATAGAAATGGCTTAAAAATAAGTATACTATCAGCTATTGCAGCATCCATTATTATATCCATGTTTACAACACTGGCAAATGGGGCTTTTTTAGTTGCTACACTGGGCTTGCCGGGAATCGTAATGGGATATATGCTAAATAGAAAAATAAAGGTTAATATAGTTGTTCTGATAACAGCAATAGTTTTGTCAATAACCTTGGTTATTTCTATGATAGGTACTATCTATATTTTTTCGCCTTCAGTCTTTGAAAAAATTAACAGCTTGGATACAGCTTTAGATGAGTTTATTAAAGAAACAAAAGAGGTATATATGAGCTTTGGTGCAGATGAAGAAACAATTCAGCAAATGCTAGATCGAATATATCAGATGTATGAAATGTTAAGAATTACTTTTCCTATATTAATAGTTGTCAGCAATTTGCCTCTGGCATATATGATATTCAAGCTTACAAGGCTGATACTCAAAAGATTAGGCTACAATATTGATGATATGAGCAGCTTTAGTGAATGGGGACTGCCAAGGAATATTAGAGTACCTGCATTGTTTTTGATGGCTGCTGCACTTTTTAGTAAATATATAAATATTAGCTGGTTAAGTATTATTGCGGCAAATATCAGTGTACTGCTGTCATTTGTTTTTTTGGTAATAGGGATATCTGTAGTGGCATTTTATCTTAATATTGCAGCTAAAAAGTATCAGATTCCAAGCGTTGCTAAAGCTATTTTAGCTATAATGATTATTCTTATATTTATGATGTTCATACCTGCAATAGGAATAGTTGATACAGCGTTAGATATAAGAAAATGGGCTTCCGAGTTTAGGGAGGTGTAGAATGAAAAAGCATAAATTTCTGCAAATGCTGGTTCCTGATACATATATATATATATGGATAATTGCCATATCTGTATTTATTATCGGCTATTATAACTTAATATTGGGCTTTATTGGTGTAGGACTTTTGGGATATCTTATATTTCATTTTTTTCGTACAGCCAATAGAAAAAGGGAAGAGCTGCGATCATATATAGAGAATCTTTCCGAAAATGTAGATACAGCAACCAAAAACGCAATTTTAAATCTGCCCTTTCCTCTGGTTATTATAGATGATCATGGGATTATTAACTGGTATAATCTGCTTTTTGCTAATATATTCCAAGGCGAGTATATTCTTGATAAAAAGCTGTCCAGCTATCTTACTGGAGTGGATATCGGCAGAATACTGAAAAACAGTATAGAAGAGTTTAAAAACATAAATATTAAGGATAGATATTATGATATTTATTGTAACCTGATATCATTGCCAGAAAGCAAAAATCATAAGAATATTATTATTATGTATTTTGTTGATAAAACTGATTATATTAGCATTAAGAATAAATATAATGAAGAAAAAAATGTAATAGGTATATTGCAGGTTGATAATTACGATGAGGTGCTTAAGGAGGCCGACGAGCTTTCAAGACCTGCTTTGGTAGCCGAGGTAGATAGAAAAATCAACGCATGGGCTGCCAATTATAATGCAGCTATACAAAAATTCTCTAACGGTGATTATCTGCTTTTTCTAAATTATAAGCAACTGCTGGAGATTGAGGCGAAAAGATTTGATATACTTGATGCTGTAAGAGAAATTAACTCAGGAAACAGGATTCCCTTGACACTGAGTATAGGAATAGGCTTAAATGGCAAAACCAACGCAGAGCTTCACGGCTTTAGCAGAAGTGCCATGGATATTGCATTAGGCAGAGGCGGCGATCAAGCTGTTGTAAAGGATAATGACAAGCTTTCGTTTTATGGTGGAAAAACAAAGGCTGTAGAAAAGAGAACAAGGGTAAAGGCAAGAGTAATAGCCTATGCATTGCGTCAGCTTATTGAGCAAAGCGATAATGTAATCATCATGGGACATGAAATGCCGGATCTTGACTGCATTGGAGCCGCCCTTGGCTTATATAGATGTTGTAAAAATTTGAATAAGAGTACTAAAATAGTTTTGAATAAGGTTAATGCAGCAATTGAAAATCTTTGGATTGAGCTGAAAGAGGATAATGAATATTCAGATGTATTTATTAATTCTCAGGAAGCACTTATGACTGTTAATGATCATACTCTGCTGGTTGTGGTAGATGTACATAGACCAAGCTTTACCGAGTGCAGACAATTATTTGACAAGGTAGAAAAGGTAGCTGTTATTGATCACCATAGAAGGGGAACTGAATTTATAGAGGATGCTGTTATAACTTATATTGAACCTTATGCATCCTCAACAAGTGAGCTGGTTACTGAAATACTTCAATACATGTTTGAGAAAATTAAGTTAAAACAGATTGAGGCAGAAGCACTGCTGGCAGGTATATTTATAGATACTAAAAACTTTTCCTTTCAAACTGGTGTAAGAACCTTTGAAGCGGCCTCCTTTTTAAGAAAGGCTGGTGCTGATACAATTCTTACCAAGCAGCTTTTTCAGGATGATATCGAAACCTTTGTCACAAGGGCTGATGTAGTTAAAAATGCACAAATGTTCAAAAAAAGTATAGCAATATCGGTTATACCTCAGAATGCAAAAAGTCCTTCTCTGGTAGCAGCTCAGGCGGCAGATGAATTACTAAATATTAAAGGTATTAACGCCTCATTTGTACTATCAAGAGTCAATGGGGATATATTTATAAGCGGCAGGTCACTGGGAGACATAAATGTACAGGTTGTGCTTGAAAAGCTGGGAGGTGGAGGTCACCTTACCGTAGCAGGTGCGCAGCTATCAGAAATATCCTTGGAAGAGGGAATTACTTTAGTAAAAAGAGCCATAGATGAATACTTTAAGGAAGGTGAACGATAATGAAGGTTATATTATTACAGGATGTTAAAAGCTTAGGAAAAAAAGACACAATAGTGAATGTAAGTGATGGTTATGCAAGAAATTTTCTTTTTCCCAAAAGTCTAGCAGTTGAGGCTACTGACAACAAATTAAAGGAAATTGATGATAAGAAGAAATCTGAACAGAACAGGAAGAATAAGGAGCTACAGGCTGCCAAAGAACTTGCCGATAAATTAAGTAAGGTCGAAGTTAACATAAAGACAAAGGCAGGAGAAAACGGCAAGCTATTTGGTTCTATCACAAGTAAGGATATAGCAGACGCAATAAAGGCGCAGAATAAAATAGATGTTGATAAAAAGAAGGTAGTACTTTCTGATCCTATAAAATCAGCGGGTACTTATCAAGTCGAGGTAAAGGTATATCCTGAAGTTTCTGCCAAGGTCACAGTCAAGATAACAGGAGAATAGGAAGGGGTCGTCCCAGTGGACCAATTTCGCAGCACCATTCATAGCAACGATTTATCAATTGATGTACTTATTGATTATACCAAGAGACTATACTCAGGAGAAAAAACCAAGGTATTAGATAATATTACTGATGACATAGAAAAAATATGTATTTTATATAAAATTATATTTGGAGCTTATCCCGAGATTCCTCAAAGAGATAAAAGCGTGTATTGCTTAGTTGACAATATTAAGGACAAGCTCTCTGATATAGCGGCAAAAAGGTATATTGAAGAAGGAATAAAAAAAGAAGTCATAAAGCGTATGCAGACAAGGGAAAAAGAGTATCTTGAAGAAATGAAGCTTCAGGTTATTAAAAAACATACAGGTTTGGAAAACGCTGCTACTCTTAAAAAATTTGCAGAGCTTGAAAAGCTTAAATATGTAAAGCTTTCAAAGTCTATATTAGATACAATCAGGCCTAGTAATGAAAATGAGATAATCGGACAGCAGGATGCAATAGCATCATTAGTGTCAAAGATTGCGTCTCCTTTTCCCCAGCATGTAATACTTTATGGACCTCCGGGGGTCGGAAAAACTACTGCTGCCAGAATAGCACTGGAAATAGCCAGAAAAAGAAAACACACTCCTTTCAAGGAAAGTGCAAGATTTGTAGAGGTGGATGCAACCACTTTAAGATGGGATCCTAGAGAATCAGTAAATCCGCTTATAGGCTCAGTACATGATCCCATATATCAGGGAGCCAGCAAGGAACTGGCAGAAATGGGAATACCCGAGCCCAAGCCCGGATTGGTAACTGAGGCTCATGGAGGAATACTATTTATTGATGAAATAGGAGAGCTTGATATGATGTTTCAGAACAAGCTCTTAAAGGTATTGGAAGATAAAAAGGTAAACTTTGATTCATCATATTTTGATGTAAACAATGAAAATATACCTCAATATATAAGAACTCTATTTCAAAATGGAGCACCTGCGGATTTTATATTAATAGGAGCGACTACAAGATCTCCCGAGGAGATTAATCCTGCTTTAAGATCAAGATGTGCGGCCGTATATTTCAATCCATTGGATAGCAGTGATATTGTCAATATAGTAAATAATGCTGCCAATAAGCTTAATATAAGCATAAGCGGGGAAAGCGCACAATTAATAAGCAATCATACCTTTGAGGCAAGAAAGGCCGTAAATGTACTTGCGGACTGCTATAGCTGTGCTATTGCCTTAAATAACAGCGTAGAAAATATAGAAATAAACGAAGAGGTAGTAAAGCAGGTAATAAGCAAGGGCAGAATGGTACCTGTTAATAAAACTATTGCAAGCGAGAGCAAAGAAACCGGCAAAATATTTGGTGTAGGTGTAAACGGATTTGTAGGAAGTATAATTGAGCTGGAAGCGGTGTGCTTTGAGCTGGATAATAAGCCAGGCAGGGTAAGATTTAATGATACTGCTGGCAGTATGACCAAGGATTCGCTCTTTAATGCACTGTCTGTAATAAGAAAGCTGACAGGAAAGAATGTAGATAATTACGATATTCATGTAAACTGCGTTGGCGGCGGAAAAGTGGATGGACCTTCCGCAGGAGCAGCAATTACAAGCCTTATATATTCTATAATCAAGGACATGCCTGCAAGACTTGACACCTGTATTACCGGGGAAATATCCATAAGAGGTGATATAAAGGCAGTAGGCGGAGTTGTAGAAAAGATTCACGCAGCCAAAAGGCATGGCTTTGCAAATATTATAATACCCCTTGAAAATGAAAGCGAAGCAGCACATATTAAGGGAATAAACATCATTGCAGCAGGCAATATTCAAGAGGTAATAGAGTTTATGTTTAACGAATGGTCCTAACAAACAACCAAGGAGAGTGAATGAGCTTGATTGATGGAATCCAAAAGATACCACCCAATAGTCTGGAAGCTGAACAATCTGTATTAGGTGCAATGCTTTTGGACAAGGAAGCCATTTCAGCAGCGACTGAGCTAATAACAGGAGATGACTTTTACAGAGAAGCTCACAAAGAAATTTTTGAAGCGGTGGTAGAGCTTTTTGATCGGGGAGAACCAGTAGACTTAATAACACTTACTGAAAAGCTAAAGGTTAGAAATACCCTCGAAGCAGTAGGTGGAGTTACGTATCTTACTAATCTTATGAATGTGGTGCCTACAACCCACAATGTAGGGTATTATGCAAAGATTATAGAAGATAAAGCTATACTTAGAAAGCTGATAAAGTCATCAAATGAGATAATAGCAAAAAGCTATGAGGCTTCGGATGATGTTTTAACTATTATAGATAAAGCCGAAAAAAGTGTTTTTGATATATCTTTGAAAAGATCCTCAAAGGGATATGAGCATATAAAGAATATACTAACTGTAAACTTTGATATGATAGAGGACTTATATCTGAACAAAGGTAAAATTACAGGGGTAGCCACAGGCTTTGATGATTTAGATAATAAGCTTGCCGGCTTCCATGAATCTGAGCTTATTCTGATTGCAGCAAGACCAGCTATGGGAAAGACATCCTTTATGATGAACATTGTTCAGCATGCTGCTGTTCGTGGAAAGGTTGCCACAGCAGTATTCAGTCTGGAAATGTCAAAGGAACAGCTTACACACCGTCTGCTGTGTGCTGAGGCATTAATAGACGCACACAGACTGAGGGTGGGAGATATAAATGAGGATGAGTGGGTAAAGCTTGCAAGAGCCATGGGTCCTTTGTCAGAGGCACCAATATATATTGATGATACTCCTTCTATTTCTATAACAGAGCTGAGAGCAAAATGCAGAAGACTGAAAATAGAGCATAACCTGGGCTTGGTAGTTATAGACTACTTGCAGCTTATGACGGGTAAGGCACAATCTGAAAGCAGACAGCTTGAAATATCAGAGATATCAAGATCCCTAAAAGCACTTGCAAAGGAACTGAACATACCAGTGGTGGCCTGTGCGCAGCTTTCACGTGCTCCTGAGCTTAGAGCTGATCATAGACCTATTTTGTCTGATCTTAGAGAATCTGGAGCAATTGAGCAGGACGCAGACGTTGTAATGTTTTTATATAGAGATGAATACTATCACCCTGATTCAGAAAAGAAAAATATAGGTGAGGTCATAATAGCTAAGCAAAGAGCTGGTTCTACTGGTACAGTAGAGCTTGTATGGCTGGGGCAGTTTACTAAGTTTGCAAATAAAGAAAAATATGTTAATGTATAAAAATGGTTCAGTCCTGTATCGGGCTGAACCATTTTCTTTATTTTATTTGATATTTATAGCAAACCATAACTGTATCCTTTGTAAATCCCTCTTTTAAATATAAATCTGCTGCTTTGTCATTCTCTGCATTTACGCACAGCATACCATAGGGCAGGTTAACCGTTTTTCCAAAGCTAAGTGCCGCACGAAGAAGATTTTTTCCAAGTCCCATTCCCTGATATTCAGGCATAACAGCCAGAGGACCTATAAAGGCATAATCCTTATCATTTTCATGCTCCTTTGTCATGCGTATAATGCCTATAGGCTCGTCTTCTTTATAAAGCATTATTAAACCACCATCAACGTATTCACTTTCGTCCTTAAAGGCTGTAATGGCTTCTGGCTGGGTTGGGGTTTCTGAGCCCTTAAGTGCAGCAAAAGCCGTATTACGTACCTTGCACCAGTCAGCTTCGTCCTTATTAAACTGAAGAGACTTAAGCTTAAAGCCGTCGGGAAAGTCAAAAGCAGGCACTTCTATATTATCCCTTACAAGAACCCATGAATAACGATAAATTTCAAAATCCAAAGCTTGGATTATGGCTCCCACTTCAACCTTAGCTTCTGGAATAAACAGGTACAAATGATCCAAATCTATTATATGCTGCTTAATAGCTTCAAACATAAGATCATATGCTTTAGCAGAAGGTTTTTCTGCGTGAAATATGCGGAAGCGTCCACACTTACTATGGTTTATATAGGGCATTATGGTCAGAGACGCAGTGCCAACTATTGCATTTTCATCATCTACAAGCAAATATGTGGGATTATTTTCATCAGCTTTGAAGCTTTCCAAATCATCATCATATAAAAATGACTCATCATGGTCAAAACGATATTTTTTGCAATAGTCAACAAAATCAGCTAATCTTTCGGTATTTAGTGTTTCTATTTTCATATAAAATCCTCCTTCAAAACTTTAATGTGCCCAACTTAATATATCAAACAATATGCTTTAATCACCTCCTAACTGGCATGTAAAGCAAGTAATATGGCTTTATATAGTTAAGAAACTGGAAATTTAAAATTATGAAGTTTGTTAGCTCAAATAGTAATCAAAAAACAAAAAGCTGTAAATGAATAACAATACATTTACAGCCTGCGATTAATATTAAATATGCCCAACCATTTTGGTTTATGCACAATGATTAAGATATAAAAATACCGTGCAGCCAGCACGGTAGATTAATACTATATTAATGTCCTGCTATTCTTAACTATGGATATCTGAAGCGGTGTATTAATGCAAAACAATATTGCAATGCATTGATATAATACATTGCAGCAAAAGACCCATTCACCACATCAGCAACTATTAAATTAATTAGTTAAGAATATTAATCAACATCTCAAATTCCCCATTTTTAGACAAAATATTAATATAATTTTACCATTTCTTTTAACGTTCGTCAATGGATTGATAAAAAGTCCACAGAAGTTGTGAACATGTTTATCCACAATGGGAATAAATTGTGGATAAACATGTTCATATGTGTATAAATAATGTGCAAAAGTAAACATAATGTGTATAACTTTTTTTGCGGATAATTTAGAGGTATTGAAACAGTTAAATTGGCAATAAAGGTACGAACATATGTGCATATCTCTGTGGATAATGTGGATAATGTGGATTCTAGCTTAATTTTGTTATAAAAAATTATTTAAATTATTAACATTTACATATAATATAAATAAAACGCAATCTATGGCTTTAAAAAATATGTACAAGAATTTAATATAGCATAACATTATTCGTGCTATGTCGAATTATATTATAAATTCATATAAAATTATTCGTAAAAGTATTGACATTCCGTATTTGATTTGTTAGTATATTTTAGGGATATGATGCCTTAATATGTAATTTGTAATTAAGGTTTAGTTACTTATAGAGATAAGCAGCAACAAGTTAACTAATATAGCGGCTGCTCACTCATGTATATAAAGTGCCAATGAACTTATATAAGTTTTTTTGAAATATGTGCTTTCTATGAAGTTTGTTCGCTATATACAGATCATCAATATAAGGAAGATGATAGTGGAGGTGTATTTATGAAATATGATGTTGTTATAGTAGGAGCTGGTGCCAGTGGGATTTTTACAGCTTATGAGCTTATTCAAGCTAATATAAACATCAAAATTGCAATACTGGAGAAGGGACACAGCTTGCAAAGAAGGGTATGCCCGATTGATAATAAAAAGATACATTCCTGCGTTCACTGCTCTGTATGCAATATTATGAACGGATTTGGCGGAGCTGGCGGAATGTCAGACGGAAAATATAACATTACTAATAATTTCGGTGGAGAGCTGTATAAATATGTTGGAAGAAAAGAAGCTTTGGATTTAATGGATTATGTGGACGAAGTCAATTGTAAAATGGGCGGTGCAGAGGCAAGGCTCTACTCTACAGAGCATGCAGGACTGAAAACAAAGGCTTTAAGATATGACCTGCATTTGCTGGATGCAAAGGTTAGACATCTGGGAACAGATAGAAATCTAGTAATACTCGGTAATCTCTATGACTATCTGAAGGATAATGCTGATATTATATTTGATACAGAGGTAACTGATATTGAGAAGACAGGCAGTGAATTTATCGTATCCACTAATAATGGAGATTATAATAGTGAATATTTAGTTTTGGCTACAGGCAGATCCGGCTCTAAGTGGATCTCCAAGGTATGCAGCAAGCTGGGAATTCAAACTCAAAGCAACCGAGCGGATATTGGTGTGAGAGTTGAGCTGCCGGCAGCAGTATTTGAGCATATTACCAGTGAGGTTTATGAAAGCAAAATAGTTTATAGAACAAAAAAATATAACGATTTAGTTCGTACCTTCTGTATGAACCCTCATGGAGAAGTAGTAACTGAGAATACTAACGGAATAATAACAGTAAACGGACACAGCTACTCTGACCCTAAATACCATACAGAAAATACAAACTTCGCTCTATTGGTTTCTAATCGCTTTACAGAGCCCTTCAAAAACAGTAATGAGTATGGAGAGTCTATTGCAAGGTTATCAAATATGCTGGGCGGCGGTGTACTGGTTCAGCGGTTTGGTGATTTGATAAAGGGCAGAAGATCAAGTGAAAGAAGAATGGAAAAAAGCTTCTTAAGAGCAACCCTAAATGCTACACCTGGAGACTTGAGTCTTGTAATCCCAAAAAGACAGCTTGATGATATTATTGAAATGATAGTAGCATTAGATAAAATAGCACCGGGTACAGCAAATGAAGATACGCTGCTATATGGTGTAGAGGTTAAATTCTACAATTCAAAGGTTAAAGTAGACGAAAACCTTGAAACAATTATAAAAGGCTTGTATATACTGGGTGACAGCTCAGGCGTGACACATTCTCTATCTCAGGCTGCGGCAAGCGGTGTCCATGTGGCAAGACTGTTAGGCAGCAAGTATAAAAACTAGCATAAGACTGATTAAAAAATACGGAAGAGGTGAAAGTTATGCCTTCAATGGTTATTGTTGGTGCACAATGGGGAGATGAGGGAAAAGGTAAGCTTACAGATTATCTTACAAATAAAGCAGATGTAGTAGTTAGATATCAAGGAGGCAATAACGCCGGTCACACTGTTGAGGTTGATGATCAGCAGTATAAGCTTCAATTGATACCTTCAGGAATACTTCACGCTGATAAGCTAAATATAATAGGAAATGGTGTTGTAATTGATCCTGAGGCATTTCTAGGCGAAATAAAAAAGCTTCATGATAGAGATATACCAACATCAAATCTAAAAATAAGTGATAGAGCCCATATAATACTGCCTTATCATAAAAAGATAGATGAATTATCTGAGATTAGAAGAGGCAGCAATGATATAGGCACTACTAAAAAAGGCATTGGGCCGGCATATATGGATAAGACAGAGCGCATAGGTATAAGAGTATGCGACCTTATGAAAAAAGATGTTTTTGCTGAAAGGCTTAAGCAAAATATAGAAATAAAAAATCAGTATCTTAAAGAAATATTCGGCTTTGAGGGCTACAGTTATGATGAGGTATTGGAAAAATACCTGCAATATGCTGAACAGCTTCGTCCTTATGTGGCGGATACAAGTGTTCTGGTGTATAACTCAATAAAAGCTAATAAGCGGGTACTGTTTGAAGGTGCTCAAGGTACTCTTTTAGATCTGGATTATGGAACATATCCTTATGTAACATCTTCACATCCAGTAGCAGGAGGTGTCTGTGTGGGTGCCGGCATAGGTCCGTCCATGATACAAAAAGCTGTTGGTGTAGTTAAGGCCTATACTACCAGAGTTGGCAAAGGCCCATTTCCTACAGAGCTGCATGACAGTACTGGAGAGCTTATCAGGCAAAAAGGCTTTGAGTTTGGAACAGTTACCGGAAGAGCAAGAAGATGCGGCTGGTTCGACGCTGTAATTGTAAGATATGCTGCCAGAATAAGCGGACTTACGGGGCTTGCTATAACCAAGCTGGATACTATTGCAGGTTTTGATAAGGTTAAGATATGTGTAGGCTATAAAATAAATAATGAGATAATAAGAGATTTTCCTGCCAGCATAGAGGATCTTGCAGAATGTGAACCTATATATGAGGAGTTTAACGGCTGGGAGGATGTCAGCAATATAACAGAGTATAAAAAGCTTCCAACCAATCTAATAAGGTATCTGGAAAGAATAGAGGAGCTTTGTGAAACTCGAATATCAATACTATCTGTAGGACCAAAACGTGATCAAACCATTGTAATTGAAGAGTTCTAGGGTGTTGTGAATATGTGTAAATAAAGTATATATATATAAATAAAAAAAGTTTTAAAATAGTGTTGACAAACAAGCAATAAACCTGTAAAATGTATAAATGTGAGCGAAAGAGCTCACAAGTTTGACTCACTAGCTCAGTCGGTAGAGCACATGACTTTTAATCATGGTGTCCGGAGTTCGATTCTCCGGTGAGTCACCATCTGGCCCATTGGTCAAGCGGTTAAGACACCGCCCTTTCACGGCGGTAACAGGGGTTCGAGTCCCCTATGGGTCACCACTATTTGGGCGCATAGCTCAGCTGGGAGAGCACCTGCCTTACAAGCAGGGGGTCACAGGTTCGATCCCTGTTGTGCCCACCAAAAATACCATAAAAAAGTATTTGACAACAAAAAAAGTATATAATATAATATACTTTGTCAATAAGACAAATACATGGCCCAGTAGTTCAGTTGGTTAGAATGCCAGCCTGTCACGCTGGAGGTCGACGGTTCGAGCCCGTTCTGGGTCGCCATAAATCTTATTGAATTAGCTGGTGTAGCTCAATTGGTAGAGCAGCTGACTTGTAATCAGCAGGTCGCGGGTTCGAGTCCCATCACCAGCTCCATTTAAAGAATGTATATCGTATCTTTATAGATACGATTTTTTATTTTTTTGATAGATGTAAATTCTTTGCTATAAATTAATCCAGTGTTATATCAATGACCCTTACGATTCTATTAAATTTGATATTCTTTATGATTTCTAGGTTATTTTGCATTAACGATTATTTTACCTATATAACCAAGCACAGTTATATATTATAGACATAAGCTAATATCATATTACTGTTTAATTAGTAGACTCAGTGGCAATAATTAAATATGTTTATGTTTAAAGCTAAACTATAGATGAGTTTAGTATTATATCTAAACTAATAAAGGGGATAATTTATATGGAATATTTAACAATGATTTGTGATATAAAAAATTCAAAACAGCTCAAAAACCGTGAGGAGGTTCAATATTTTCTAATTGATATGTTAAAAGAGGCAAATAACCGATTTGCCTCTTTTATAGCTTCAAAATTTATTATAACTCTAGGAGATGAATGGCAAGGTCTTTTACACTATCCATGCAACTATACCGCTATTATAAATTATTTTCATGAAAAGTTGGACACAATTGATTTTTACTGTGGAATAGGAATTGGAGAGATTACAATTAATAATTTTGAGCTAACAGTAAACCAATTAGATGGACCTTCTTTTCATAAGGCAAGAGAAGCATTGAAATATGTAAAACAGCAAAAACATTCTATAGTTATTATTTGCTAAATGAACTTATGAAATATATTCATTTTTAAAATAATTTCGCCAATAATAATAGACGCTATAAAACTTATGAAGCTACCTATAACAAACATTTCTACAAAGCGATCATCGTCAAATTTTTTGAGACGAGCGACAGCCTTTACAGCTAGTATAAATCCAATCAGCTCTGCCCTCCCTATTACTATGGAAAAAATAATCAATAATCTTTCTAGTAGACCTATAATAAATCCACCATTTACTATGCCTGTATCAGTAGTATCTTTTTCCTTTTTACAAAGTAGCACAATTTTACTAGATACCAAAATACCATGTTGATTTTTTCTCTGTATATATTCAAGAAATATATTGATAAACATACCCATTCCCCAAGTTGCCAATAATAAAAGAAATGTCAAGGTAATTATAGTCTGGTTATTTAATATGTTGAGTACAATTGTATATGCATCTTTGAAAAAAAATTCTAGTATAGATAAAATATTGTTCTTACATTTGATTTCTATAGCAGTAAAATAACCTATAGTGAATATAACGCATAAATGTAAAATCTGATCAGTAAGAAATATATAGATATTGTCTGGTGAGATTATATTATTGGATATAAGTGTAGATTTAATATAATCCAATACAAAATGAATACAAATAGATATTAAAATTGGAATAATTATTTTGTTAAAAGGAAATGGCAACATTAATATCCATAAGATAATCAAATGAATAACGCAATGAATACAATTCCCTCTAATTCTCTTTATGACATTTCTAGCATTTCTTGTATCTACTATTCTTTTAGATTGAAATACAAAATCTCCTATTACATGAGCAAGGAGAAATCGGATTATAATATCATTATAGGATGCTAAAGTCATAACCTACCTCCATTAGTTTACAGCAATAATCCAATAAATCCTTGATTATCTCATGATTATGTTTGATTGCAAAATACTCAGCACTTCTAAGTTTTTGGCTGATTCCGCTTTTAGATTCTTTAGAATTACCTTCACGTGCTTCAATCACCTTTGAATAAGTGCCTAATTTAGAATATTCTATATAAACCTCTTTCTGCCTTGGTGTCATATGGGCTTTGAGTATTTCTGTATTTTCGATTAGTGTATTAATTAAAGAAGATAAAGGGAGTTCGGTTATGATTTTTTTTAGCTGAATTGCCTCATTAAATTTTACTTTCGTTTTCTTAAATGGCTGTTCGTTATCCAAATTAGTAATATTCTCACTTGTCGCAGCAACTTCCTGCCACGCTTCATCTTTTCCAGTTTCATACCCATTATTAGACATATAGGTCACCCTTTTAAAAAAAATGCGATTATTATTACTATAAATACGCTTATTTTTACCCACACTTCCATCTTTTGCAATATTAATAGCCTCTCTTGCCATATGAAAGCAAGGACCATCCATCCAGCCAATATTAGAAACAATATTTGTATTCAAATCGCCAATTCCTATCCCTGCGTAAAATTCAACATTATCTTTCCATAAAAGTTGTTGAAATTCATGGATTAGGTCATAGCACATAGAAGGATTAGTAGTGATCATCTGCCATTCATCCCCTACTGTGATAGCTATAGGTGATGGCAGTATCTCTGCGTACTTTTCATTCATCATGTCTATATAACCATTCAATTTTTCCTGTAAAGCACCACGATTTTCAAACTTTTTAGATCCCACAATATCCATAATCAACGCACCATATAGTTTCATTCTTTTTCTCCCTTCAATAGCCTCGTACTAATAATAAATAAATTATACCAATTATTGCCTAGAGCTGCAATAACTCTCACCTATCGTAGAGTTTGAAATTAACTTATCTATCTGTTTAATCATGTTAACCATTAAAATTAGATTACAACTATCGTACTTAAGATTTAAATACACAGCATTAGGGTATTTATGGAATATATAAAGCCCATGACAAAAAATATTTTGTGAGAATGTTTGACAAAATATTTTTTGTCAAACATAGAAGGAAGCTCTCCGTTATAGCGAAAAGCTTCCTTTTATTATATTATCCTATGCATCTTAAGACGTATATCATCTCCGATAAATTCAAACATATCAAAGTTGCCAAATATTCTGGAGGTTATTCTATCGGAATACACCTTAATTATTTCGTCCACATCAAGATTGGTTGAAATAATCAGCTTCTTATCATTGCTGATGCGTCGGTTTAATATATTGTAGATAGCCAGACCTGAAAACTGAGTAGTAAGCTCTGTGCCAAGGTCATCAATAATAAGCAGGTCACAGTTGTAAATGTCACTTAGGTACTGGCTGTTTTGCTCCTCATTATCAAAATCAAACTTGTATTTCCTGACTATATCAATTAAATCGGGACTATGCTGGTATATTACGCTTTTGTTATGATCAATAAGCTCCTTTGCTATTGATTTACATAAAAAGGTTTTTCCAAGCCCCGGCTTTCCTATAAATAAAAGGTTTTTATTGTTATTATCAAAGCTTTTTGTAAAATCCAGACATTTTTTAAAAATATCCTTCATATTATCTCTTGGAGATTGACCATGCTCGTTTTTTTCATCGGAGTAAAAGTCTATTCTGAACTGATCGAAGTTTTCTTTTTTAAAGCTGTCGCTCATGCTTGACTGCTTGTATAGCAAATCTATTTCCTTTTGAATATAGCAGCCGCATTTTGAATTATTTACAAAGCCTGTATCCTTGCAGCTTTTACATTGATGCTTTAGCTCTAGGAAATCTATAGGATACTTGTAGGAGGATAAAAGCTCAGCTTTTTCTATTTTTAAATCCATTTGTTTTTTATGTAGTTCGTCCAAAAGCTTTTCTCTTTCCTGAGAGTTTTTTAGTATAGCCCTAGTTATATCAACACTTATTCGCACCATTTCCTTTTCTATTTCTTTAAGTCTCGGCAGCTTTTCGTAAACAATGCTTTTTCGATGCTCCAAATCATTTTTAGATTTTTCTCTGATATCCTCGTAATGCTTCATTATCTGCTGTGTTCTATTCACTTAACTCACCTCGGCTCTTTTTTAAGAGATTTTCTTTAAGCAGCTTGGTGTCATATGTACGGTTTGAAAAATTGTTGAAGGATTTACTGCTTTTTGCTTCCTTGCTAATGCTCCTATCCTTCTTGGTATCGTGCTTTAGTATATAGGCTTCTATTTCTTCCATGGTTTTGAGCTTGCAGTTGTTCCACTCTGTAAGTATCTTATCAATATAGTGAAAGGAGGGTTTTATGGTTTGAGCAGTAAGCTCACAGGCTTTAAGTACAATGTCCTCACTGTATTCATAGGTATAAAACCACTTATGCATTAGTTCTTCCTCAGGAGTCGTAGGCTGCCTGCCAAGACGTAAAAAATTAATTACCCTGCTGTATTTTTGCCACTTTTCCTTGTGTCTTGCGGCATATTCAGCGGCTTTTTCGGCAGAATTAATACCTGCATCATACCAATTCTTAGCTACTTGCTTTAAATAAGGAAGATCTTTCTTATTTCTGGAAAAACAATCTTCTATAATAAGCATAACTACATCCGGTGGAAAGCCATAGTCATCAATCCAATCCAGAAAGGTGAACATTTCGCTTTGTGAAGCTTCTCTTCCGGCAATCTTTTTTATGTACTCAAACATGTCCTTGATTTTGTAATTGCTTCGTGAATTAATGATTCTTTGAGGACTGTATTTGTCTGTAATAACAGGAGCGTCCTTAATATTAAGCACTATCTCCTTTATACTCAGAAACTCTATGTCATAACTGCCTTTTTCATGCTCTGCGAGTCCCATATTAAGCTTGATTATACCTTGTTCCTCCCAGTACCTCCATGCATTAAGCACTTCCTCCTGAGATAGATTCAAGGTTTTTGCAAGCACTTCATTTGAAAGATAGTTATTAGTATAGCTTGCAGCATACTTAAGCCCAAGTATATAGACCTTGACATAATCACCTGGCGCAGCCGGCATATAGTGATTAATAAATATATTCTCAATAGCAGTATTATGCAAATCCTCTTTATTTGTTTTGTATCTAAAATTATTCAATATAAGCACCTCATAAGTTTTGATTATGGTAAATAGCAAAAGATATCATAATTATACCATATTTAGATGATTTCTTTAACATGGTATAGTTAATCATGTTAAAGAAATTATTAACATGTATACATGTATAATCCATATATAATTAATTGTGTAAATAAGTAAAATGAATAATGAAATGGATATAAAATGCATACTATAATAAACACCACTGAATATACTTTATTTGATAAGGCACAAAAACTAATTTGTATAGCTGATGTAAAGTAATCAGCATTTTTTACATATAAAATAATTTATATCCTTCTCATATCGTATTAAGCATATATTGAAGTAATTTGAATAATAATTAATTGAAGGTTTATATGTTTTATAGTAGAATAAAATAGATATACTGTATTTTATATATAACCAACTCTGAAACTCAAAATATTTTTCGTTAAGAGTTGCTAATCTCTTTGTGAGAAACAACTGGAATAACTTAAGTTTTAAAAATGTATAGAAAGCTCATAGAATTTTACATAAGATATAGTAAGGTGATTTTAAAATCGACTTATTATTTCAAGATAATATATAAGCATATATTATATGCTATCTTGTATACGAAAGGAGAGTAAATAATGCCTGAAATTAAGCTAAGGGAGATGTATAAGGACTGCGTAAATGGGTTAAAAAATATTTTTCCAAAACTAAAAGATAAATTCAGCGGATTTTCCAGTCCCAAATTTGCGAAGAAAATCGTAAATAAAAAGAGGTTTTTATTCAGTGTTAGTGCTGTAACCATAGTGATTATTTTTTCGATATACATATATTTTTCTGGCATAGCTTATGCCGTAAAGGTTAATGGAGTTGAAATAGGAAAAGTAAGAGATAAAAAAATTATTGGTACCGCACAGAAAAAGCTGGAGGAATTTTATCAGCAAGCGGCACAAACAAATATTATGCTAACAGCAGAAGTAACTGCCGATAAGTCCAGAGCTTCAAGGAAAGAAGTGATAAATGAGACTCAGCTTTTAGAGGCTTTTAAGAAACAAATAAATTTTACAGTAGAAACCCATAGTATATATGCTGATGGAGGCGTTATAGCTGTACTGAAAACAAAGGAAGATGCTGATAATGTGCTTGAAGCAGTAAAGCAGTATTTTCTTAAGGGTACAGATGCCACAAAAATGAAAGAAATAACTTTTGCTGAAGCTGTAGAGGTAAAGCAGGAGTATAATGATATTAATAAAATAATGATTCTGGACGAAGTTATAGATTTTGTTATTAAGGGTACAACGGAGGAAAGAACTCATAAGGTTCAATCAGGTGATAGCTTTTGGTCCATATCAAAAAAATATAATATGAGTATGGATGACTTAACAAGGGCTAACCCTACAGTTAATCCAAGCAAGCTTAAAATTGACTTGGTTTTGAATTTAGTTATTCCCAAGCCGTTAATAAGTGTAAAAACAGTAGAAACCTTAACATATACAGCACAAATTCCATACGAGCAAAAGGTAGAGTTTAGTGATTCCTTGTACAAGGATCAAACAAACGTAAAGGTTAAGGGTGAATATGGGGAAAAGGAAGTTGTTGCTGACGTAACAAAGATAAACGGTATTGAAGAATCCAGAGCTGTGCTATCTGAAAAGGAAATAAAAGCTCCAAAGCCTCAAATACTTGTTAAAGGCACTAAAGCTGTACCGCCAAAGAAGGGAACAGGCACGTTTGCGTATCCTACAAGAGGGCGTTTATCGTCAAAGTTCGGGCAAAGATGGGGTAGAAGTCATACCGGTATAGATTTGGCAGCACCTATCGGAACGGCGGTAAATGCAGCAGATGGCGGAGTGATTACATGGGTTGGAACCAAGGGCGCATATGGAAAGCTCATAATAGTTGATCATGGCGGCGGCTTTACATCCTATTACGGACACCTTAGCAAATATAACGTAAAAGTTGGAGATAAGGTACATAAAGGTCAAAAGATTGGAGCCGTAGGCAATACAGGTAGAAGCACCGGACCGCATCTGCACTTTGAGATACGAAAAAACGGCGTTCCTCAAAATCCATTAAACTATTTAAAATAATTTAAAGCTGGAAGAATGCTTATAATTCTTCCAGCTTTTTTATATCTATCATTCCTGCCCCTTGCACAATTTTCAGTTCGTTTATTGATATAGCACAGGTTTTTAATATACTTTTAACATCCTCTGGAGTTAATGAACTATTTTTCTGGAATATAAGTGCAGCGGCAGCGGCAGATAAGCTGGCACTTATGGATGTGCCGCTTGCTTCTTTATAGCTGATGCCAGCTTTTTTGAAATCATAATAAGCCTTGTTCAGCGGATTATAGGAAATATCTGCGTTTAGCGTATTTACATTATGTCCGGGCATTATGACATCCGGTTTATCCACTTTTGCATAAACAGGACCTCTGCTGCTAAAAGAAGCAGCCTTGGGATGAGCTTCAATCAGGGTACATGAAGCGGAGGTAAAGCAGGATGCACATATACCTGGGCTTGTAATTGTACTATCGTTAGGTCCCATATTTCCAGCACAGGTACTAACAAAAAGTCCTCTGTTCCACAGACATTCGGATGCATTGCTAAGCAAGTCAAACTGATTGCTGAAGGAGGAGGTACCAAAAGGGAGTACCATAATTTTAATATCATATTGTTCTCTTATATCCAGTATCCACTGCATTGCTGCGAGTATGTCGGAATAGAAACCCATGCCAAACTCGTCAAAGGCTTTTGCACATATTATGCTTGCATCATAAGCAGAAGCCTTGAATTTTCCATCTGTAGAAGCTCCAAAGCCTGCGCCTATGCAGGCAGTTCCATGACCATTATCGTCATAGGGGAAATCCATACCCTTAACAAAATCCTTAAAAGCGGCTATCCTGTTTATTGGTTTTGTTAAGTCGGGGTGAGGATATACGCCAGAATCAATAAAGGCTGCTGATACTCCCTTGCCAGACAGGTGAGTGTTCTTGCTGCTTGGAAGCTTTGGCTGGGCGGCTGCCTGCTTATTTGAAGCCTCACCCATTAAAAATGCCTTTCCATCGTAGTATATTTTTTCTATTTCGAGAATTCCTGCCAGTGTTGCAAAATTTCTTACTGGCAGTATACCGCATATAGCTTTAGCAAAGGGTATAACATATTTAATCTTTAAGCCTAGTCTCTTTACTCTGGAAAGTAATATTGAATCCGGCTCGTGCCTGAAAATAATAATCAGAGGTATTTGTTTAAGCTTTTTTATAGAAATCATTTCTTTTACTGCCGGATCAACCTTTCGAGAATAGGTAGTGATGGGTACTTTAGAAATTAATTTTTTTATTATTTTCATAGCCATCCCCCAATTTGGAAATTTATCTGTAATGATAGGTATAAATATTTCTTCAAAACAAAGCATTAATATATTTCATACTATGATAAAAATAAAGAAAAGGTGAATATGATAAGCTTATAGTAACTGGCAATATACTAGAATAACTGTAAAGCTGTATAGATACTATAAAACTCAAAATACTTTTCGTTAAGAGCTGCTAATCTCTTTGTGAGAAACAACTGGAAAAATTTATTTTTGAAGTTGTTTCTCCATAACAATTGCTATAAGAGATTGAATAATAAAAGCATACAGTGTAAAATATACCTATATAAACCATCAAGAGTATGACAGAAAATAGAGGAGGAATAACTATGCCAGCATTAGATTTTGCATGTATTGAGTGTGGTGAAAAATTTTTTGAAATAGTAAATTCGTCAAATCGTGATAAAGTAGTTTGTCCAAAATGCGGCAGTAAGGAAATAAAACAGGTTTTTGAAGGAAAATGCGGCTCTGGAGGAACAACAAAGGGCGGCGGCTGCAGCAGCGGAAGCTGCGGCGGTTGCAGTGGTTGTCACTAAGGTGCTAGTCAATAATATGAAGCTGTAGGCTATGGATGTTATTTCCATATGCATACAGCTTTTTTTTATTGTAAGAACATGCTTATACTTTCCAATGAAGTTTACATAATGATGTTATATAATAATATTATAACTGGATTATATGTAAAGGGAAGCAGCATAAAACTGAATTTATTCATGTGATAATTATTGCTTTCTATATAGGTCTTTAGCATGGAATAATTTAAGTTTTAAGCTAAAAACTCTATAGCTTTTTCGTTAGAAAGAAGGTAAAAATGAAAGTACAAAAACTAAAAAAAACAGCAGTATTTTTAATACTAATATGCAGCTTGTTGTTTGTATTTAATGAAAAAAGCTTAATAATTGCAAAGTCTCAGGGCTACAAAGCATTGAAGGTTTTTGTGCAGGTTAGAAATACAGAAATAATGTCTTATTTTTACACTTATGAAACAGAGCATTTTATTTTGCGATATAAGGAAAAGGATGAAAATATTATTAGAAATGTAGCAAGAATCTTTGAGGAAAGCTATAATCTTATAAATCAAGAGTACAATTACTATCCTAAAAATAAGATGATTGTTTTTGTATATGAGGATCAACAGCACATGTGGGATTATCAAAGCTCGGTAAGAGGACAGGCTGTTATGGGCTTTTATAGTATGGGAATAATTCATATACTTTCGCCAAATGCATATGAAGAAAACAAACTGAATCCTATAGATTTTTTCGCAGAAAATGGTCCCATATTGCATGAGTACACTCACAAGGTTGTAGACGATATAACTAGGGGCAATATAGAGCTATGGCTGACGGAGGGAATTGCATTATATGAAGAATATGAAAAAATAGGAATAGAATGGGCTCCTCGCTTTGAGTATGAAACACTTTTTACAGCGGATGAGCTTAGAAATAATTTTATTTCGATTAGAGAGGTTCAGGCATACAGACAATCCTTTGATGCTGTAAAAATTATTATTGAAGCATATGGAAAGGACAAGCTTATGCAGGTATTACAGTTATTAAGATCAGGTAATAGCTTGGATGCTGCCTTTTTAAGAGTATATGGCTTTAGTGCAAATGAATATTTGAATAATGATTTAACGCAATTGTTATAGATAAATAGCTTTAAAACTCAAAATACTTTTTGTTAAGAGCTGCTAATCTCTTTGTGAGAAACAATTGGATAAATTTAATTTTGAAGTTGTTTCTTTATAAATTAGAAGGATGCAGTCATTTGATGCATCTTTTTATTTTTAGCAAAAAAAAGAGAAAACAAATATCAAATCTGTTTTCTTATATCCGGGGGGATATAAATATAATTTGTTGAGATATTAATATTGTAAAATTTTTCTGTCAAATTGCCCATAAGTAAATGTGCCTATATTTATAGGTCTTTAGCCCTATAAATATCAATTCGTTAAGAGTTGATTATCTATTTGTGAGAAATAACTGGAAAAATTCAATTTTGAAGTTGTTTCTCTATAGAATTACAATTTAATTTTAATAATTTTTATGCTATGGTATAATTATAGGGAAATTAATTTAAGATTGACATATACTATTGAAAACTTGCTATATTAGAGAGTTTTAAGCATTAAACCATAATATACTTGTAAATGCTGATTTTATTATATCAAAAATAGCATAAACTATTATATATGTTGCTCTTATATATGATATCATGGAATACCATACATTCAAGAATATGTATGTAAATATAAGCTCAATATAGTAACACATGAAGGAGTGGGTTAAATGGATTACAGAATACTCGTTGTTGACGATGAAAAGCCTATATCTGATATTATAAAGTTTAATCTTGAAAAGGAAGGCTATAAGGTTGTTGTGGCTGAAGATGGACAGCAGGCTATTAATATGACCTATGAGTATAAGCCGGATCTTATAGTATTGGATATAATGCTTCCGATTTTGGACGGCTTTACAGTGTGCAAAAAGCTTAGAGAGAATATTAATACACCTATAATAATGCTTACTGCAAAGGAAGAAGAGGTTGACAAGGTTTTAGGCTTGGAGCTTGGAGCTGATGATTATATGACTAAGCCCTTTAGTGTAAGAGAGCTTATGGCAAGGGTTAAGGCTAATATAAGAAGGGTAAACTTTGCAAGCAGCGGAGGGGAAGGCAAGGGGCAGGTTATTAAATCAGGTAATCTCATAATAGATTTAAACAGATATGAGGTTAGAAAAAATGATAATGTAATAGAGCTTACCCTCAGAGAGTTTGAGCTTTTAAGGTATCTTTCCCTTAATGCTGAGCAGGTGTTTTCAAGAGAAACACTGCTTGAGGAGGTATGGGGCTACGAGTACTATGGTGATGTCAGAACTGTAGATGTTACTGTAAGACGCTTGAGGGAAAAAATTGAGGATGATCCTAGCAGCGCAAAATATGTTCAAACTAAAAGGGGAGTAGGGTATTACTTTAGGAGGATATAGTAAGATGTTGAAAAGCATCCAATGGAAGCTTGTTATAATTTCTTTTTTACTGGTATGGCTTGCTATGTCCATTGTAGGGGTTTATATTACAGAGCAGTTTAAGAGTACTCAAATGGAAATCATGCAGGATACAGCCAAGACAAGTGCCATGAGATTTGCAGAGACACTGGGAAGTTATTTGGATAGGGCATCTGAAACTAGTAAAACCTTTGATATACAAGAAAAGGGTGAGGACTGGTTTTTAAGTCAGGGTCCCCATATACGCTCTGTAGCAATATTCTCAGGCACTGATGTAGTATACAAAAACAAAAAGTTTGAGGATTACAGAAGCTATATAATTGTACAACTGGAAGAAGTATATAAACGACAGACAGAGCTTTCTGAAAAGGATGATAGTGATGAATATTATATATATAATACCATTCCTATACGTTCCGGCATTGATAACAGGATTATTGGAGCTTTATATGTAGGGGTGGATTTGTCTTCTAGCGAGGAAAGCATAAAGGGTATAAGAAGTATGCTCACCAATGCTACGTTTTTGGCTCTTTCTATTACTGTGCTTTTGGGCATAGTATTAGCAAGAACTATTACGGAGCCTATAAAGGAGGTTACTTCAAAGGCCGAGAAGATGGCAAAGGGTGATTATGGACAGGTAATCACAGTTAAGTCAAATGATGAAGTTGGACAACTTACTCAGATGTTTAACTATATGTCCTCCAGACTAAAAAATACACTGGAGGAAGTATTTAACGAAAAAAACAAGGTTGATACGATAGTAACACATATGACCGATGGTATTATAGCAGTAAATAATCATGGCAAAATAATTCACGCCAATCCAGCAGTTTTTGGTATATTCAATATTGAGGAGCAGGAGCTTGAAAATAGCAGCTTTGATGATTTTGCCAAGGAGTACGGTCTGAGTATAACAACAGAGGAGCTGTTTAATGGCAGTGAAAAAAACCATAATATCATCTCAATAAATAAATCAATTATAAAAATGAATGTAGAACCCTTTAAAAATGAAAAAAATGAAATAAATGGTGTTATAGTTGTGCTACAGGATGTTACTGAGCAGGAAAAACTGGACAAGATGAGAAAAGAATTTGTTGCCAATGTATCCCATGAACTGAGAACTCCACTTACTACTATTAAAAGCTATACAGAGACGCTTTTGGATGGAGCTTTGGAAAATAAGGAGTATACTATTAACTTTCTTAATGTCATAAACAGCGAGTCAGATAGAATGACTAGACTGGTAAAGGATTTACTACAGCTTTCCAAGCTTGATTATGACAACATCCAGTGGAATATGAGAGAAATAAATCTAACCAGTATACTTCAAGAGTGCTTATATAAGATGGATATTTCCGCTAAACAGAAGGGGCAGAAGCTAACCTTTGAATCGGAAGCGGATAAGCTTGAAGGGTTTGGAGATAAGGATCGCATAGAGCAGGTTATTATTAATATTATCAGTAACGCTATAAAGTACACTCCTGAAAATGGTGAAATAAAGGTAATGACAGCAAATGATAAGGAATACAATGTAATTACAGTAACTGATACAGGCATAGGTATACCTAAGGAGGATATTCCAAGGCTATTTGAAAGATTTTACAGGGTTGATAAAGCTCGCTCAAGGGCAATGGGAGGTACGGGGCTTGGTTTATCCATAGCAAAGCAGATAGTTGAGGCTCATAAGGGCTATATAAAAATAGAAAGTGAATATGGAAAAGGCACACAGGTTATAATAGGCTTACCGCAAAAGAGTACAAGCAAAGCATAAATTTAAGTAAACAGCATAGAACAAGTATACTTTCTATAGTATTTTTACAGAATATAAATAATCAATTAGTTGGGATATAGGGTTTTTATTATAATTGGAAAGGTTATATTATTTTACCCATAATGTAAAATAAGCTTAACTGTGTTGTAATAGTGTTGTAACAATTCAGAGATATAATATATACAAGGTACAACATGGATATCACTATAAAAATGACCATAAGAGTTTACATAAATTAAACCCAAGGGGTCATTTGTTTTTTGGTATACAGCACATCTATTAGGCATTTTTTATATTATAATAAATTCCTGGAGGAATTGATATGTTAAAGAAAAGTTTTATAGCTGTATTTTTAATATTAGCAACACTTGTTTCAACTATCATTACTACAAGTATGCCTATATTCGCAGATACCATTGCAAAAGCTAATAATAAAGGCGGCTCACCTATTGTAGAGATATTAAATAATATCGATGGAGTAAAAACCTTTGAAAAAAGCTATGCCTTATGTGTACGTGCGAAAGAGGGTACAGTAATTACTTTTCAGCAATATTGGTTTAAAACCGATGAAGAAAAATCTGTAGTATTAAAAAAGAAGCAGTCAGAAAATAGTCTTGATACGATTGGGGAATGGGTGCTTCAGGATAAGACAGAGCAGTGGGAAATTGGAGCTTCCAGCATATATGCAAGATCTGTAACATGGAAGCTGGGCAGAAATAAGATAGTGCTTAAAGCGAAGGATAAAAATGGAAACACAGAGACATTGACTATGCTGGTTGAATTAGTAGATAAGAAGCAGGTAAATGATTTTTTAAAAAGTTATATATTAAAAAATATAGGTGAGAGCTTGGATTAAAGCTTAGAAAAATAAAAGGTGATATTTTTGAAAAGAGAAAGAGTAAAGTCCGTAGTACTCATTTTATTAGTAATATTAAATTTTGTATTAACTACCCGAATATGGCTATATCCATCCATTGAGGGTATTTTTATTATGCAGCGAAACAATAACAAGCAGTTTTTATATCAAAATGCATCCTATGATATATCTCAGCTTTTTAAGCCGGATAAAGTAATTATTAACGTAGGGAAGCAATACAAAATATCAGTTTTAAATAAAAGCGGTGTAGATCAATATGATGTTTTGCTGGATGATTGCAGGGAGTTATTAAGACAAATTTTATCAAATGGAGAAATAGCATATAAAAGAAAGCCATTTGAGACATTAGATAAGCTGAGAAATGAAATAAGTCTTGAGCTTGTAAGCAATGAACTGGACAATTCAGATACAATTGCAAATCTTCTTAAATTGAACAATAATGTTCATGGTGAAATTAAGTGCATTGATACCGTAGTGTTTGTGCCAGGCAGCAGTAAGATTTATTTATATGATAAAAAGCAGGAGAAGGACTCTTCTGTATTTGAATTTCAGCTGAGCTTTGCGGAAACTGATTTGGAGCGGTACATTAATCAGATTATAAGTCAAAACTCTGAGCTTAATAAGACTAAATATATATTTTTAAACAAGTATAACGAAGCAATAAGTGATTCACCTGATGGGTATTCCTTTGGCAGAAATGTAATTGTTCCTATAGATACAGTCACACTGCCTATTATGGAGGTTAAAAAGGAGTTTGTAAGTGATGGTACAGTTACAGATGAAATAGTAAACTTCTTTGGAAATGAAGCCTCGGAAATCAGCAGCAGTGCAGAGCCGGGCGGTGTTTGGAGATTCACTGACCGGGAGGAGGCATCTGTAAAAATTGATGTTAATGGTACATTGGAATATATAAAATTCAGATTCTCTGGAAGCAGCATTAATGTCAGCTTGCAGGATGCCATGAAAATAAGCTCGGATTTCGTGGATAAGCATATGGGTTTTCCCAGTGATGCCTACGTCTCTCATATAGATATACAAAACCAGGGCGGGAACATAAGGTATATTATAAAGTACAGCTATAGACAAGAGGGAATACCTATAATTACAAGTACAAATACAAACAGGCATACAATAGAGGTTGAAATAGTAGGCAGTGAGGTAAAAAGATATAAAAGGACTGTCAGTCAGATATCTGAAAGAGGAGACAGCTATTTGACTGTAGGATTTAGCGAAGCAGCGGATCTTATTAAAAGCTGGAATGACAAAAGACCCTCAAACAGCAAGCTAGTATCAATTGATGATATGTATATTGCATACTACGAAAGCAATAATGCGCTGACTCCTGTTTGGGTGGTAGATATTACAACCAAAAATCCCCAAGAAGATAAAGAGAGCAAAAAGGAAAAGCTGATTATAAGATATGATAAATATACGGAAACGGGAGTAATAATAGATCAGCTTTAAGCCAAGGTGTTGCAGCACATTGATGTATATAGGAATTTAACGCAGCGAAGGAGATTAATCTAATGGATTGGGCTAAGGCAAAAACTATATTGATAATCGTATTTATAGCCGTTAATGCTTTTCTTGGCTATCATCTCTATAATATCAGCAGAGGCGATATAATAAATATAAGTCAGGAAAAAAAGGATAACGTAATAAAGTATCTAAATAAGAATAAGATTTATGTTTCGGCTAAGCTGCCTGATAAGGTAGAGAATATATATCCCGCAGTTGTCAGCTACAGACAATTTACCGATCAGGAAGTTGCTGCACTATTTACGGAAAAGGGAGTTATAAAAGAAACTATTGAGAACAACGAGAGAAGGCTGGAGCTGGGGAGCATTGTTATTACCGTTAGAAACAATAGAGAGCTGCACTATTTGGATAAGTCCAAGCAGCCTGTGCCCAATGATAATCAAAGGCTGTGTCAGGAAGAAATAAATAAGTTTCTTCAAATGTTAAAGTTTGATAAGGTTAACAAATATTTTGAACGAATCAGCAGCGAGGATGGCTTTCGAAAGGTTAGGTACGGACAGAGATATAAAACTAACTTTATAGGAGAAAGCCATATAGAAATTCTGGCTTCCAGTAATGGAGTAAGAGAAGCACATATTGTATGGTTTGGAAGCATACATGAGATAAGAAATGAGGACAGAATAATATCACCTTTGGATGCTCTTAGCAGAACTACGAGCTATTATAAGAAAAATCCAATAATAAAGGATTTTGAACAGCCATCAAACAAAACCTACATGATAGCCAGAGGCAATTACAGCAATGTAAGACCAACTTTGATAAATAAGATAGAACAAGGCTATTATTTAAAGCTGTATGACTCCATTCCTTTGGAAGATCCCTTGACAAACGCCGTACCAGTATGGAAGGTAACAACAGAAAAGCATAACCTTTATATTAATGCTTATGATGAGCATATAGAATATGTTGATTATATAGACAAGAATTAATGCGGCACAGCCGCATTTTTGCTATAATGAATATTGTATGGATAGTTAATATAATGAACATGTACTATATTGGCTTCCCCATATAGGGTTTTATATAAAATAATCTAGGGAAGCAATCATAAACTTAATTTATACATGGGCTAGTTATTGCTTCCATTCTAGGTTTTTAGCTTGGAGTAATTTGAGTTTTAAGCTGAAAACCCTATATCTATAGAATTTAATAAGCTTTTACTTTGGAGGTTTAAATGGGGATTAAATTATGTTCACTTGCCAGCGGCAGCAGCGGCAACTGCATATATGTAGGCGGAGATGACGGCGGACTGCTGGTAGATTGCGGAGTCAGTGGAAAAGAAATAATTAATAATCTGAAAAATATAGGTGTGTGTAATACTACTGTTAAAGGAATATTGGTAACACACGAACACTCAGATCATGTAAGAAGTGTAGGGATAGTGTCAAGAAAGCTAAATATTCCAATTTATGCAAATGTTAAAACCTGGGAAGGTATGATGAACAGCATTGGCAGTATTAAAAGCGAAAACATCAGAACCTTTAATACAGGTACTGAATTTGACATTTCAGGAATTAACATTAAAAGCTTTAGCATCCCTCATGATGCCGCTGATCCAGTAGGTTATTGCTTTGGCATTAAAAAACGAAAAATAAGTATAGCAACAGATTTGGGATATTTTAGTGATATAGTTAAGCAAAATATAAAAGGATCAGATTTGGTAGTGCTTGAATCCAACCATGACGTTGAAATGGTTAAGGTATCAAGGTATCCATATTTTCTAAAGCGGCGTATATTAGGCAATTCCGGCCATTTATCCAATGAAGCGGCAGGAAATGCGGCTTATGAGCTGCTTGAGTCAGGCGTAAGAGAAGTACTTCTTGGACATTTAAGCAAGGAAAATAATTTTCCTGAGCTTGCTTATGAAACGGTAAAGAATGTTTTAGAGGAAAAAAGGGTCAAGGTGGGCTTTGACATTATGCTTAATATGGCTCCAAGAAGCGGTATCAGTAAATGCTATAATTTAGAATAAATCTTAAGGCTTAGCATATTTTTATAAAGAGAAACAACTACAAGAGTTAATATATTCAGTTGGTTATCTATAATAAGCATTTTTTAAATATTAAGTTTATTGCCTATGTATGTATTTATAAATAAAAGTTAGGAATCCTATAACTATGGAAAATTTCATGGAAAATAAATAATCCAGCATTGAAATAGGAGGTGGATTCGGTGGGCAATTTTGATGATGGCAGAGGGGATTATAGACAAAATAATATAAGGCATTTACGTAATAAAAGACCATCAATAGCAGCTTATTTTGCGGTAGGCTTGATAGGAGCTATTATTGGAGGCTTTATAATGGCTGCAATTGCACCATACTATATATATGGGAAAATACTGCCTTTTCCCGGTAATACGAGAGACGCTACTCGAGAACAACAAATGGCGCAGCCAATTGTATTAAATCCAGCGGATAATATAACAGTTGCCAGTGCCGTAGCCAGGAAGGTAATGCCATCCGTAGTAGGCATTAGTACCGTTACCATAGAGAGAGATGTTTTTGGCAAAGGAAAAAGGTTAGAGGGCATAGGTTCGGGAGTTATAGTTCATACTGATGGCTACATACTTACAAACTCACATGTAGTTACACAAGACCCAAGCAGGATAACTGTTTATTTTATGGATGGAAAAGAGCTTCATGCTGACTTGTTATGGCAGGATGTGACTCTGGACTTAGCTGTAATAAAGGTTGATGCAAGAAACCTCAATCTTACAGCAGCCGCATTAGGTGATTCTGACAATGTACTGGTAGGTGAAACTGCTATAGCAATCGGCAATCCTCTTGGCTTGCGTTATGAAAGAACTGTTACTCAGGGTATAATATCAGGATTAAATCGCAGCATATGGCTATCGGAAACAGAGCTTATGGAGGATTTGATACAAACTGATGCTGCCATAAATCCAGGCAACAGCGGAGGTCCCCTTATTAACAGCAGCGGGGAAATAATAGGTATCAATACCGTAAAAGCAGCAACTGCAGAAGGTTTGGGATTTGCTATCCCCATAAATGTAACTAAACCAGTAGTCAGAAAGTTTGCAGAAACTGGAGAATTTGTACCTACTTATATGGGTATTAAGCTTTTAGACAGTGAATTTGCAAATATTTATTATCCGGAAGTAGATTTAAAAAGAGGTATATTGATCACAGAAGTAATATCAAATGCTCCTGCTGAACAAGGAGGCTTGAGATCCAAGGATATACTTACACATATAGACAATATTGAAATAAATACGATGCTGAAATTCAAAAGCGTGCTATATGCCAAGAACCCCAATGATAGAGTAGTTGTAAGATATTTAAGGGGCGGAAAGATATTTGAAACAGAAATAACACTGCAAGCAAAACCAAGGGAGACTAGATAATGAACATTTCGATAATTACAGTAGGAAAATTAAAGGAAAAATATATAAGAGAAGCGGTGGCAGAGTATGCCACCCGCTTAACCAAGTATTGCAAGCTCGAAATAATTGAAGTACAAGACGAAAAAGCTCCAGAGAACCTAAGTGTTGCTCAGGAGCTTATTGTTAAGGAAAAGGAAGGACAAGCAATACTAAAGCACATAAAGGATGATACCTATGTGATAGCTTTAGCCATAAATGGCAAAATGCTGTCCTCAGAAAAGCTGGCAGATTTTATCAATGATCTGGGTATAAGAGGCAGAAGCAGTATAGCCTTTGTAATAGGAGGTTCACTAGGGTTAAGTGAAGAGGTGCTGAAACGGTCGGATTATCAGTTGTCATTTTCGCCTATGACGTTTCCCCACCAGTTGATGAGGGTGATACTGTTAGAGCAGGTTTATAGGGGGTTTCGGATTATTCGGGGGGAACCTTATCATAAGTGATGGGGGATTTTTGAAAAATATAGATAGCGACAACTTTAAGTAAATTCAAATACTAATCTATATTACAACCTCTGAAATGCAGATGAAAGATCAAGTTGTTCTATAGATTATAACAAGCAATAGAAATTAACGCCTATACATACTATAAATTGCCAGTGATAAAAATCATTTATGATTGAAATAGATTCAAATGATAGGCTGATATAATTTCCAATATTAATGACAGCTTACATATTATAACTTATAAGCTAATCAGCAAATTTTTCATAATGAAAGGGTGGTGTCAATGCCTGATACAATATTAATTGGAACCAGTATAGAAAATTATGTTGCATACAAACTTTATAAGTGGGATATATTGGTGGCTAAACCGTATTTCGATAGAAATGGTGCTGATTTACTTGCTTTAAGAAAGGTTGATAGGGAGGCAAAATTTATTAGAATACAGTCTAAAGGCAGAACTATAAAAGGTAATCATACGTCATCGTTAGAAATACCTAAGTCCTACGTAGATAAAGATTTTGTTGTTTTTTTACATATAGAAATTGAGCGAATTGATGACGAGAATGAAATATATTTATATTGTTATTTTACTGATGATATTACAAAATGGGACTGTGACAAAGATAATTATAAGTTATATATACCAAACAAATTCTATGAGAAAGATAGTTTTAAAGTATGTTTATTCAACAAAGAAAAAGCACATAAAATCATAGAAATAATTGAGAATGCAAATGTTGAAGAAAGCTTTGACAAATATATTAATAACTTTGATGGCATGTTAGAATCATGCATTTCAATGTGGAAAAAAGCTAATATATTGCCTGATACTGATATTCTTGAGGTGCTAGCAGAAAAACTAGATTTCAATCAAACTAATTTATATCAAAATGAGTTCTTGTTTTACAGTGCATTTTATAAACATGATGCATTAAGTGAAAAAAATTGGAATGCTTCACTGGAATTTCTATTTCACTACATAGCAGCAGAAAATAATTTAGAAGAGTCGATTTTTAGCAAATATGTCTTAAAGCGAATTAAGTACAGTAATAGTATGTTTAGTGATTGGTATATTTGTTATAGAAAATATTCAATTGCTTCAATAGTATTAGAGTGTAATGGATTAGACTTAGAAGGATTATATTGTTTTTGTAGAGATAGCGAAGGTGAAGGTATTGAATATTTTATTTGCAAAGAAAATAGGCAGTTTTCATGCGTTAGACATATTCAATATAACGCAAAAAATGAACATATTAAAGTAATAAAACTAATAGAAGAATTTAATACATATGAGTAATAGTAAAATATTGGTGATTGGTAAGGTATAAATCTTATAATATTGATTTTGAGTTGATTATTACAAAACTACTTATGTAAGATTTATTTGAAATAAGGAACAAGGAGACAGATACCTTATCACTATTTTACAAGACGCTAATCAATAGTTTCAATAATTGCTTAAAAAACCACCGTTAAAACGGTACGGGGAGCCTTATCATAAGTAGTAGTTTATACCGAGAAGATTTGTTATCTGTACGGTGTAAATAATATTATTATAGGTGTATAATAGTATTAATAGATATAAAAATACATGGGGTGATTCTATGACGGATATATTTACAATTGGATATTCATGTTTTAAAATAGACGAATTTATTAAAATTCTTAAAAAATATAAAATAAATAGTTTGATAGATGTAAGAAGTAATCCTAATTCAAAGTTCTACAAGGATTATAATCAAAGTAATTTAGAAAAGGTATTGAAGATGCATGGAATTATTTATAGAAATTATAAGAATGAATTTGGTGCACGGCAAGAAAATCTAAAGTATTACAGAAATGGATATTTAGATTTTAAAGAGTATACTAGATCTGATGCTTTTATAGAAGGGGTGCACAAAATAGAGGCTGGGATTAAATTGAATTATTCTTTTGCCTTCATGTGTGCCGAGAAAGATCCGAGCACTTGTCACAGAAATATAATGGTAGCTAGAGAATTTTATGAATTAGGGTATAATGTAAAGAATATACTTTCAGATGGTTCATATGAATCTCAGGAAAGTATTGAACAAAGACTCGTGAACCAGTACTTCCCAAACAGAAGTCAAGTAACACTTTTTTCTGAAAACATTACATGGAATGATATGGTTAATAAAAGCTATGAATATAGAAACAGCGAAATAGGTTATAGAATTAATGAAGAAGTAAAGGTGAGTATATCGTGATAGGACTCATATATACTATTGGATTTACACAAAAAACTGCACAAGCTTTTTTTCAATTGTTAAAGGAGCATAACATAGACATTGTACTGGACATTCGGTTAAACAATACATCGCAGTTAGCAGCATTTACAAAATACCCAGACATACAATATTTTTTAAAAGAAATTTGTAATATAGAGTACATTCATGATACTAAATTTTCTCCTACTAATTCAACTTTAAAAAAATATAAAAACGGCGAAATAGATTGGATTCAATATGTTGAAGAGTTTATTCAAACAATGAACGATAGAAAAATTAAGGAATATATACAATTAAATTATAAAACCAATAAAAAAATTTGCCTGCTTTGTAGCGAGTCCACAGCAAATCAGTGTCATAGAAGCTTAATTGCCAATGAGTTCAAAACATGGCGAGTATTGTATTGCTGGGGTGGACACAACCAGTGGCGAATGGATTAGACCAGTTTCTGTCACATAATCCAACTAAATCTCAACCAGAGAATTATAAATATGATTCTTCAGTGTGTTGGCAAAGAACAGGGAAAATTACATTATATGACTTAATAAAAAATAGAGGCTTTGATAAACCAGACAAGATTTTCTATAATAGTAAAAAAGATGTTTTGGAAGATGAGTTATGTGGACAACCCTCATTATTATTTGTAAATGTAAAAAACTCATCCATTTTTATCAAGACTTTTAGTGATGGTAATAGGCGAATTCAGTTTAATTTTCAATACAATAATATCTCTTATAACTATTTTAAAATAAGTGATGAAGTAATTAAAAATGTTTTTGCTAATCAATGTGATGGTTTATATAATTATAGAGAAAATTTACCGGTTATATTTAGTTTAACTGATAGGTATAGCAATACAGGTAAATATTATAAAATGGTTGCTCAGATGTTTTATTAAAGTATAGGTAATTAAAAAAGGCAAGTAGGGTATTCTCTATTTGCCTTTTTTCTGTAATATGAAAAGAGAAGGAATATAAACCACAAAATAAGTCATAAACCATTAAAAAACCATTCTTTCACTCGGATTTATGCTATAATCTCCTTATAGAAAACGTTTGCCGCATTTTTATACGCAGAAAAGTAAAAGCAGGATTTGATACGAAATGGAGGTTGAGGTTATATGGATACATACAAAATTATTGAGATTAAGCAAAGTGTTTTCGAGGACAACAATAAGGACGCAGATTTACTTAGGGAAGAATTGAAAAAGGGTAAAACCTTTTTACTGAATTTGATGTCATCACCGGGTTCGGGTAAAACAACAACGGTTTTGCGGACTATTGAGGCTTTGAAGGAAGAAATGGGCATAGGAGTTCTTGAGGCTGATATTGACTCAGATGTGGATGCTCGAACTGTTGCGCAGACAGGTGCAAAGGTAATTCAGCTTCATACAGGCGGGATGTGCCATCTGGATGCAGATATGACTAGGCAGGGGCTGTTGGGGCTGGGTACAGAAGGAATAGATTTTGTCATATTGGAGAACGTGGGTAATTTGGTATGTCCGGCAGAGTTTGATACTGGTGCATCAAAAAACGCCATGATTTTAAGTGTTCCAGAGGGAGATGACAAGCCTCTGAAATATCCTTTAATGTTTTCGATTGTTGATGTTTTATTAATTAACAAGATTGACGTAATAGATTATTTTGATTTTGACTTGGAAGCAGTCAAGGAACGTGCAAAAAAAATAAATCCCAATATTAAGATTATTCCAATCTCTGCTAGAACCGGGGAGGGAATTGATGAATGGGCTAATTGGATACGAACAGAAATAAAAAAATGGAAACAAGAATAGCTTTATAGTGAAAACTTTGTTTGGGAGGCGATACATATGGTAAAAGAAAAAGTATTAGATCTTGCCAATAAGATTAGCAGGACAAAACGTGGTTCAAAATCGGAAATTAAGCCGGAAGATCCCGAATACAAAATTCTGGAGCCTGTTGTTACAGAGGAAATGGCAGAAGCGGCACTTTGCCTTGAGCTGCGTAAGCCCAAGAGTGCGGAAGAGGTTGCTGTGTTGTGCGGTAAATCTGTAGAAGAAACAGCAAAGCTCTTATGGGAATTGGCAGTTGCGGGAGTTTGCTTTGTTAATAAAATTGATGGTGTTGATAAATACTGGCATGACCTTTGGATTCCAGGGCATATGGAAATGATGGTTAACAACAAGGAGAATGTTAAAAAATATCCTCAGATTGCGGAGGCTTTTGAAGCCTATGGAAGAGTGAGAGGATCGAAAACAGCAGGTAATTTCCCTGTAGGCTTAGGCTTAATGCGTGTTATTCCAATCGAACAAGCTATTATGGGGGAAACCAGAAGAGCATCCTACGAAGAAGTTTCCAAGTACCTTAATGAAAATGAGCTTTTTTCAGTTTCGGATTGTTCCTGCCGTACTGCAAGAGAAGTTATGGGAGAAGGCTGCGGTCACTTGAAGGAGGATATGTGTATTCAGATGGGTCATGCTGCTGAATATTATATTCGTACAAACAGAGGTCGTCAGATTACTCGTGAAGAGGCTTTTGAAATTATTAAAAAAGCCGAGGAAGATGGTTTGATGCATCAGATACCAAATACAGATGGTCCTGGAAAAACTCACGCTATTTGCAACTGCTGCGGATGCTCATGTCTGTCTTTAAGAACTGCGGAGATGTTCTTAAACACTGATATGGTGCGTTCAAACTATGTTTCACGTGTAGATAAGGATAAATGTGTTGGCTGCGGAGAATGTGTTGAAAATTGTCCTGTTAATGCATTAAGATTAGGTCATAAAATATGCACAAAAACACCTATCGTTGAAAAGAAACGTCCTCTTCCCTATGACACAGAATGGGGTCCAGATAAATGGAATCCTGATTATCGTATTAACAGACAGGTTGTTGTGGATACAGGGACAAGTCCTTGCAAAGCAGAATGTCCTGCTCATATTGGTATTCAGGGCTATATCAAGCTGGCTTCTCAAGGAAGATATACAGAAGCCCTTGAGCTTATCAAGCATGAAAATCCATTTCCGGCAGTATGCGGACGTATCTGTCCGAGAAAATGTGAAGCTGCATGTACCAGAGGAGATGTTGATGATCCCATTGCTATAGATGATATTAAAAAATTCATTGCAGAGCAAGACTTGAATATGGAGCGACGTTATATACCAAAAGTAAAGCATAAATACGATAATAAAATAGCCGTTATCGGGGCAGGTCCTTGCGGTCTTTCCTGTGCTTTTTATCTGGCTGTTGAAGGCTATAAGGTAACAGTATTTGAAAAGCAAAAAATACTCGGCGGTATGTTGACGTTAGGAATTCCATCATTTAGATTAGAAAAAGATGTAGTTAATGCAGAAATCGATATTCTAAAAGAGCTGGGTATTGAGTTTAAGACAGGTATTGAGGTAGGTAAGGATATAAGCCTTAATGACTTAAGGGGTCAGGGCTTTGAAGCATTTTATCTTGCAATTGGTGCTCAAGCAGGTAGAATGCTGGGCATGGCTGGTGAAGATGCGGTTGGTGTTATTACTGGGGTTGATTTTTTACGCAAGGTCAATCTCAATGAAGAGATGAAAATGGAAGGAGCAACCATTGTAATCGGTGGTGGAAATGTTGCTGTTGATGTTGCCAGAACCGCTGTCCGCCTTGGTGCATCACAAGTAAATATGTATTGTCTGGAAAGCAGAAAAGAAATGCCGGCACTTGAGGAGGAAATAGAGGAAGCAGTGTCAGAGGGCATTAAAATCAGCAATTCATGGGGCCCTAAGAGTATTCTTACGGAAAATGGACGTGTTGTGGGTGTTGAATTTAAAAAATGTATTTCTGTATTTGATGAGAATAAAAGGTTTAACCCTAAATTTGATGAAAATGAGACAAGAATAGTTAAGGCGGATAATGTGCTGATTTCGGTGGGTCAGGCAATAGATTGGGGTAACTTGATTGCAGGCAGCAAAATAGAACTGAATCCTCAAAAAACAATTAAGGCAGATCCTATTACTTATCAAACGGATGAGCCTGATGTGTTTGCCGGCGGTGATGCATTAACCGGACCTAAATTTGCGATAGATGCTATTGCTTTAGGTAAAGAGGGTGCAATTTCAATTCATCGTTATGTTCAGCCGGGACAAAGCTTGATTCTCGGTCGTACTAAGAGAGAATACCGTGCATTTGATAAAGAAAATCTTGATCTTGAAGGATACGATAATCTTCCAAGGCAAAACTCATGCCATATTGATGGAAGTAAATCAAAACAAAGCTTTAAAGATTTACGTGATACATTTACAGAAGAGCAGGTCAAGAAGGAAACAGAACGCTGCCTTGGCTGCGGTGCTACAGTTGTGGACGAATACCTGTGCGTAGGCTGTGGATCTTGTGTAACCAAATGCAAGTTTGATGCAATCTCACTAATTAGAAAATATGATGCTGTTAATATTGAGTTGAGTCAATTGAGGCCCACAATTATGAAATATATAATAAAGCGTAAGGTGAAAATTGCAGCCAAAAAGGCAACAACTGCGTTAAGCTCGATTTTTCGCAGGAAAAAAGATAAGACAGAATAATCAGTGACATACCAAGTAAAATATGGGAGAATATGAAAACTCCCGTATTTATACTATACAGGAGAGGTGATCTCATGCATGAATTGGGAGTTGTGATTGAAGTTATCAAAACTGTTGAAAGTTTTGCTCAACAAAATGGATTGACTAAGATTGATACCTTGGTTCTCCAGATTGGAGAGCTTTCATCAATGATTCCAAAATATATTGAAGCTTGTTATCCGGCTGCTGTTGATGGTACTTTATTGCAGGACACAAGATTAAAGATTGAGATATTACCGGGCAATGCAATTTGCAAAAAGTGCAATAAAGTATTTAACCTTATTAAGAATAATATGGTATGTCCAAGCTGCACAAGCAAAGACTGGGAGATATTATGCGGAAGAGAGTTTATGATTAAGGAAATCATTGCTTGTTGAAATGGGAGGCTGCTTATATACTGCACAAACAATAATGTGCAGTATTTTTTTATACAAGAGTACCAGCTATAGTCATTTGGTAAAAGTTACTTACAGATTAAGTAAAGGTAAATGGCGAAATTTGTCGAATGATTAGAATAGAATATGTTTTTGGTTAATAATGAAAATTTCACTAACATTATTACTGCTGAAAAAATTTTGTTGTAGTTTCATTTATAGATATAAGGAGCTGGTAAGATTATGAGAATAGACAGAAAGCATATAGTATTTATAGTAATTTCTGTAGTATTGCTTTTGTTCTCATCTGTATCCTATAGATTTATGGGTCCAATTGTTTGTACAATATGGATCATATTCATAATTATCAATCATGGTATGAAGGGTGGGCTGATTTTTACCCTATTAATGAGCATTATTAGCATAATAGGTATGTATATAGACAGCTCAGCGGATAAAACCCTTGCTATTGTTGGAATGATCACATACTTTATTATGTCTTTAGGCATGGGGATTCCAATAGATTTAATGAAGCGTGAGCAAGCAAAGAGATTTTCCAGTGAGGAACGCTTAAGAAGAATAACAGATAATATGCAGGATGTTATTATTCAGATTAATCAATGTGGGATTATAAACTACATCTCAACTTCTTGTCTGAAATGCTTTGGCTATCCACCTGAATATTATATTGGGAAAAACTTCTATGAATTTGTACATCCAGATGATAATGTTATAATCAAAAAAGCTGTTGAAGATACTTTTATGAACAAAGGCTTTAATGTTGCTATATATAGATATATCCATAAAGAAGGTAGTTTTGTATGGCTGGAATCTCTTGGAGAGGTCATTGGTGGTGATAAGAGGAATAAAGCACAGATTGTTATGAATTGCCGTGATATTACAGAAAGAAGAAAAACTGAAGAAAAAATTAAATACTTAAGCTTTCATGATTCATTAACAGGCTTGTACAACCGTGTATATTTTGAAGATGAGCTAAAGAAGCTTGTATATGCTAAAGTATTACCCTTATCAATTATTATTGGGGACGTAAATGGATTGAAGCTAACCAATGATGTATTCGGACATTATGAAGGTGACCGCTTATTAGTTAAAATTGCTGATATTCTAACTCAAGCTTGCCGAAAAGAGGATATTGTTGCTAGGTGGGGTGGGGATGAATTTGCAATTTTATTGCCAAATACAGATGAAGCAGCGGTTTCTAAAATAGTAAAATATATTCATGAAAAATGCAGCGAATGTTCGGGACCAATTAAAATAAGTATTGCAATAGGCACTTCCACGCAAGAAAAATATATAGAAGATATTAAAAACGTTATCAAGGAAGCGGAAGAGAAAATGTATAGTCATAAGCTATTAGAAAGCAGAAGTGTAAGAGGACATATTATTGATTCTCTTGAAAATACCTTATTTGAGACCAGCAATGAAACAAGGGAGCATGCCGATAGAATGATGGAAATGGGACGACGTCTAGGCAGAGAGCTTGGCTTATCTGAGGATAAGCAGAATGAGTTAGATTTACTGGCACTACTGCATGATATAGGGAAGATTGCAATAAATGACAGCGTTTTGGAAAAGCCTAGCATGCTAAATGAAGATGAATGGGAAGAAATGAAAAAACACCCAGAAGTCGGGTTTAGAATTGCCGAATCTACAAAGGAACTATATCATATTTCAGATTATATACTGACTCATCATGAAAGATGGGATGGAAAGGGATACCCACAGGGACTTAAGGGTGAGCAGATACCAAAGCTGTCACGCGTATTGGCAATCATAGATGCTTATGATGTTATGACACATGTACGCCCATACAAAAAGGCTTTAAGCTCTAGTGAAGCTATGGAGGAAATCAGAAAATGCGCAGGTTCACAATTTGATCCTGATATCGCTAGGGTATTTATCAATATGCTTGAAAATGAGTAAGAGAAATAGAAGCTTAAAGTCTGTGTTTTTCTGATGGGGTTAACTACAGAAAAAAGCACAGGCTTGATTTTTGATATTCTGGTTGGAATCTACAGCGTATTATGTGGTACAATTATGAAATATAAAGCTAAGGAGGATTACTATGGATTACATAAATTCTAATAAAGAAGCATGGGAGGAAGCCTTTGACCACCGCAAGGCGGGCTGGGGTGAGGATATAGCACAGCGTTTGAAATCTGAGGCTTACCCTTTTTTAGAAAAGGTGCTGATAGATGAGTTACTTCAATTGGACTTTACAGATAAATCCGTGGCTCAGTTCTGCTGCAACAACGGCAGAGAATTACTATCTATAATGAAGCTTGGAGCTAAAGCAGGAGTAGGCTTTGATATAGCAGAAAATATGATTGCATTTGCCAATCAAACAGCAAAGACATTAGAAATAAATTGCTCCTTCGTAGCTGCTAACATACTTGAAATTGATGAAAAATTCAATGACAGCTTTGATTATATATTTATTACAATAGGTGCAATAACATGGTTCAAGGATCTGACTGTATTTTTTAAAAAGGTATCTGATTGTCTGCGAAAGGATGGTATGCTGATAATTAACGAAATGCATCCAGTTGTAAATATGCTGGGAGCAGAGGGGGAAGAAAACTATGATCCCACAGCTCCAAATATGCTTGTTAACTCATATTTTAAAAAGGAACCCTGGATTGAAGGCGGTGGCATGGGATATATAAGTGGAGAGCCTTATGAGTCAAAAACCTTTTATAGCTATTCCCATACATTTGCTGATATCATAAATGCAATCAGCCAGAATAATATGTGCTTAACCAAATTAATGGAATTTGACTATGATATTTCTACTATGTTTGGTAAATTAGATTATAAAGGAATACCGTTATCCTATATTTTAATATGCAGAAGGTTATAAATCTTAATAAATATATGAAGCTAAAGGGCATTTCTCATAAGCATTATACTCTTATTTGAGAATAGCCCCTTTTAAGTTAACTTATATTCAACTAACCGTTTATACAGATAGGAGTGTTTATACAGATATGAAGGATAGATGGAAAAAAGACATCGTTTTGTTTATATTCAGTCAAACTATATCGCTATTAGGTTCTTCTCTGGTTCAATATGCAATAATGTGGTATATTACACTCACCACTAAGTCAGGCTTTATGATGACGATTTCTGCTATTTGTGGTTTTTTGCCGACTTTTTTTCTTTCACCCTTTGCAGGGGTTTGGGCAGATCGATATAACAGAAAAAAGCTTATTATACTGGCAGATTCGTTTATAGCCTTAGCAACTCTATTTATGGTCGTAATGTTTTTATTAGGCTATAAATCCATCGGGCTGCTTTTTGTTATGTCCTCCCTAAGGGCAATTGGTTCTGCTGTCCATATGCCTGCTGTTGGAGCTTTTATCCCTCAGATTGTACCTGAGGATAAGCTGACAAAGGTTAATGGAATCAACAGCAGTATTCAATCTATGGTTATGCTGGTTTCTCCAATGCTAAGTGGAGCACTGCTTACTGTAGCAACTATTGAGTCTATTTTCTTCATAGATGTAGTTACTGCGGCTATTGCAGTTTCGATATTGCTGTTTTTCCTTAAGGTGCCAGCACATGCAAAAGCTCAGAGTCCACAGGAAGTCAGCTATTTCAAGGACTTGCGTGAGGGTGTATCATATATCAGGAAGCACACTTATGTAAGCAAGTTCTTTATATTCTGTGCCTTTTTCTTTTTTCTTATAGCTCCTGTAGCATTTTTGACTCCTTTGCAGGTCACAAGGAGCTTTGGTAATGATGTATGGCGTTTGACTGCAATAGAAATTACCTTTTCCATTGGTATGATACTGGGGGGCGTACTTATGGTTTCATGGGGTGGGTTCAGAAACAAAATTCATACCATGACACTGTCTAGTATTATTATCGGCTGCTGCACCTTTGCATTTGGTGTTGTGCCTGTGTTTTGGGTTTATCTATCTATAATGGTTATTTGCGGACTTTCCATGCCGCTATTCAATACCCCGTCAATGGTACTGCTTCAGGAAAAGGTTGAAGCTGATTTTCTAGGACGGGTATTCGGAGTTTTAAGTATGATATCAAGTTCAATGATGCCTTTGGGTATGCTGGTGTTTGGACCTATGGCAGACATTATACCCATTGAATGGATTTTAATTGGAACTGGGTTGTTGTTATTTGTACAAAGCTTTTTCCTGATTGGAAATAAAGACCTTGTTGAAGCTGGAAAACCAAAGGAAATGGCTAATAAAAACTAATTCAATATTTTAAAGAGCTCCTTTTATGGGGCTCTTTATTTTTTATGACAGTAAAGCATGTAACCTTTCTAAGTTAAGTTACAATATGAGTTATAAAACTTGTATGTAAAGTAACAGATGTAGTATAGTTAAGTTAAAACTAACTAACAGAAAGGGGAACATTGACGATGCTTTATCCATTAAAGTTTATACCAATTTATAAGGACGTTATTTGGGGCGGAAGAAACCTTGAACAAAAATATGGTAGAAAGCTTCCTAGTGATATGAAAATCGGAGAAGTTTGGGGAATTACTAATAGACAAGAGGGAGTTAGTATAGTTAGCAATGGTTTTTTAAAGAATAAAACTATGCAGGATATTATAAATGAATATCCAACAGAGGTGCTGGGACAAACATATGTAAATGACGGAAAATTTCCGTTACTGATAAAAATAATTGATGCAAATGATAGTCTTTCAATTCAAGTGCATCCTGATGGGGTTGAAGGGAAAACAGAGGCATGGTATATTATAGATGCAAAAGAGAGAGCTAAAATAGTATATGGACTAAATAGCGATGTCAACAAAGAGAACTTTATACAAGCTATAAAAGATAATAAACTGAGGAATGTTATAAAAGAGGTTGAAGTAAAAGCAGGAGATATATTTTTTATACCTGCTGGAAAAATTCATGCATTGGGTGAAGGAATAATAGTAGCAGAAATACAGCAGAATTCCAATACAACCTATAGGGTATATGATTGGGATAGAGTTGGATTGGACGGACAACCAAGACAGCTGCATATTGAACAGGCATTAGAGGTTATTAATTTTAATGCTGAAAATGAAATATTATCAAAGCACTCGAGAATAGATAATGAAAATTATGTAATTCAAACACTGGTCGAATGTGATTATTTTAAGATTGAAGAAATTAATATTCACAGTAAATATTGCAGCTCCACAGATTTCAATAATCCAGAGATCATAATAAATATCGAGAATGAATTGAAGCTGACATATGAAAGCGGGGAGGAAAAAATTGATATTATTGAATCAGTATTGCTGCCGGCTTCATTGGGAGCTTACAGTATAAATGGAAAGGGTAAGATTTTGAGGGTATTATACAATAGTTTTTGAAGCTAAACTTAATTTTGAAATGGGGGTACATATGAAAAAGAATGTAACGTTGCAGGATATTGCAGAAGAATTAGGCGTAACAAAGGTAACAGTCTCAAAGGCCTTGTCCGGTAAAGAAGGGGTTAGCGAGGATTTGAGAAAGAAAATTATAAAAACCGCAGAAGAAATGGGCTATATGATGAATTCCAGTGCCAAAGCATTAAAAACTCATAGAACCGGCAATATTGGAATAATTACAACTGAATTATTCTTAGAGGAAGATGAAAGCTTTTATACAAAGATATGTAAAAATATTTATTTAGAGGCTAATAAGCATATGCTTGATGTAATAGTTACAGTGTTAACAAAAAAGGAAGAAAAAAGCTTGGAGCTGCCGCAGATGTGTAAAGAAAGAAAAGTAGATGGAATACTGCTGGTAGGACAAATATCAATAGAATATATATTAGCACTGAAAAAGTTTGAAATACCATTTGTGATTGTGGACTTCTACTACAAAGAATTAGAGGTTGACTGCATACTAACTGATAACTATTTTGCCAGCTATAGTGCAACCAGCTATTTGATAGAAAAGGGACATAAGGAAATAGGATTTTGCGGTAATATAAAGCTAACCAGCAGTATACAGGACAGATATTTGGGTTATATCAAGGCACTAATGGAGCATAGCATTTCAACTAGCAATGATTATTTAATATTAGACAGAAATGATAAAGGCGAAATAATAGATATTGTTCTGCCTGAAAAGCTCCCGACAGCTTATGTTTGCAATTGTGATAGAGCAGCATATGAATTAATTAAGAAGTTGACATCAGCAAAATATTCAGTGCCGGATGATTGCTCTATTATTGGATTTGATGATGTTCAGCATAGTATTATTTCAACTCCTAAAATAACTACAATAAGAGTAAAGACCGAGGATATCGCCAAATACTCTATCAGCAGAATAATTGAGAAAATTACAAAGCAGGATAGTGAGTTTAAGAGAATAGTTGTAGATACAGAGATAATCGAAAGAGACTCCGTGCGTAAAATGATATAGTTGACAAAAGTAAGTCAATAAAGGTAAAATAGACTTGTAAGGTAACCGATAACTTTACAAAAGAATAAGGGGGGTACTGAAAATGAAAAAACTATTTACAGTACTGTCTGTTTTACTTACGCTGGTATTTGTATTTACAGCTTGCGCACCTGACAAAACTGGGATGGAAGCTAATACTCAAGCCGCTAAAGACGACAGCAGTAAAGAAAAGGTACATATTACATTTGCTACGTGGGCTGGCGGAGACGAATTAAACGAGTTTCAACAAATAGTTGATAAAGTGAACACTGAGTCTAAAGAGTATGAAATAGAATTGTTAAGTATTCCAGCAGACTACTATACTAAGATTCAGACAATGATTGCAGGTAATACTGCTCCTGATTTGATGTGGTTATCACAAGAATACATTCCTGCTTATGCTGAACTGGGTGCTATCGAAGACATTACTGATTTTGCAAGTAAAAACACCAGTATTGATCTTAATGATTTTTATGCGCCAACATTGGCTACAGCCAAATGGAATAACAAAATATACGGATATCCATGGATAGCTCAACCTGTAATTATGTATTATAACAAAGATATTTTTGACAAAGAAGGCGCAGCATATCCAGAAGATATTACATGGAATGAGTTTATAGAGCTTGGTAAGAAGCTGACAAAGGATACTGATAATGACGGCAAAATAGATCAGTATGGATTTATAGTTAATGGCTGGCCTCCCATTCATACATGGCTGTGGACTCATGGCGGCGGCGACATAGATGAGAATGGAAATGTTATAATTGATACACCTGAATCAAGAGCAGGTATAAAGGTACTATATGATATTCTGCATGTATCCAAAATAGCTCCAAGCAAAGCACTAGTAGACGCACAGGGCTTTGGTGAACAATTTAAAGCTGGTAAGATTGCTACATTTATGGGCGGAGCAGGAGATGATTTTGAAAAAACTGTAACCTTTAAAGTAGGTTCAACAGTAGTACCCCACGCATCTGAACATGCTACCTTCAATTGGATTGCTTCGACTGTAATGTCTTCACAAACAAAGAACAAAGAAGTAGTACAAAAAGCTCTTTCTGATTTAACAAACAAATTCTTTGATTGGAAGGTTGTTCCTCCTATTAAATCAAAATTTGGTAAGGTTTCAGAAATCAGACCTGACAAGCAAGCGGCTTTACCAGCTATAAAAGCTTCAATGGAATTTGCACGAGGATTTAACAATATGCCAATGCAAAATGAGATTGGAACGATGATATGGGATAACCTCTATGACCCACTATTGAGAAATGAAAAGGGATTTGATGTAGATAAAGCAATTGACATAACCGCTGAAGAATTGCGTACGTTGTTAACAAAATAATACAATCTGATAAAAAAAGTTCTAGAGTATATAAATGGTGATAAAGGTTCTACACAGTCCCAAATAAGATGCACCATTTATATAGATTTCTCTGGAATTTTTTTTATCCTCTCTAAAAAAAGATGGACAATATATAAATCAAATGAGGTGAATATTCAGTGAACAAATATAAGTATAGGAAGATTCTAAAAAAATACGAGGGATATTTATTCATTTCACCCTGGATTCTTGGCATTCTTGTTTTTTTTCTCTTACCTGTAGGCTATTCCATATATATTAGCTTTACGAAATGGACAATCCTAGGAAAGCCTGTTTGGATTGGCTTAGATAATTACAGTGAAATATTTCGTGATAAAAGCTTTTACAATTCTTTATTAGTAACCTTTAGGTACGCTGTGTTTGCAATACCCTTAGGGATGATTGCATCCTTTACTATTGCATTTATTCTCAACTCAGATATTAAGGGGTTAAGTTTCTATAGGACTATTTATTATTTACCCGCCGTAGTATCGGGAGTAGCTGTGTCATTGTTGTGGCGGTGGATATTAGATCCAGAGTTTGGATTGATAAATTCATTGCTAGCAATGGTTGGTATACAGGGACCGGGGTGGCTATCTGACCCGGCTTGGGTACTCCCATCCTACATTTTAGTCGCTATCTGGGGTGCTGGCGGAGGTATGATTACATATCTGGTAGGCTTAAAGGAAGTTCCAAGCTCTCTATACGAATCTGCGGAGATAGATGGTGCAGGCTTTTTTACAAGACTTTTTAGAATTACAATACCCATGATGACCCCTATACTCTTTTATAATTTAGTAATGGGTATTATTGGTTCCTTCAGAAAGTTTACAGATGCATATATATTAGGCGGTGCAGGCAATCAAGGCAAGTTCTATCTGGTATATCTTTATGAGAATGCATTCAAGTTTTTTAAGATGGGATATGCCACTGCCTTGGCATGGGTTTTATTTATGATTATTTTGATGCTTACTTTACTGGTTTTCAAATCATCAAGTCTTTGGGTTTACTATGAATCCGAAGAAAATTAGAGGTGAAAGAAATGAGAATTAAAGATATAGAGCTCCTTAATACAAAACAAAAATCAGGGTTTAAAAGGAAAAAAATAACTAAAAAGCTAATTATACATTTGTTGCTAATTATGGGTGGAATAACAATGCTGCTGCCTTTCTTTTGGATGGTATCAACATCCTTGAAGGAAAACTCATTGCTATTTCAAATTCCTCCAAAGTTTATACCTAGTCCTGTTGCCTTACATAACTATCCAGATGCAATAAATACTATCCCATACATGAGATATCTTTGGAATACTACATTTATTACAGTATCTAAAGCCCTTGGGGAAGTATTTATATCTGCATTTATTGCTTTTGGCTTTGCAAGATTTAAGTTCCGTGGAAAGAAATTCTTGTTTTTATTTTTACTGGCAACAATTATGATTCCGGGAGAGGTTACATTAATACCCATGTTTATAATGTGGAGAAAATTAGGTGCAATAGATACATATGTACCTTTAATTCTTCCGGCATTTACAGGCTCTGCTGTTTTTATATTTTTCCTGAAGCAGTATTTTTCAGCTATACCTAAGGAATTAGAAGAAGCAGCAAGAATTGACGGCTGCAATTCCTTTCAGATTTTTTATAAAATCTTCCTGCCCAATGCAAAGCCTGCATTAATAACTATTGGAATTTGGTCTTTTCAAGGCAGCTGGAATGATTTAATGGGCCCTTTAATTTTCCTTAACAGTTATAAAAAGTTCACTTTACAGCTTGGATTATCAATGTTTCAAAGTTTGCATAAGGTAGAATGGGGACAACTAATGGCTGCATCTGTTATGACCATGATCCCTGTATTGATAATATTTTTTATGGGTCAAAAATACTTTACAGAGGGAATTAAGTTTACTGGTATTAAAGGATAAATAGGGGTATGGATATGGATAAATGGTGGAAAAGATCTATTTTTTACGAAATATACATATCAAGCTTTTGCGATAGTAATAATGACGGCATTGGTGATCTAAGAGGAATAACCTCTAAGCTGGGCTATTTAAAAAGCCTTGGGATAGATGGTATTTGGTTAACGCCATATTACAAATCACCAAAGGTCGATAATGGATACGATATTGAGGATTATTATGAAATAAATCCTGACTATGGGACTATGGATGATTTTGATGAGCTTTTAAGGGAGGCACATAAGCGTAATATTAAGATTATTGCAGATCTGGTGCTGAATCATACATCAGACAAGCATAAGTGGTTTGTTGAATCAAAAGCCTCCAAGGATAGTCAAAAGCGGGATTGGTATATTTGGAAGGACAAGCCTAACAACTGGGAGTCCTTTTTTTCAGGCTCAGCTTGGGAATATGACGAGCCTACAAAACAATATTATTATCATGCCTTTGCAAAAGAGCAAGTGGATTTGAATTGGAGTAATAGTCAGGTAAAAAAGGCTATGCTTGATGTTGTCAAGTTTTGGCTTGATAAAGGTATAGATGGTTTTAGATTGGATGTAATAAATTTTTTGAAGGTAAATGATAGCTTTGCAGATAACCCCTCTGATGAAAATGGTGAGCAGCAGCATATATATGACAAGGATCAGGCTGGAATAATACAAGTTATCCAGGAGCTGAGAGATGTTGTTGAACAGTATGATGATAGATTTTTAGTTGGAGAAGTGGGTTCTGACAATATTGAGACAATAAAAGAATACATTGGAGATACATGCTTAGATGCAGCCTTTAACTTTAATCTGGGCAGTATAGAAAAATTCGATGTAAAGAGAATATTTACTGAGCTGAAGCTGATGGAAGAAAAGCTTGATGGGCAATTGCCTACGCTATTTTTCAGCAGCCATGATATGCCTAGGTATATTTCCAGATTTGGCGGAGAAACAATGGATGAGGAAAGAGCAAAATGTGTAGCTGTACTAATGCTAACTGCAAGGGGTATTCCCTTCATATATTATGGTGACGAAATTGGTATGAGGGATTATGTAGCTGAGTCCATAGCTTGCATGAGAGATATTCAAGGTGTACTGGCATATGAAAAAGCAATTGGCAATGGTAAATCATACTCTGAAGCACTTATAATTGCGAACCAGAGGTGCAGAGACAAATCAAGATCTCCAATGCAGTGGGATGCTTCGGAATATGCGGGGTTCTCTACTGCAAAGCCTTGGATGGAAGTGCATATAAGCAGGTCTGTGATTAATGTTGAAAACCAACTAATAGATGGTAATTCTATATTTAATCATTATAAACAGCTAATAAGTATAAGGGAAAAACATAAATCCTTGCTATATGGAGTATATGAAAAGCTGGATATGCAGGAAAATGCAATTTACTTCGTAAGGAAATATGAGAGTGAAGAAGTTTTGGTAATTATAAATTTTGGTATATCAGAGCTTGAATTTAGTATAGAAAAATATCAAGGCTTTAAATTCGTTTATTCTAATATAAGAGAAAGCCTTGATTTAAGTAAAAGTACAATTAGAGTAATGTCTAATGAATCAATAATAATGACAAAAGAGGTGTAGAGTTTTGATAAAAGCCACAAGATATGCTCATAATCCGATAATAACACCAGCAGATGTGAAGCCATCCAGAGAGGATTTAAAGGTTGAATGTACAATAAATGCTGGTATAACTAGATATAATAATGAAATAATTATGCTGATTCGTGTAGCTGAAAGTGCAATATCAGAAAACAAAAACATTCTAAAGGTGCCATTGATGGAAAAACAAAGTGAAAAATATCAACTGGTAATAAAAGAATTTAATAAGCTTGATGACGCTGATAAGTATGACTTCTCGGATTGTAGAGTAATATTTGCTAAGAATTCAGGAGCAACTAAAAAAATCAGCTATTTAACATCCTTATCACATTTTAGAATTGCAAGAAGCAAGGATGGGATTAAATTTGACGTAGAGGAGAAGCCTTTTATGTTCCCCGACGGATATTATGAAACCTGGGGGATAGAAGATCCACGTATCACTAAATTGGGAGATTATTATTATATCAATTATACAGCAGTTTCTGAATGCGGAGCAGCTACTGCTTTGGCTAAGACGAAGGATTTTGTTACGTATGAAAGGCTAGGTATTATTTTTGAACCGGAAAATAAGGATGTGTGTATTTTCCCGGAGAAAATAAACGGAGAGTTTTTTGCATTTCACAGACCAGTGCCTAATCAAATAGGAACACCTGATATATGGAGTGCAAAATCATCTGATTTAATCCATTGGGGACAGTATAAGCATTTTGATAAGGTTAGCGAAAGCGGTTGGGAGAATGGCCGCATTGGCGGAGGTGCTGTTCCATTCAAGACTGAAAAGGGATGGATAGAAGTATATCATGCTGCTGATAAGGACAGCAGGTATTGTTTAGGTGCATTGCTTTTGGACTTAGAGAATCCTAATATTATTTTAGCAAGAACCAAAACGCCAATTTTGGAGCCGGAAGCACCCTATGAGGTAGAAGGCTTTTTTGGAAATGTAGTATTTACTTGTGGTGCTTTATACGAAGAAGGAATATTAAGGATTTATTATGGGGGAGCAGATAAGGTCATGGCACTGGCAGAAATACCTATAGAAGATTTATACAGAGCATTAGGAATTTAATAATATAACGTGAGTTCGATAAAGAAAGCATAAATATTATTTCACTCACTGAATGTTTCGAGACAAAGAAATTCTAAACTTGCTGCGGATTGCGTCAAAACTCGCTATGCTCAAACACTTGACGCAATTATTCCTCCGCTGCGTTAAGAATTTCTAAGTCTCTACACAAGGTTTATTACATAATATCTATACTTTCTTTATTTGTATCGAACTCACGTTAATATAGCCCTCGGTGATTATCGAGAGGCTATAGGGTTTTTGCTTAAAACTTAAATTATACCAAGCTAAAAACCTAGAAGGGAAGCAATAACTAGCTTATGAATAAGTTAAGTTTTATGGTTGCTTCCCTATATATTATTATGGAGGGATTATATTATGTCACCGAAAATGATAGAGGAATTATTATTAGAGTATAGAAGTAAAAGACAGCCATGGAATCCAGAAAAAATAAAATTTATTTGTGATGGAATAAAAGATGTCTATAATATAACAGCACCTTTTGAGGATAATGGGGAATTGGTTATCGCTGGCAGAGTTGAGGCACGTGACAGTGAGAACTCTGAGGTGTGCTTCTTTGTAGAAAGCAATGGTATTTGGAACATTAGACCCAGCTCTCCAAGGCTTAAGCTTCAAGACCCATTTTTTATAAAGCTTCATGGGGAGCTGGTTTTGGGTGGAGTTGAAATATTTCCTCATCCAGAAGACCATGATATAATATGGTATAGAACGGTTTTCTATAGAGGAAAATCTATTGATATCTTGACACAATTTGCGGCTGGACCAAATGGTATGAAGGATATACGTCTAGTAGAACTGGCGGATAATAAAATAGGAGTATTTACCAGGCCTCAGGGGGAAAAGGGCGGTCGTGGAAAAATAGGCTTTTTTAAGCTTGATAAGCTGGAGGATTTGGATGAGGAAAAAATAAATGCTGCTCCGCTGCTGGAGGGGCAATTCGTTGACTCAGAATGGGGCGGAGTCAATGAAGCTCATCTGCTATCAAATGGACTTATAGGAGTATTAGGACACATAGCTAAATTTGACGAGGAAGGCAATCGCCATTATTATTCTATGGAATTTTGTTTTAATTCTGGTACAATGGAAAATACAAATATAAATATTATTGCTGAAAGACGCAATATGCTGGAGGGAGATGCAAAAAGACCTGATTTGGTTGATGTAATGTTCAGCGGTGGATTAATAAGAAGCGGAAATGGAACTGCTGTACTATATGCAGGCATAAGTGATGCAGAAGCTCAAAAGGTAATAATTGAAGACCCATTTATAAAATATGAGTAAACAAATGCTTATAAAGAGGAATGAGAGATTTAAACTATTAAATATTTGGGAGGGTTGAATAGTGAATCTTTCTATATATAAATTTAATAGCTGGAGGTAATTATGGGTATTATTTTTAATCAACAAAATAAAACTTTTCACCTGCAAGCTGGCAATACCAGCTATATATTTCAAATTTACAGAGAGGGATATCTTACACATCTTTATTGGGGGCATAAGATAAGGAGCAATGATTTATCCAGATTGATACCCTATGGCAGGAAATCCCTTGCGCCTACACCAGATGATTCGGATGAGGGTTTTTCACCAGACACTATTTTACAGGAATATCCAGCCTTTGGAAACGGTGACTTTAGAACTCCTGCTTATCAGATACAGCTTGAAAATGGTTCTACAATAACAGATTTAAGATACAAAAGTCATAAGATTACAAAAGGAAAAAAAGCACTTAAGGGGCTTCCAGCTACCTATGTAGAAAGTGATACAGAAGCCGAGACCTTGGAAATTGTACTTTACGATGAGGTTTGCGGATTAGAAGCCCATCTGACTTATACTGCATTTGAAAAATATAACGCCATAGCTCGCAGCGTAAGGCTTATAAATAGCGGTAAGCAGCAATTGAAGGTTCTTCGGGCCTTAAGTGCCAGTGTGGATTTTTTCAGCTCCGACTACGATTTTTTACACCTTCCCGGATCTTGGGCTAGAGAACGTCATATAGAGAGAAAAGCCTTGGCGGTAGGAACACAAGCTATAGAAAGCAGAAGGGGTGCAAGCAGTCATCAGCAAAATCCCTTTGCCGCACTTTTAAGCAGGGGTGCTAATGAAAAGGAGGGTGAGGTTTTTGCATTCAGCCTGGTTTACAGTGGTAACTTTATTGCTCAGGTAGAGGTTGATCAATTTAAAAGTGCCAGATTTTCTATGGGCGTAAATCCCTTTGATTTTTCATGGATTTTAGAACCCAGCGAAAGCTTTCAAACTCCTGAGCTTATTATGGTTTACTCAAATAATGGTCTGGGAGAAATGTCTAAAACCTTTCACAGGCTTTATAGAAACAACCTGTGCAGAGGCAGCTATAAGCTGAGAACAAGACCAATTCTCATAAATAACTGGGAAGCTACATATTTTGATTTTACTGCTGAAAAGCTGGAGAATATAGCAGAAACAGCAGCGGAGCTGGGAATAGAGCTTTTTGTACTGGATGATGGGTGGTTTGGAAAGCGAAATGATGACAACAGCTCTCTAGGTGATTGGTTTGTAAATGAGGAAAAGCTTCCTATGGGGCTTGAGGATTTGGCAAACAGAATAAATAAACAGGGGCTTGAATTTGGGCTGTGGTTTGAACCAGAAATGATATCCGAAAATAGTGACTTGTACAGAGTACACCCGGACTGGTGTATACATGTACCAAATAGAAACAGAACCAAGTCGAGACATCAGCTTATACTTGATTTGACAAATGAGGAAGTGCGAAAATACATTGTACAAACTGTTTCCAAAGTTTTACGCAGTGCTCCTATAAAATATGTAAAATGGGATATGAACAGACATATGACTGAAGCTGGTTCGGCTTATCTTCCAAAGGAAAGACAAAGAGAAACTGCACATAGATATATTTTAGGCTTATATGAAATAATGGATCAGATTACCTCTGCTTTTCCAGAAATATTGTTTGAAAGCTGTTCGGGAGGAGGCGGCAGATTTGATCCGGGAATCTTATACTATATGCCTCAAACATGGACCAGTGATAATACTGATGCAATCGAAAGGCTGTTTATACAATACGGCACCAGCTTGGTATACGCTCCAATAACTATGGGTGCTCATGTATCTGCTGTTCCAAACCATCAGCTTGACAGAATTACTGATCTAAGTATAAGAGGTCATGCAGCCATGTCGGGCAGCTTTGGATATGAGCTGGATTTGACTAAATTTACATCAGAGGAAAAAGCGGCAGTAAAAAGACAGATAGAGCAGTATAAAGAAATTAGAGAAATAGTACAGTTTGGAGAGCTTTACAGGCTGAAAAGCCCCTTTGAAGGCAATGAAGCTGCATGGATGTTTGTTTCTGAGGATAAGAAGGAATCTGTGGTATTTTACTTTAGGATTCTTGCCAAGCCAAATCCTCCATTAATGTCCATACTTAAATTAAATGGCTTAGATGAGGATAAAAATTATGAAATCGTCGGAACTGATAAAGTCTACGGCGGAGATGAGCTGATGTATGCTGGCATAAATATACCAGATTTAAAGGGCGATTATGTGAGTGTTTGCTGGAGGCTTAGGGATAGGGAATAAAAAGGTATTGTCTCGCATAGGAACATAATTCCACTGCGGGACAGTACCTTTTTTATAATCTTTTACAGGAACCTCTCACAATAAATTTAGTGTCCAGTATAGTTCTTACATCAGTAGTTTTTCCTTCTATCAAATCAAAAAGTTTTTCGGTAACAACTTTACCAAGCTGGAGTATTGGGACATCAATGGTCGTAAGAGGAGGAGTGGTTATTTGAGAAATATCATAATTATTATGACCTATTAAGGATATATCCTCAGGTATCTTTAAGCCTAATTCAAGCATTGCCTTATAAGCTCCTACAGCCTTAATGTCATCCGTTGCAAATATAGCAGTTGGAGGGTTAGGAGTCTTTAAAAGCCTTATTGCAGCTTCGTAGGATTGATTTATGTCATAGCCTCCGTTTGCAACTAAGGAGTAATCTACAGGTATACCAGCTTCCTTATGAGCCTCTATATATCCATCAAGACGTTCCTTGCTTACAACATAATTTAGTGGAGCATGTATACAAGCTATTCTTTTGTGTCCAAGACTGATAAGATAATTTAGAGCCTCCTTGCAATCTGCAAGATTATCAGTGTCTACCGAGTATACTCTATTTGCCAGATACTCGTTTAACACCTTTCCCAATACAACGAAGGGGAAGTTTAGCTCATAAAGCTTTTCTATAAGCAAATCGTTTATTCTTGAGCTTAGCAGGATTAGACCCTGCACAACCTTGCTTTCGATCATGGATAGACATTTTTCCAGTTCCTTCATTTCATCTGCTGAGTTATTTAATATAATTTCGTAACCCTTTTCATCAGCAACCTCCGCTATTGATTGAAGTATCAGAGGTACAAAGCCTTGGTTTGAAGAACGTGAGGAAACTACGCCTATTGAGTGAAAAGAGCCGCCTCCAAGACTTTGAGCTATTTTATTGGGCTTAAAGTTTAGTTTTTTAATGGCATCAAGCACCTTTTTTTTAGTTTCAGGCTGAACATTTGAGGCATTGTTTATTACTCTGGAAACAGTAGATATAGAAACGTTTGCAAGCTTAGCCACATCTTTTATATTAGAACTCATAAGGAGCCTCCTTTAATATTGTTTATAATATAGGGAAGCAACCATAAAACTTATTTATAGGTTAGTTAGTGCTTCCTTTCTAGGTTTATAACTATTGTATTGATAGTTTAAATTATAGCACGAATACATTAATTTGCAATGTTTTGAAAAAACGCTTTAACCAGTTGATATGATAATATGCAAAAACTAAAGAAAATGTGAGAATATACTAGAAAATATTAAGAAATGGCAGATAATATAATTGAAAAAAACGTTTCCATAATATATAATCATTTTAAGATAATAATTCATAAATAACAGATTTTTAATACAAAGGGGGAAAAGAAATGAATAAAAAGCTTCTAGTACTAGCTCTCGTAATAGTATTTGCTGTTTGTACAATATTAAGCGGATGCAGTGCAAAACCTGTATCTAATGAAGGTACAAAGAATGCAGAGCCACAGGTCTTAAAGATTACATATACAGGTACACCACAGCCCCACGAGAAGGAGTACATAATAAACACATTTATGAAAAACTTTGAAATCAAGTATAATGCCAAGGTAGAAGTAGACTTTGTAACTCAGGAAGATGGCAAAAAGAAGATTCAATCTGAGCAGGAAAGCAATAATATCATAACAGACATTATATTTGCAGATACTGCAAATATGGCTCCATATATAAACGGCGGGTGGATGGAAGATATAACTGGTGTTGTTAATAACAGCAAATCCACCTTTACTAATATGTTTGATGCAACTATTATAAAGGATGGAAAAAGATATTTCGTACCAGTCAGCTTTGATGTATATATTACCATAGCAAATAAGCAGGCTCTAAAATATCTTCCGGCAGGCTTAACAGAAAACAATGTTGTAAACGGACTTACCTGGGAACAGTATGCAGCTTGGGCAAATGCTATAGCAGCAGGGGAAGGCGTAGGCAAAACAATGATGCCTGCTAACCTTACAGGTTCCCAGCTATTATATCCTATGGCCGGCTTAGGCATGGCATACGGTGCGGAATTCCCTGATTTTAAATCAGCGGGCTTTAAAACAGCTATGGGCATCATAGCTGAGATGGCGAAGGGAAATGCATTTTATCCAGAGCAGGATCAATATACAGCTCCAACAGATCCTCTAAAGAGCGGAGCAGTCTGGCTGACCTTTGCTCACATGGGACCTACTGGCGTGGCATACAATGCTTCTCCAAATGATTATATTATCGGTGCAGCTCCAAAGGGAGCAGATGGTGCAGGCTCAACAGCCGGTGCGTGGGCTTACGGAGTACATAAGGGTACAAAAAACAAGGAGCTGGCAGAAAAGTTTATCAGCTATGCTATCGACCCACAAGTTAACTACGAGCTTTGTTCAGAGTTTGGGGGACTTCTAAGTCCAATCAAGGAAGTAGGAAGCATGCTTGATACAAGTGATGTTATTATGAGAGCAGGCTCTAAGATGCTTGATACTACAAAGGTGTCTGGAGTACCAGCAACTCTTTATACAGATTGGAATGCAGTTAAGCTTCTTTATGGTGATTTATTCAATAAGATATTAAAGGATAAAGCTGTTCCAGATGATCAATTTTTCACTGACTTGCAAACAAAGCTGGAGGCTTTAAAGAAATAGGTTAAATTATAGGAAACTAAATGAGGGGATGGATATTAAGTATCCTCCCCTTGTTTATTAATATGAAATAGGAGAGTAATAATATTGAGTAAAGCAAAGTTAGAAAATTCAAGTCAAATTGGTCTAACTAACAGCAAAGGCTTAAGTAGTATATTTAATAAAAAAACAATACCATACTTATTATTGCTGCCGGCATTTATATATTATGCGGTATTTTGGCTTGCACCTGTATTTGCCGGAGTGCTTGAGGTTTTTACTGATATGAATGGCAGCTTTACCCTTACTGAAAACTTTAAGCTTATGCTTAAGTCGGATTTGTTTGATAAAGCGGTAATGAATACAGCACTATTTGCAGCAATTTCTGTAATTTTACAATATTTCATTGCTCTTTTGCTGGCTGTATTACTAAGCCGTAAGTTTAAGGGCTCCAAGCTTTTGATGTTCGTTGCCATGATACCTATGGCGATTACTCCTACGGCGGTTGCAATACTATGGAAGACAGGCTTGATTAAGGATGGCTGGGTAAATTCAGTGCTGATGTTTCTTCGCATAATCAAGGAACCCATTGTATTTTTAAATGCGGAGGGTCTGGCGGCGGTATTTTTAATAGTATTAATAGATACATGGACTGTAACACCATCAGTTATGATTATATTATCAGCAGGCTTACAGGGAATTCAGAGGGAGCTGAAGGAAGCGGCATATACCTTTGGTGCTAATAAATGGAGGATTTTTGTTGATATAACATTGCCCATATTAAAGCCTTCAATTATAACCTCTATTATTTTGAGATTGATAGCTGCTATTCAGGTATGGGCTATAGCCGTAATGGTTTTAGGCTTTAGCAGGGTTCCTTTTTTGGTGGAAAGAATAGCCTTTTACGTTGATGCAGTGCCGGGTGTAGCTACAAGTGAAAAGCTTGCATTTACCTTCTCCTTTACCACCACAGTTATAGTATTTATAACCACCGTAATTTACTTGAGGGCTACAAAGAAAAAAACCAAGCAGGGAGGGAATAGTTAATGGACAAGCTTAATATTATCCATAAAACAGTGATTAGTATTATCATCTCTACTATGGTAATTAGTGTCGTAGTTCCGTTATTATTCTTTCTCAGCATTACTTTTTCCTCAGATGTTGAGATGACAAAATTCCCGAAAGCACTGATTCCTACCTTTGCTGTAACTGTAAAGGTAGCTCCCGCAGAAGATGGAGAATATGAGATTTTTCATAACAGAGGTGAGGGCTACCGCTCAATAATAACAACTAAAAACCCTACTAAGCTGGAAAACCATTTTAGAAGGCAGTACTCTGTAACAATATCGGGAGAAAAGCTGCTTGAGGATTTTAGTAAAACCAGAGTAAATGGCTCTATGGAGTTTAAATATAGAAAGGATATTTTTTATAACTTCAAGCAATTCTTTGCCATAGTCAATAACTCAATACCTGCACTGAAAAACAGTGTTTTAGTTGCTTTATATACAATACTTATCTCCCTAAGCATAGGAAGCCTTGCAGGATATGCAATGGCAAGGTACACCTTTAAATTTAAGGAGGTAATAAATGTAACTTTGCTGATTGTCAGAATGTTCCCTGTGGTTGGAATAAGTATCCCTATGGCTGTTTTATTGATTAAGTTTGGTTTATTTGATACACTCTTGGGACTTGCCTTGTTATATTCAGTACCCAATATTGCACTTACGGCATGGATTACATCAAGTATATTTATAGGAATTAATCCTGAGTTGGAGGAAGCCTCCTTTGTTTTTGGCGCAAACAGCTTTCAGACTTTTATGCGTATTACCCTTCCTCTTGCCTTTCCAGCACTTGCAGCCAGCTCTATGTATGCCTTTCTGACTGCGTGGAATGATACGATATCAGCTTTGATACTTACAAACCAAAATCAGACCCTTGCACTGGTAGTTTATAAAGCAATCGGAACCACCTCCAGCGGTATACAATATGCAGCCGCAGGCAGTATAATATTAATTTTACCTGCCTTGGTATTTACTTTTATAGTAAGAAAATACGTAAACCAAATGTGGGGCGGAGTAGAATTATAGGAGGTATTAATAATGAGCTATTTAGTATTAAAAGATTTACAAAAATCATATACAAAAGGTGGCAGCCTAGTTGTAAATAAAATGAATCTGTCAATAAATAAAGGTGAATTTATTGTTTTTTTAGGACCCTCAGGGTGCGGAAAAACAACAACAATAAGAATGATATCCGGTCTTGAGGAGGTCAGCGGCGGAGACATATTAATCGAAGACAAAAGCATACTAAATAAGAAGCCCAAGGACAGAGGGGTCTCCATGATATTTCAAAGCTATGCCATATGGCCCCATATGACTGTTTTTGAAAATATAGCATATCCCCTAAAGCTTCAAAAGCTTCCTAAAAATGAAATAGCAGATAGGGTAAAGGCGGCGGCGGAAGCGGCAGATATTACAGCACTGCTTGACAGACATCCAGCTCAGATGTCAGGAGGACAAAGGCAGAGAGTTGCTGTTGCTCGTGCCATTGTTGTAAAGCCAAAGATATTTTTAATGGATGAACCCCTTTCAAACCTTGATGCCAAGCTGAGGGTAACCATGAGAACAGAGCTTAAAAACATACATAATAAAGAAAATGCTACTTCCATATTTGTAACCCATGACCAGTCCGAAGCTATGAGTCTGGCAGATAGAATAATAGTAATGAATAAAGGCGTAATAGAGCAGATAGGTACTCCAATGGAGGTATACCATGACAGTGAAACCAGATTTGTTGCTTCTTTTATCGGGACTCCCCCAACAAATTTTTTTGAGGTTAATATAGAAGAGATAAACAATGAACTGTTTGCAGTATCATGCAGCTTTAAATATAAAATAAAATCAGATCTAAAAGAAGCCCTAAAGCCATATTTGAATAAAGCTGTAGACATGGGAATCAGACCTGAGTTTATAGATATTTTTAAAGAGGATAATCAAGAGGGTGAGTTTTTGTGTGATACAAACATAAACTTTGTTGAACCTCAAGGAACTCATTCGATTTTGATTGTAAGCATAGGCGGTCAGGAAGTAAAAATAATGACAACCAAATATATGGATATCCGAACAGGCACTAAGCTATCACTGCATGTAAGAGATGGAAAAGCAATGTTTTTTGATAAGGGAACAACCCATAGAATAAGGTAACACAGGGGTTTTTAGAAGGAGGTTTATTATGTCAGAGCCTATTGATGTACTTCACGGTCTTCCTAGAGGCATGTATTTTGATAAAAAGAAATATGAAAAGTCAACTGCCAGATCCTTTGAAGAGGTAAAGGAAAAGCTGCCAAAGCCCGTTTTAAGCAGAAACAGAGAATTTATAGATTGCTACTGGTATGCAGTAAGGCTGGCATATAAAAATATACATAAGCCCAGTGAGGAAAGCGGTTTTGTCAGCGACTTTGTGGATGCCGCCTTTAATGAGGATATATTTTTATGGGATACAGCTTTTATAACCATGTTTTGCAATTTATTTCATGAGTATATACCGGGTATATGCTCCTTGGATAACTTTTACTGCAAGCAGTTGGAGGATGGCGAAATACCCAGAGAGCTTGTAAGAGATACGGGCAAGGATTTTTACAAGTGGGTAAATACTTATAATAAGCCCCTTTACTCCTATTTTCACAATAACTATGGACATAGAAAGCTAACGGGCATTAATAATATACCCTATGAAGATATGTATAAGCCTGATTTGGGCAGGGTTGTAGCCCAAAATCCCTATTTGACCCTGGATAATCTGAATCACCCTGTATTGGCTTGGGCTGAGCTTGTAAGCTACTGTCATACCGGGGACATAGAAAGGCTGAGGCTTGTAATGGAGCCTTTGTATCACTATTATAAGGCATTATGGTACCATATAAGACATTCAAACAAATTATATGTTACAGACTGGGCAAGCATGGACAATTCACCCAGAAACAAGTATTTGGGTTGTGCTGTAGACACTAGCTGCGAAATGGTGCTTTTTGCAAACTCACTTATTACCATAATGGAGGAGCTATTAAGGCATCAGATTATTGATGAGGCTTTATTTAAAGAAAGAAGCGAGTTTTTGAAAACTACCTCGGAGCTGACACGAAAGGCTGTAAATGATTTAATGTGGGACGAGGACAAGGGCTTTTACTTTGACTTAATGGATAATGGTGAAAAGGCTCCAGTGAAGACTATAGCCGCATTTTGGGCGTTAATCTCAGGTGTAGCTGATAAAAAACAGGCAGAAAGACTGGTTGGCTGGCTTCAAGATAAAGATACCTTTAACAGGATTCACAGGGTTCCAGTTTGTGCCGCAGATGAAGAAGGGTATGATGAGCAGGGCGGCTACTGGAGAGGATCGGTCTGGGCTCCCACTAATACAATGGTCATATATGGGCTTTTAAGCTATGGCTATGATGCTTTGGCAAAAGAAATAGCATTAAATCACTTGGACAATGTGGTCAAGGTTTTTGAAAATACCAAAAGCATATGGGAGAACTATCCAGCAGACTATGTTACCTCCGGCAATGCAGATAAAAAGGACTTCGTAGGTTGGTCAGGGATAGCTCCCATACTATACCTTATTGAATTCAAGATAGGCTTAAAGGCAGATGCCATAAACCAAGAAGTAATATGGACTATTAATAGCGAAGAAGAGCTAATTGGCTGTGAAAACTATTACTTCTTCGGAAAGGCGGCTGATTTTTATGCAAGTTATAAAAATGGAGCAATGAGCTTGAGGATAGTAACAAAGGATACCTTTAAACTTAGGGTTAGGTATTTGGATAGGATGAGTAGTTATTTGATTTGTGGGGATACTTTGTTGGAACTGTGATGTTGGGTGGCTGGGCTTTATATTTCAAACGAATGAAACAACAACTACCACGGAAGCTAAAATTAAAAATCATCAGATTCAGCTTTTAATACAGTACTGTAAGGAAGCAAGAACCAGTCAAGAAATAATGGAATATTTGCAGCTAAAAAATAAAGAGTATTTTAGGAAAGAGATTTTAAAACCGCTTATCCAAAGTAATATAATAATGCCAACCATACCCGACAAACCCAGAAGTCCAAAACAAAAATATTATAGTAAATAGCACAAGTAACCAAATATAAGAATATATATACATGTAAAGCATCTTCTGTTAATATAAAACAGGAGATGCTTTATTATAAGCAGATTTTGAGTGCAGAATATAAGTGTGGATATATCACGTAATCGCAAAAGTATATAATAAAGAATATATATTTAGAGATAATATAGATAAGGAAACAAAGAAGGGTATAGAATTCAATCTTTGTGGTTATACGCTTATGGACAACCAGTACCACTTTATAAAGGAAGAGATGGATTGATGATAAAATCAGATTTTAACGATTATAAATTAAGCAGTGAGTTATTAAAGTCAATTAGTATGCTGAATTTTGAAAGCCCTACAAGGGTTCAGGAAAAGGTTATACCTGCTGTATTAGAGCAAAAGGATATTATAGTAAAGTCCCAAACTGGAAGCGGAAAGACCGCAGCATTTGCAATTCCTATTTGTGAATTAGCAGACTGGGATGAAAACAAGCCGCAAGCATTGGTGATTGTACCAACAAGAGAGCTTGCTATTCAAGTCAGAGAAGACATTTTTAATATAGGCAGGTTTAAAAGGATTAAAGTATCTGCAATTTATGGGAAGTCTCCTTTTTATATTCAAGAGAAGGAGCTTAAGCAAAAAACCCATGTAGTGGTTGGTACACCGGGGCGTATCATAGATCATATAGAAAGAGGAACCTTTGATATAGCTAAAATAAAGTACCTTATAATAGATGAAGCTGACGAAATGCTTAATATGGGGTTTATAGAGCAGATAGAAGCAATAATAAGCAGCTTGCCAGAAGAACGTGTGACGATGCTGTTGTCGGCAACGATGCCTAGAGATATAGAGCTTTTATGCAGTAAATATATGAAAGAGCCTTTACATGTTGAAATAGAAGAACAAAATACAGCCACAGACAGAATATCTCAAGAAATATATACAGTAGATCAAAGAGATAAGATAAAGCTCTTAAGAGATATTACCATAGTGGAAAACCCAGATAGCTGTATAATATTTTGCAACACACAGCAAAAGGTAAATGAGGTTTATAACGAGCTGGCAAAGCTGAATTATACTTGTAAAAAGATTCATGGCGGTATGGAGCAAAGGGATAGGTTAAGAGTAATGAATGATTTTAAGCTAGGTTATTTCAGGTATCTTGTAGCTACAGATGTTGCAGCTAGAGGAATAGACATAGACAATATTTCTCTAGTAATCAATTATGATATACCACAAGACGCAGAAAGCTATGTTCACAGAATAGGAAGAACTGGACGTGCAAGCAAGGAAGGCAGAGCGATTACCTTTGTAACACAAAGTGAAAGCAAGCTTTTAAAGGACATACATAGATATATTGGAAAAGAAATTCCTTTAAGAGAAAGACCAGAAAAACAAGCTGTGAATAATTCTAAACAGGAATTTGCTGAAAAAATAAATACTGCACCAGAGATTAAAGAAGCAAAAGGCGCACAGCTAGGTAAGGAAATTATGAAGCTGCATATCAATGCAGGTAAGAAAACAAAGATGAGACCAGTAGACATTGTAGGTACTCTATGTAATATTAAAGGTATGACAAAGGCAGATATAGGAATTATAAATATTGCCGATGTATCTACCTTTGTAGAAATATTAAATAATAAAGGCGAGTTAGTTTATAATGAGCTGCAAAAAACACCCATCAAGGGAAGGCTTCGCATAGTAAGTAAAGATATATTTCAGTAGAGTATATTTTTAAGGACAACTAAGTATCTATAAATGAGATTAGAAGAAAAACACTATAAAAATTTATAAGAAGGTATAATATGATAGAATTAGGAAAAATACAAAAATTAGAAGTAATTAGAAAAACAGAGGTTGGTGTTTACCTGAACTCAAAAGACAATAAGGATAAGCATGATGTTTTGCTGCCCAAAAAGCAAGTACCCCAGGAAGTGGAAATAGGTGATGAAATAGAGGTATTTGTTTATAAGGATTCCAAGGACAGAATGATATCCAGTGTTAAAAAGCCAAAGCTGACGGTAGGTGAGATAGCGGCTTTAAAGGTTGCAGAAGTTACGAAGATAGGTGCTTTTTTGGACTGGGGTTTGGAAAAGGATTTATTTCTACCATTTAGAGAGCAGTTGGGTGTAGTTGTAAAAGGAGGCACATATCTGGTAGGGCTTTATGTAGATAAGAGTAATAGATTATGTGCAACCATGAAAACAAATAAGTTGTTGGGTACTGAGATGCCCCCATATAAGCAAAATGACAGGGTTCAGGGAACTATTCATAGAATTAGTAAGGAACTGGGAGTTTTTGTAGTTTTGGATAATAAATATATAGGACTGATACCTAACAAAGAGCTATATGGCAAGTATAATGAAGGTGACAGCATAGAGGTTAGAATCAAAAGGATAAATGAGGACGGAAAGCTGGAGTTAAGCTTGAGAAATGAAGCTTACAATGAGATAGAAGGGGATGCGCAAAAAATATTGGAGAAATTAAAATTAAAGGGCGGAGTACTTCTAATTAATGACAGCAGCTCTCCTGACCGTATTAAGGCTGAACTAAGCATGAGTAAGGCAGCTTTTAAAAGAGCTGTTGGACGGCTTTTGAAAGAGGGTGCAATCAGAATTACAGATAAGGGTATTGAGATGATGTGGTAAGCTTGAAAAATTAGTCATAATGGTTGATATGAATATATATAACGGCTTGGAGGTGTTTAATATGAGCAGAATAAGGAAACCCATATCAAAGAATGCAAATAGTAAATTTGTAACAAGAAACAATAAGCAAGAGATATTTTCCAAATTTACAAAAACTACAAAACCAAAAGCAGAATCTACAGATGATAGTAAATCTGAGACAGATAAACCCAGCTCATAAGCTGGTAATATCATAATTCTTGCGTATGAGTCCCTCCAGAATGTAAAATAATCTATTCTGGAGGGATTTTTTTATATTATAGAACACAAAATTTGCTAGAACATCAACATATCAATTTACACACCATTAGCCTTTATCCTTATACCCTCCAAGCTTCCATATAACACATCAATCTTATATTCATACTTATTTGCATTTGCATTTGCTTATATCCTCTACAGCCTGAATATAATACTCACCGTTTCACATCACCTAGGGCTTTTGCAATTTATGCTGCTTGAAGCGGTTGATGAAGCAAACTTATCTATATGACGTTTTATTGTACTATAAAAAGCATATAGTAATTATATAATACAATAAATTGTCTTTGCTGAGTTAGCAAAATTGAATTATTGTATGCAATAGAAAGACAGCTTCTATGTTTGAAGGTGGAGTGTATGAATATTCTTACAATTTTAAATTGACATATTATAAGCCTTGTGGTATTTTGAAATTACGTGAAAATTGTATATTTATAAAAGGCAAGCCGAGTAGATGAAGCCTTGAATGTAAAGTATAAATTTGTGAGCAGTTTGCAACAATAATTGCCGTAAAGCGTTTGTATATAAAATCAGAAAAATGATAGGAATGGAGAATGTAGTTATGATTTATGAAAGTACTCGCAGTGATTTAAAAACCATTTCTTCCAGCGAAGCAATACTAAAAGGGATTGCTGAGGATGGGGGGCTTTATGTTCCCAGCAATATACCCAAAATCACTAAAAGTCTGAATGACTTGGCAGATATGAGCTATAAGGATCTAGCTCTTTATATAATGAAAAGCTATTTTACTGATTTTGAAGAGCAGACTCTTATAGAGTGTATAAATAATGCCTATAATGATAAATTTGATACTCCGCAGATAGCTCCATTGGTAAGTAAAAACAATCTGCATTTTTTAGAGCTTTATCATGGACCTACCCTTGCTTTTAAGGATATGGCACTTACTCTCCTTCCCCATATAATGAAGGCGGCGGCGCATAAATCCCAGTTTGACAAGGAAATAGTCATACTTACTGCTACTTCGGGAGATACAGGCAAGGCTGCACTTGAAGGCTTTTCTAAGGTGGAGGGAACAAAAATAATAGTATTCTTTCCCCAAAACGGAGTAAGTGATATTCAAAAAAGGCAGATGCTTACTCAAGAGGGCGAAAACACTTTGGTAGTGGGCATAGAAGGTAACTTTGATGATACTCAAAATGGAGTAAAGTATATATTTAACGATGCAAAATTCACACAAAGCCTTAACCAAAAGGGTTATATGTTTTCTTCAGCAAATTCAATAAATGTAGGAAGGCTTGTTCCGCAGATAGTTTACTATTTTTATGCTTATCTTACCATGTTAAGAGAAGGCAGGCTTACAGAAGGGCAGGTTATCAACGCAGCAGTACCTACGGGAAACTTCGGAAATATCCTTGCTGCATACTATGCTAAGAGAATGGGACTTCCCATAAAAAAACTTATATGTGCATCCAATGAAAATAATGTTTTATATGATTTTCTTAATACCGGCATTTACGATAGAAGGAGAAAGCTTAAGCTTACAAGCTCTCCTTCGATGGATATTTTGATATCAAGCAACCTTGAAAGATTATTATATGAAATAAGCGGCAGAGATAAAAGCATCATAGTTAGTCTTATGGAAAAGCTTAACAAGGATGGAATTTATGAAATTCCTGAATATATGAAGAATAGACTTGAGGATTTTTATGGAGGTTATGCCTTGGAAAAAGAAGCCTTGGACAGTATAAGCAAGGTATATAGTTCCTGCAATTACCTTATGGATACTCATACTGCGGTAGCTTATTCAGTTTGGGAAAAATACAAAGCAGAAACAGGGGATGATACTCAGACACTAATAGTATCAACAGCCAGCCCCTTTAAGTTTGGCAGCAGCGTTTGCAGTGCTCTGGGTATAGATATTGGCAATCTTGATGAATTTAGTATTTTAGAGAGACTTTCAGCTAAAACAAATATAGAGATTCCAAAGGCTATACAGACACTTCGGCATAAAAGCATAATACATAGCAGTGTGTGCGAAAAAGAACAAATGAAGTCTGTAATAGAGAAATTTTTAAGAGTATAGGTGATTGATATGGTAGAAGTCAGAGTTCCAGCCACCAGTGCAAATATGGGTGCAGGTTTTGATTGTCTTGGTATAGCCTTAAGCTTGTATAATTACTTTTACGTAGAGGAATACGATGGCACTTTGGATATACAAGGCTGTGATGAAGCACATAAAAATGAAAATAATCTTGTATATACCTCTATTCAAAGATGCTTTGAAAAAATCGGATATAAAGCGAAAAATAAAGGGCTCAGAATTAAAATTAAAAGTGATATACCTTCTTCAAGGGGTCTGGGAAGCAGTGCCGCATGTATAGTTGGAGGAATAATGTGTGCCAATGAAATAGCAGGCAGCAGATTAAGCATAAATGAACTGGTGAAGCTTGCTTCCGAAATCGAAGGGCACCCGGACAACACAACACCAGCACTGCTTGGGGGAATGACGGTAGCAATAAGTCATGGAGCAAGGATTTACTATGAAAAGGTGAATATACCTTCGGATTTAAAATTTTGTTCCATATCACCTGATTTTACACTGCCAACAAAAAAAGCAAGATCAATCCTCCCGGAACAAATTCCCTTTAAGGATGCAGTTTTTAATGTAAGCAGAGCCTCACTGCTAGTAGCAGCAATGGCAAGCGGCAATCATGAGCTGATAAAGATTGCATGCGAGGATAGACTTCATCAGCCATATAGAGCTGCGCATATTCCAGACTACAATGAGGTTATAAAGGAGGCTTTGGGACTTAACTGCCTTGGAGCATTTTTAAGCGGTGCAGGTCCTACAATTCTTGTCATCTTGAAAAAAGAGGATAGATATTTTACAGAAAACCTGAGTTGCTTCTTATCAAAGCTAGAAAACAAGTGGGACATTAGAGAGCTTGAGCCAGACTTTGAAGGAGCACAAATAATTAACAAAGGATAAAAGCTATAGGGGGTCAGAACTATGAAAAAGGTCAAAATAGCACTGCTTGGTCTCGGAAACGTTGGTCAGGGAGTATGGTCAATCTTAAATACAAATAAAAGAGAGATTATGATAAACTGCGGATGCGAAATAGAAATTTCAAAAATACTTGTAAAAGATATAGACAGAGCTAGAAGAGTAGAGGTTCCAAAAGAAATATTAACAACTGATGCTAAGTGCATATTAAATGATCCGGATATACAGATTGTGGTGGAGCTTATGGGAGGCTTGGAGCCTGCCAAGGAATACATGCTAAAAGCAATAAGACACAAAAAGCACGTTGTAACTGCTAACAAGCTTATTCTGGCAACTCATGGCGAGGAGCTTTTTAAAGCCGCTGAGCAGGAAAAGGTGCTATTCTATTACGAAGCAAGTGTCGGCGGAGGTATACCCATAATCCGTGAAATAAATGAGAGTCTGACTGCCAATAAAATAGAATCCATATATGGTATCATTAATGGAACGACAAACTATATTCTTACCAAAATGTCTCTGGAAGGAATGGATTTCAATGCTGCTCTGGCAGAGGCACAGGAAAAAGGCTATGCCGAAGCTGATCCTATCTCTGATATTGAAGCATATGATGCCTGCTACAAGCTTGCAATAATATCCTCACTATCCTTTGGAACTAAGGTAGAGCATTCATCCATATACAGAGAGGGCATATGCAATCTCAAACCTGTTGATATTGAATATGCAAAGAAGTTCAAGTACGCCATAAAGCTTCTTGCAGTCGGCAAGGAAGTAAACAACAGACTAGAGCTGAGAGTACATCCAACCATGATTCCTGAAAAGCACCCATTAGCAAATGTAAACGATTCCTTTAATGCAATATTTATAAAGGGTAATGCCGTTGGAGATCTTATGTTGTATGGAAGAGGAGCAGGAGACCTTCCCACAGGAAGTGCAGTGGTTGGGGATATCATTTCCATTTTAAGAAGCAATATTGACTTATCCTCTATTTCTAATATAAAAAACAACCTCCCGCCAAAGGAAGTACAAGACCGCAAGGATAATATTTCAGGCTATTACATAAGACTTGATGTAAAGGATACCCCGGGTGTACTTGGAGATATCGCTGCAATACTTGGCAGAAATAATGTGAGTATATTAAGTGTTGCGCAGGATATGGGAAACCGTAATCATGTACCCCTTGTATTTATAACCCATGAAGCTCGTGAAGGCAATGTATTAAATTCTATTGAAAGTATAAAGGCACTTGATAATGTCAATAAAGTTGAGAGTGTAATACGCATAGAGAACCTTAGGTAGTAAGCGGCTGTTAACGGCTTGTCAGTTAAACCATATATAATAAAAATAGCAGTTTACCAATTGATACATGGGGCTGCTATTTTTTATTATATTTTTACAGTTTTATATATTTTCAATCTGCCAATCTATAGGCTCTTTTCCTACTGAAACCAGAAATTTATTAGCCTTAGAAAAGGGTTTGCTTTCAAAGAAGCCTGCATATGCGGATAAAGGGCTTGGATGAACCGATTTTACTATATAGTGCTTCGGATTTTTTATTATACTCAGCTTGGATTGAGCGTTTTTTCCCCACAACACAAAAACCATAGGCTCATCTCTATCATTCAGCAGACTTATTATTCTGTCGGTAAAGTGCTCCCAGCCTACATCCCTGTGAGAATTTGCCTGACCAGCTCTAACAGTCAATACGGTATTAAGCAGCATGACCCCTTGATCAGCCCATTTTTTTAAGTAGCCGTTATTAGGGATATAGCAGCCCAAATCACTATGAAGCTCCTTATATATATTAACAAGAGAGGGCGGAGCAGCTACACCTGGCTTCACAGAAAAGCTCAAGCCATGTGCCTGGTTGGGACCGTGATAAGGATCCTGCCCCAGTATGACTACCTTTACATCCTTGTATTGTGTATAGTGCAAGGCATTAAAAATATCGTACATACCAGGATAAATAGTTTTTGTTTTGTATTCATTTGCCAGAAACTGTCTTAACCTTACGTAATAATCTTTATTAAACTCGTCTTCTAATAAATTCTGCCAATCATTCTTTAGTATTTGCATAAAAACCTCCATGCTTTATACAGCTCTTTTTCGTAATTTCTTTGTATTCATTGATTCAATAATATGTACAATATGACACCATGTTGCAGGCATTAGGAACATTTAATACTACCCCTTCGTCTAAAATGCACTGTAATATTTTTGTGAGCTTAAACAGCTAAATAGTATTTCTATCTGATACAAGCTCTTTCCTCTTTTATACTAAAATTTATTGATAACAGCAAAAGCTGAATATTATATACAGTTAATATAGATAAAATTACCATACGTAAAACTTTACATAATAACCAAATATGTATTGAAGCTTGTCTGTTTATAATGTAAAATCAAAACAAATACGAAAATTGGGGGATTTATTAAATGAGAAAAAAGTCATGGTTGATATTTGTAATAATAGTGTTGTTAATCAGCTTCACATCATGCACAAAGACGATAAGAATAACGTTTGGTGGAAATGTTAAAGATAGCACAGCAGAGAGCAGCAGCCTGTATCCGGCTTATAAGCTGGAAAAGGATCAGCAGCTATGGGGATATATAAATGAAAATGGCAAGTTTATCATAGAACCTCAGTTTGAGTATGCAGAAAATTTTCAACCTGACGGAATAGCCAGAATTCTAAAAGATGATATGTATGGATTGATTAATTTAAAGGGTGAAATAATCGCAGAGCCAGTTTATACAATAATTGATGATTTTACAGAAGGATATACTATAGCAAATAAGAAATGGGAACAGTACTTTATACTAGATAAGAAAGGGAAAGTTATATATCAAACAGCGGATCAAATTAATTATATAAAAGATGGTATGGTATGTTTTGGAGTTAAAATAGCGGAATGGAAATATATGTATGGATATATGGACATTAACGGCAATGTAATAATTGAGCCTCAGTATACAAATGCGGGACAGTTTACTGATGGAAAAGCAGTAGTAGGTTTAGAGGAAGGCAAATATGCAATTATCGGCAAGGAAGGTAATATAGAGCTGCAGTTTGACAGCTATTATACTCCGCAGATATCAGAAGGAATCATAGTATTTAGCACAAACTACGGAAACTATGATATAAGATACGGCTATATGAACATAGATGGAACAATGCTGACAGACGAAATGTTTTACTTTGCTGATGTCTTTAACAATGGGGTCGCAATCGTACAAATGGACGAAGCAGGCGACTATGAATATAAGCTGATAAATAAGGCTGGTAAATTTGTAATAGAAGAATCAAACATTAGCTATATCAACCGAATCGGGGATAAGTACCTTAGTGTTTCCAAAGGTTCAGATTTATATTTGGGCTATATAGACACCATGTATTCTAAAAATGCCATATTTGATTTGGAAGGCAAACAGCTTACAGATTACAGCTATTATAATGTCAGCAGCATAACAGAGGAGCTTATATCTGTATGTGACGATACATCCACCTTTATTATTGATGGTAATGGCAAGGCGGCAGCAAAATATCCAAAGCTGAATGGAATAGGGTATATCAGCTCTGTTGGACGATTAATAAAAGCCGATATAGATGGAGATCTTATATACTTAAACAAAGATGGAAAAATAGTATGGCAATCTGATAATACAATGGCTTTGGGGGATGGGGTAACAGTTGAGTATCACAAGTACAGACCTGACAGGTTTATGTATATTCGTTACCCCGAGATCAAGGGCTTGAAAAACCAGAAGGTTCAAAAACAGCTTAATGATGAAATAAAGGACGCCTTTATAGGAGATAGCTCGCAATCAGAGAAAGATGAGGATATGTATACTGCGGATATAAATATATATTCCTCTGTAGAAAAGAACAAGGACATTTTAGTGATTTTTAGAATGGACAGCTACTACCCATTGGGAGCAGCACATGGTAGCGGATTTATGAGCCACTACCATTACAATATTAATAATGGAAAGTCCTACAAGCTGAGTGATTTATTTAAAAAGGACAGCAGCTATACAGAGGTATTAACGGATATCATAAGCCAGAAGATATCTGAGGAAAATGAAGAGGATTTAAGCTACTACTATGCAGAAATAGAAATCGGAGAGGAGCAAGGCTTTGCAGTAAATAAAGATTATTTAAAAATATATTTTCAGCAGTATGAAATAGCACCATATGCAGCAGGCTTTCCTTCCTTTGAGATACACTATGGGGATATACTGGATATAATAGATACCGAGGGAGAGTTCTGGAACTCCTTTGAAAAGAATATTATTACCAGTGAAGGGCACAGTGCACAACAAAATAAAATGACGGCTGATATAAAGAATAAAATATCTGCATTAATAGATGACTATGAAAATAAAATTATAGAAGCAATAAACAACAATAGCTTTGAGCTGGTAGAGCCAACTCTGCTAAAGGGCAGTGACTTATACGAATCTCAGGAAAAGCTGGTAGCCAGCCTTTATAATAAAGGCGTGAAAGAAACCCTTGAGTATTTTACAGTCAAGAATATAGAGCAATATAAAGATGAATATCGTGTATATGTAGAGGAAGCTATAGTAATACAGCAGCAGGGAAAGGAGTCACAAACAAAGTATTTTGACTGGATATATACAGCCAGCTATGAAAAAGCAAGTGACAGCTATAAGCTAAGTAATATAGAAAAATGGAGCAAATAGTCAGTATGCTTTTGTAGCAAGCTGTCTGCAATGATTGAAGCACTAATCCCTTGGGGATAGTGCCTTTTTCTTTATAGCTGATTATGATTACAATTTAAACCAACTATATTTTGGTATATAATATAAATGGAAGATATTAAAACTATTGTGCAATGGCACTTAGCAGTATTTATATAAGTCTTATACAAAAGGAGCGGTTTTATGGATAACCAAATACAAAATTCCCTAAAAGATTATAGAAATAAAATTGAAGACCTAATAGGCTTCCCGAGATATAAGGATCAGATACAAGCAATACAAGGCTTATATCTGGCACCCTATGCTACCTGGTATCCCAAAGAGAACAGCCGAAAAAAGTCTGACGAAGGAATACCAAGAACAGAAACACGAAGCGAGTTTCAGCGTGATAGAGATAGGATTATCCACTCCAGTGCTTTTCGCAGACTGATGTACAAAACTCAGGTTTTTGTAAACCATGAGGGTGATTACTATAGAACTCGAATGACCCATAGCCTTGAGGTTTCACAGATCTCAAGGGGTATAGCACGTTCCTTGGGACTAAATGAGGATTTGACAGAAGCAATAGCTCTTGGGCATGATTTGGGACATACTCCCTTTGGTCATGCTGTAGAGGATTTGCTGTCTGATATACTAAAAAATGAAAATAGATTTCTACATAACTATCAGAGTGTGCGTGTAGTTGACACTCTGGAAAGGAAAATCGAAAATTTCGGGCTAAACCTAACCTGGGAGGTCAGAGAGGGCATTTTAAAGCATAACTCTGATAGAACAGAGGGCATATATGAGGATTTATTGCCCAATAAGCCTGCAAGTCTGGAAGGACAGGTGGTAGCATTGGTCGACACAATTGCTTATCTATGTCATGACCTTGATGATGGAATAACAGCAGGTCTGCTCGAAGATAAAATCAAGGTGGGTTTGCTTGATGAGGACTGTATAAAGGATATCTGTGAAAGCTTTGAAAAAAGCGAAGAAGAGGGTATAAGCGGCATTATACATACCCTTGTCTGTGATCTGGTTGACAGCTCTCTGGAGGTTATCCGTAACAATAATATTCAATCTGTTGAAGCAGTTAGAGCCTTCGAGGATAAAAAAGAAAAGAACAAAATAATAAGACTGGGGAAACACAAGGAAGCCTTTAAAAAGCTAAAGGACTTTGTAAAAGAAAACATATATCAAAGTCCTATGACAAGCATAATGGATGAAAAGGCAAAGACCTTTGTAAATGAAATATATAACACCTATTGGAAAAATCCAAGACAGCTTCCTAATGATATATACAAAAGATTTACGGATGCCTCCAATAATGTTAGCAAGGAAGACGGCATCAGCTATGATGGATATGTTGCCACCCCATCCAGAGTGCTGTGTGATCATATCTCATTAATGACGGATAGATATGCTTTAGAGACCTATGAGAAGCTTTTCAGCCCTTTTACAAAAATCTAAAATTATTATAGAATAAATATATAAATCTTACGTCATATTTACTGAAATTTATATAGGTGTATATACCAATGAAAGGTGTTGTATATTTTGAATAAGCTTATGGGTTTCCTTGAACTAAAGCACTTAAACATCCCTACAATCCCTTGGAAGGAGTTTTCCAGTGAAGCAGTGCTTGATGATAGATATTTATGGACTCTGAGGACTGCCCTGAAAAGCAGCAGTGATCTTAACCTACCCAGAGCTGTGGGAGTTAATTCCCATGAGGCAGTAATAAAGGGCAATGAGTTTTTAAGTCAGTTTAGTAATAATGGAAAAGTAATATATTATCCATACTTCATCGCTGAGAAAAGCGGCGTAGTTGAAATAAACTCAAAGCGTATAGTAATAGAGGCCGTTGAAAAGGATTTATGGAACTTTGTTACCTATGGACATAAAAACGTAACCATTACATATATTGGTGATAATATTGAGTACTGCGGTGATGAAAAATTTCTTTTACCCAAGGAAACAGAGGAATTATTAAAAAATGTAAATGTTATCAAATCAAAATACAGAGGTGACCTGAATGAAGGCAAATCTCTGATTGCAGAATGGAGCTTTGCATATAATACTGATATTAATAATGAGCCTATAGGCGAAAAGTATCTGGTCTTTTATGAACTTAGAAGTATAGATTAACATTTCGTTGTATTAAAAACCTTCTTAGCTGGGATATTGTGATATGCCGCTAAGAAGGTTTTATTTATGATTTAAGCTTTGTTGTTAAATAAATGCGAGATTGCTGGGATTGCAGCATAGTAGCAAAGTGGACAAGATTGCATATATTATAGTATGACAATATCAATAAAAACTTTAATTGTAAAAATCAAAAAGGATGGAATTACAATACGTTATAAGTTAGCTATAGTGATAATTATGGCAGCAGTTATAAATATTAGAATAATTAGTGTTGATGGGGGTGTAGTATTTGGACGCTTTTAATAAAAAGTTGTTAAAAGATATATTACAGGAAAAGAGAAGAAAAAAATATCTATATATTATCTGGATTATTATAGCGTTAATGCTTTTACTTTTTTTGTTTAAGGATAGAATCATATTTTATCTTCCTGATAAAATTATTTATTTTGCTGAGGATTTTACTGATGGAACCGGCGGTTGTGATTCTCTAGATTGTACTTGGGAAAAGCAAAAGGATACTGAAAATGGAATAGTAAGGTTTTTAGGAAAAAAACTCATATAAAAAGGAGTCTGTCTCAAAAGTATGTTAATCAGCAATCCGTTTATTAAACTTGCTGATTGAAGGGTAAATACATTGCCAAAATCTATCCATATAATCATATTAGCATAAGCTTTTTACTACATCATTTTTGTAAAAGATGGGATTTGATGATACAATAATGTATAGGATAATTTATCCAATTTACAAATGGGAAGTGGGTCAAAGTGATAAAAGTTAAAGAAAATAAAAATATCTCCGTACTTTATGAAATTATAATGGCTATGTTAGCAATATCAGCAGTGTCAATTTCTTTTATGGATTTTACAGGGCATATATCTATTACATCCAACTTGCCATTTTATTGGATAGACTTAACTATACTAATATTGTTTGCACTTGATTATTTAATTAGGCTGATTTTTTCGGCAGATAGAAAAAAGTTTTTCATTAGCAATTTGTTTGATTTGTTTGCTATTATACCTTTTAACTCAATATTCAGAGCATTTAGGTTTGTAAGATTATTAAGATTCACACGATTTGTTAGACTAATAAAAATGGCAAGAATACTTATTCTGTTGAAAAAATTCACTTCAAGATTAGATGCTTTTGTAAAAACAAATGGTTTTATTTATATTCTATACCTTACAGTTATAACGATGCTTTTAGGCACTGTTAGCATTTATTATTTTGAATTAAACCAGACTATTGACTCTTGCGCAGATGCTCTTTGGTGGAGCTTTGTTACTGTGACGACTGTTGGATATGGAGATATTTCTCCAATTACAGCTCAAGGCAGGATCGTTGCTGCAATTTTAATGTTAGTTGGTATTGGATTCATTGGAATGCTTACAGGTACTATTGCTACATTCTTTATAAATATTAAGAAGACAAATCATATGCATTCACAGGAGCTTACTACAGTTGACTTAAGTGATCTGAGCAAGGAGGAGTATAGCGAAGTTTTAAGGTTTATTGAATTTGTAAAAAGTAGACGATAGGGTCTTATTAAGCAAGTATATTGGAGTATAAACAGGTAATTAATACTAATGCTAATCAGGAGGAATAGAATGAAGATACTTGAAATAGAAGGTTTGACCAAATACTATGGCAGTACAAGAGTATTAAATAATATAAGCTTTAATATAGAGGATGGGGAGATAGTAGGACTCGTCGGACCTAATGGAGCTGGAAAAACAACAACCATTAAGGCAATAGCAAGCCTTATATTTTATAACGCTGGTACAATAAATATATGCGGATATAATCTGGCTAAGGAAAGGGAAAAAGCACTAGCAAAGATATCCTCCATAATAGAAAGCCCTGCTTTTTATGGCAATCTATCAGGAATAGAGCATTTAAACTTTATAAAAGACCTAAGGAAGGTTTCAAAAACCTCACTAGATAACATTATTGAGTTTATAGAGCTGAAGGATGCACTAAAAAAGAAGGTGCGGAAATATTCATTAGGTATGAAGCAAAGATTAGCATTGGGTATGGCACTATTGTCCGGGCCTAAGCTGCTTATACTAGATGAGCCTACCAACGGACTAGATCCTTCCGGAATATTGGATTTACGAGAATTTCTGATAAAAACTGCAAGAGAGCAAAAACTATCTATTCTCATTTCTTCTCATAATCTGGAGGAGCTGGACAAGCTGTGTGACAGAACCGTATTTATAAAAAAGGGAGAGATAATATCTGAGCTTAAGCATGAAGAAGTACTTGATTATGAAGAATATTGCTTTGCTACTGATAAAGCGGATGCTATAGGGGATGTATTATCAAAGCTTCCATATGTTATACATCATAGTATTAATACCAATGTGGTTTATGTTCAAATAGCTAAAAATCAATTAGGAGAGCTTATTACTGTATTATTACAGAATAATATGAAATTTACTAATTTGCAATTTGTGAAAGCTACTATGGAGCATAAATACAAAGAGTTGTATTCGGAGGTTTTGTGTAATGAAAGAATTAGTTAAATTTGAGTTAAGAAATTTTATAAAAAGAAAAAAGAATATTGTTGCTATATGTATTCTATTTATATTGTTACTAGCGTATGTACTTTTTTCCATGCAAATAGAATCAAAAGTTCTTAGCTCTAATAAAACATATGAACAATCAAATTTAGAATCAGCACAACAAGAGTTAATACTTTTAAAATCAGAGCTTGAAAGATTGAAAGATAATAAAGATGCAGTGACACATTTGAAAAAAAATATTGAAGATGCTGAATTAAAAATAGACTTAAAAAGTGGTATAATACAGGCTATGAACACAAATGACTGGCGTAAACAATTAAAGCTTCAAATAGAGTTAGATGAAGTACTGCTTCGTCAGGTAAAAGCAAAACAAATAATTGGACCAAGTGAAAATGAACTTTTAAAGAATATCTCTAAAAATAAATACCTGTCAGAAAGGGATATAAAACCCATAGTAGAAAGTTTTTCTATGGAAAGTCTTAATTTTATTAGGCTTATTACTAAGGATATTTTTCCTTTGGTATTAGCAATATTTATTTTTATATTATGCTCTGATGTAGTATCAAAGGAGTTTGAAGAAGGTACTTATAAAATACTTTTTACACAGCCTATATCCAGAAAAAAAGTGTTATTAGCCAAATTTCTAACCTATTATTTAGTAACATTACTATTGGTGCTATCAATGGTGCTTATTATTTTCTTGTTATTGGGGCTTACCAAAGGCTTTGGGGATTTAAACTATCCTATTGAATATTTCAAAGGAAATACCATGATGTCAGCAAATATAAAGGACGTTGTTAAGGAAACAGCATTTATTACTATGAGAGAGTTTATAAAGTATGCGGGCTTATTTTATTTAATATATATATTGTTCCTCGTATCTTTTTCCATGCTAGCATCCACATTATTTAGCAGCTCTTCAAGTTCTATAAGCTTTGCTATATTGATTTATGTTACAACGGTTACTATAAGTACAAAGATGGCTATATTAAATCCTATAGCTCACCTAATACCCTTTACTTTTAATAATTTTGATGAGCTATTTAGCGGAAATCTTATAACAAGACTTGGAAATGGCAGTGCTACTATGATGATTGGGGGCATTGTTCTGCCAGTGTTTATTTTGGTTAATTATCTTATATCTAATCGTATTATATATAAGAGGGATATGGCTTAGATATTATTTTTAATGGGGATATCAATAGAATTGGAAAGGGTAAAGCAGCAATATATGAGGGCTAATTATACATAATGATTTTTGAGGTTGCCCTAAGCTTCGCACTTACACAGAAGTGGGCAAGCTTAACTGTATACTTATAGATGACCCTATTCAAACCTTTGAGTTTGTGAGATATGGGAGGATTAAGGGGTAATGGGTCAAAATTGTATATAGATTGATAATATCACCCCTATAGGGTGGTTTTTTTTATGAAGTCATATGAGACTAAATTGAATTATAGATATGCTGTCTCTGTAAGACTTGCCTATCTATAGCATATATACTGCAAGAATAAAGGATAAATATTATAGAAAGAAACGAGCAAAACAATTATAATATGATTATAGCTATTTTAGATATCTACACCATATCAACGAAGCAAAAGAGGAGATAACACATGCAAAATATACATAAAATAGAAAAAGATTTATGGGAAGCGGCAGACCAGCTTAGAGCAAACTCAAAGCTTACTGCATCAGAATACAGTATGCCTGTTTTGGGACTTATATTTTTAAGATATGCCTATAATAGATTCCTAATGGTAAAGGAACAAATAGAAAAAAGTCTACCCTCTCGAAATGGCAAGAAAAGACCAATAACCAAGGAGGACTTTGAAAGCAAAAGTGCCATATATCTACCCCAAAAGGCAAGATATGAACACCTAGCAAGCCTGACAGAAGGCGAAGATATAGGCAAAGCCATCAACGAAGCTATGAAGGCAATAGAAGACGAATACGAAATACTCAGAGGCTCACTGCCTACAAACTATACAATATTTGATAACACACTGCTGTTTGAGCTAATAAGAAAGTTCGACAGTGCAGAGCTGAGAAATGCCAAGGGTGACGTAATAGGCAGAATATACGAATACTTCCTAAACAAATTTGCTATGACAGGAGCACAGGAGGGCGGAGAGTTCTTCACTCCCATATCCCTAGTACAAATGATAGTAAACGTTATAGAGCCCGAAAAAGGTATAGTACTAGACCCAGCCTGCGGAAGTGCCGGCATGTTTGTACAGACAGGACACTTTATCGAAAGTCATGGACACAATGCCAATGACAAGGTAACCTTCTACGGACAAGAAAAAGCAGAGCTTAATACCAAGCTGGCAAGAATGAATCTGGCAGTACACGGCTTGGAGGGCAAAATACTAGAAGGTAATACCTTTTACGAAGATAAGCATGAGCTGTTAGGCAAGTGTGACTACGTAATGGCAAATCCGCCCTTTAATGTAGACGGAGTAGACAGCAAAAAAATAATAACAGACCCAAGACTGCCCTTTGGACTGCCAGGAACAAATAAAAAATCCAATATGGTAAGCAATGGAAACTACTTATGGATACAATACTTCTATGCATATCTAAACGAAACAGGAAGAGCAGGTTTCGTAATGGCAAGCTCAGCTACAGATGCAGGACATGGAGAAAAGGACATAAGACAAAGGCTGATAACAACAAAGCACGTTGATGTTATTATATCCATAGGCAACAACTTCTTCTATACAAAGAGCTTACCCTGTACCCTATGGTTTTTTGATAAAAACAAGATAGAGCAAAACAAAGATAAAATACTGATGATAGATGCAAGAAACATATTCAGAAAGGTCACAAGAACCATCAATGACTTTTCACCAGAACAGCTTAAAAACCTAACAGCAATAGTATGGCTGTACAGGGGACAAAGTCAAAGATACCTAGAGCTGATAGCTGAATATATCCATGAATATACAAGCAATACCAATATCATAGACCAAAAGGCAAGACCCTTTGAAGACAGACTTGAAGCACTAGCAGAACAGCTAGACGGCTTTAACTCATATAAGCTGATATCAAAGGAAAATGAAGCAGTAAGAAAGGAATACTACAATAAACTAAAACAGCTTCAAATAGACATAGACAGCTATTATTCTAAAAAACAATGTCTTAACAAGGAAGCAGAAGCCTATATAAGCTGGCTAAACCAAAACAGCATAAAAAATTATGAAGCAGCAGAACAAGCAAACAATATGCAAAAACAACAATATCAAGCCTTTGCAGATATATCAACAAGCCTTAAGGCACTGATAAAGGATATAGACCATATCTACAAGGAAACAAACACCCTAATAGACAAGGCAGAAAAAGAACTAGAAGCCAAAAAAAGTAATAAATGGAACACAAGAACAGTAAGAGAACATAGAAAGCAAATAGAAGAAGACAAAAAAGAATATATAGACCTATTAAAAGAAATAAATTATCACTATGCCCAAGTAAAATGGCTTCAAAGTAGATTTGACAATGCAGTATTCCAAGACATAGAAGGCTTATGTAAGCTGGTGGATATTGAGGACATACAAAACAACGATTGGAGCTTAACCCCTGGAAGATACGTAGGAGTAGCCCAAGCAGCAGACGAGGATTTTGACTTTGGAGCAAGACTAAGAGAAATACAAATAGAGCTGGACGGGTTAAATGAGGAAGCTTTTGAATTGGCTAAGGTGATAAAGCGTAACTTTGAGGAGTTAGGAATATGAAAACGATTCTATTTAAAGACTTTATTAAACTACAGAGAGGATTCGACCTGCCCAAAAGCCAATTTATATCTGGAATCATTCCAGTAGTAGGATCTACAAGTATATTAGGGTATCACAATGAAGCTAAGGCAAAAGGACCGGGGGTAGTAACAGGCAGGTCAGGGACACTGGGGGTAATCCAATATATAGATGCTGATTATTGGCCTCATAATACATCTTTATGGGTAAAGGATTTTATGGGCAACAATCCTAAATTTGTATACTACATGCTTAGGTGCATGGATTTGAGTAAGTATAATAGTGGGGGAGCCGTACCTACTCTAAATAGAAATGTTTTAGATAATATAGAGTTGCGGATACCTATTATAGATATTCAAAACAAGATAGTAAATATTATCTCTAAATACGATGACTTAATAGAAAACAACCTCAAAAGAATAAAGCTGCTAGAAGAAACAGCAGAGCTTTTATATAAAGAATGGTTTGTTAACTTTAGATTCCCAGAATATGAAAAGTGTGAATTTGTTGATGGAATACCAGAGGGATGGGAGAAATGCCGTTTAATTGATATTGTTACGACTCAATATGGATTTACAGAAAGCTCATTGGAAGAAGATACAGGTGTTAAATATTTGAGGGGAACAGATATTAATAAATCTAGTTATATTAATTGGGCAACTGTACCATGGTGCAATATTAACGAAGAAGAAATAAATAAATATCGATTAAACAAATATGATATTGTTGTGATAAGGATGGCTGACCCAGGTAAAGTAGGTATTATAGAGAGTGATATTAAAGCAGTATTTGCTTCATATCTAATACGGCTGAATATTAAATGTGATTTTCTTAAGCCATATTACTTATTTTATTTTCTTAATTCAAATTATTATCAACAATTTATATCACAAGCGAGTACAGGTGCTACAAGAAAAAGTGCTAATGCAAAATTAATTACAGATGTAGATATTATTATTGCCCCAAAAGAAATAATTGAGCAATTTGAACTACGAGTTACCAATTTAAGGGAAATGTTGAATAATCTTTTGCAACAAAATCAAAGCCTAAAGCAAGCCAGAGACATCCTAATACCAAAACTAATTAAGGGGGAAATTGAGGTTTGAGTAGAGAATATTCAGAAGATGGATTAGTACAAAGAACCACCATAGACTATTTCAAATATAACCTCGATTGGAACACTGCATATGCCTTCAATACAGAAAAATTCGGAGCACAGGGTACATTTGGAAGAAAGTCAGAAAAGGAAGTAGTGCTGGTAAAATATTTAAAACCAGCACTTAAGGAACTTAATCCTAACCTGCCAGAGGAAGCCTATGACAAGGCAATAGAAAAAATAACAGAAAACAACATATCCAAATCCCTAATAGATATGAACAAAGAAAAATACAAAATGTTCAAGGAAGGTGTAAAGGTAGAGTTTAAGACCAAGGACGGAAAGCTGCAAGAGCAAAAGCTTCAAATATTCAATTTTAATGAGCCTGACAAAAACCACTTCCTAGCTGTCAGAGAGCTGTGGATACAAGGAAGCCTATACAAAAGAAGAGCAGACATAGTAGGCTTTGTAAACGGAATACCCCTTCTGTTTATTGAGCTTAAAAATGTACACAAAGACATAAAAGCAGCTTATGAAAACAACCTTACAGACTACAAGGACACTATACCCATTCTATTCAATTACAATGCCTTTGTCATACTAAGCAATGGCATAGAAGGCAGAGTAGGAGCAGTAACCAGCAAGTACGAATACTTTGCAGAATGGAAGAGACTAGCGGAGGAAGAGGAAGGCTCAGTAGACTTTGAAACCATGCTTAAGGGTATGTGTACCAAGGAAAACTTTATGGATATATTTGAAAACTTTATACTATTTGATGACAGCTCAGGCAAGCTGGCAAAGATAGTAGCCCGCAACCATCAATATCTAGGGGTTAATAGAGCAGCAGAATCCTTCAAGCAAGCCAAAGCCGCCAAAAGCACCAAAGTAGGAGTATTCTGGCACACCCAAGGAAGCGGAAAATCATACTCCATAGTGTTCTTTTGTCAAAAGGTACTAAGAAAAATAAAAGGCAACCACTCTTTTGTAATAGTTACAGACAGAAAAGAGCTGGACGAACAAATATACAAAACCTTTGTAGGAACAGAAGCAGTAAAACAAAACAACAACATATGGGCATCAGGCAGTAAGCATTTGACAAAGCTTCTAAGTCAGAATAATAGGTATATTTTTACACTAATACACAAATTTAATGAAAAGGTATTAGAAGCATATCCCAACAGCGAGGATGTAATAGTTATATCTGACGAAGCACACAGAACCCAATACGGATTACTGGCTGAAAACATGAGACGAGCACTGCCCGATGCAAAATATCTAGGCTTTACAGGTACACCTTTGCTAAGCGGTGATGAGCTGACCAAGGAATACTTTGGAGACTATGTATCCATATACGATTTTGACAGAGCTGTAAAGGATAAGGCTACAGTACCCCTATACTATGAAAGCAGAGGAGAAAAGCTAGGTATAGTAGACCCAGCACTAAACTCCAAGCTATACGAAAAAATAGACGAATTTGACCTAAGTGATGAACAGGAAGAAAAGCTGAGAAGAGCCTTAGCTCATGAATATCACGTATTAACAAGCAACGAAAGATTGGACAAAATAGCCAAGGATTTGGTAGAACACTATTCTACAATGTGGGAAAGCGGTAAGGCTATGCTAGTCTGTCTGGATAAGGTTACATGTGTAAGAATGTACAACCTGATAGATAAGTACTGGAAGGAAAAGATAAAAGCAGAAGAGAAGGCACTTAAGCATTGTATTGATGAACAGGATGAAGCCGACAAAAGGAAGCACCTGAACTGGCTCAAGGAAACCGAATATGCAGTAGTAGTAAGCGAAGAACAAAACGAAGTCAAAACCTTTGAAAAGTGGGGATTAGATATAAAGCCCCACAGAGAAAAAATAAAAAAAGGCATAAAAAGACAAGGCATAGATCAATACAGGGACTTGGCAACAGACTACAAAGACCCAGAAAGCCCCTTTAGATTAGCAATAGTATGTGCTATGTGGCTTACAGGCTTTGATGTCAAAAGCTTATCAATATTGTACCTAGACAAAATACTGAAAGAGCATACACTAATGCAGACAATAGCAAGAGCAAATCGTGTATTTGAGGGCAAAAATAACGGGCTTATAGTTGACTATATAGGAGTATTAAAGAATCTTAGACAAGCACTATCCAAATATGGAAAAGGCAGTAATGGACAAGGTGACGATACTACTCCAACAACAACACCAGCCAAAACAGAAGAAGAGCATTTTAATGAGCTGTGCGACATAATAAAGCAAACTAAGAAGCATCTTAAATCCCTGAACTATGATTTAGACAAGCTGGTCAAATGCAGTAATGGATTTGCACGGATTAAGCTGATAAAAGATGCCAAGGAAGCAATATACACAAGCAGAGAAGCCAAGAAAAAATATGAAATACTAGCAAGAGAAGTAATAAAAAAATATAAGGCATGTCTGTACCATGAGAAAATTGACAGCCATACACCATACAAAAACGCTATAGAAATAATATATAAAAAGATATTAGAAGTAAAGCTGGCTGATGATATTACAGCAATAATAAAGGAGCTTCACCTAATAGTTGACGAAGCAATCAGAGCAGAAAAATCCTATGAACACCCTGCGGAAGAAGAAAAAATATTTGACATAAGCAATATAGACTTTGACAGGCTGAAAGTGGAATTTGCAAAGAATGAAAGAAAAAACACCATACTCCATAATATGCAGGAACAAATAGATAAAAGGCTGGAAAAGATGCTGCGACAAAACCCCACAAGAATGGACTACTATCAAAGGTATCAAAAGATAATAGAGGACTATAACAAAGAAAAAGACAGAGTAACAATAGAAAAGACCTTTGAGGAGCTATTAAAATTTGTAAATGACTTAAGCAAAGAAGAAAATAGAGCTGCCAAGGAAGGGCTGACAGAAGAATACCTAGTGGTATTTGATTTATTGAAAAAGCCTACTCTTTCTACTAGGGAAAGAGATAAGGTAAAAAATTTGAGCAAAGAGCTGCTGGAAAAATTAAAAACAATCATATCAGAAATAGATAACTGGAAAGAAAAAACCCAAAGCCAGTCAAAGGTCAAGAATGAAATATACGATTATCTATTTACACATTTGCCAGAGTCCTATGAAGATTATGAAATAGAAGAGAGAAAGGAAAAAGTATACGATCATTTTTTCTTTAGCTATAAAGATATAAGCTGCAATGTATATGCACAGTATTAAGCTATTAATAATAGGTATATTATAATTAATTGCGGCATCTGGTGTAAAGTATCATATAACACCACATTGCTTCCAAACATATAACATTCAAATACTAAAAATACTCCTTTGCCCCAAATTACACTGGAAATATTTACACAACCCCCTATATGTAATATAATTACATATAGTACAAAACAAGCCAAACATATCTACTAAAAACTTACTGGCACATAGTTTTACAAAATTATATAATTAAAATATCGATTGATGGGGTGTTGAGATGCAGAAGCTAAAGAAAGAGGATATAAGAATACTAAATGCCGGGGAACAAATGCACAGAGCAGTACTAGAAAAATACAACAGCATTGAAGAATTTGCGGAAACAGCAGGTATAAGGATTAATAGTCTTAATGTGTATTTTCATTGCAAGCCCTATGGTTCTAAAAATTTTAGATTAAGGCTGTCAAATATGCTTAATAGGAATATAGAGGATATTATATTAGATGATAGACAGCAGATAAATAATTATATTAACTGCATAAGGCAAAATATCCAAGCATATAAGCAGCATGAGGATATTGAAGTTTTTAATTGTCTGAAACAAATATGTCAAAGCTATGGCTATGATATAGAGTTATCAAAAGTATTAAGGCTAGTATCGACATACTACTACTTTACCCATAGATTGATATTATCCTTTGAATATATAAATTCTGCCATAGAAATCGTTAAGAATATAGGAAATTATGATTTGCTATTAGGATATAACATAGATTTAGCTATGTATCATGCCAGCAATGGGGAAGTCAGCAAAGCGAAACATTTATATAAGGGGCTTGAAAAGTATATATCACCTGATATAAAAGGTATCAGTAAGAGGACTTTATTTAACTACTATTATCGTTTTGGTGTTATAAACAATTCTGATTTTAAATTTGCACGACAGCTATTTGAAAAGGCATTAAAATATGCTGAGACAGAGATAGAAATAGGAGGAACCCTTTCTAATATAGGGTTAACATATCACGGAGAAAAGAAATATGACTTAGCACTAAAATATTATAATCAGTCTCTGGAAAAATATAATCAAAAAGACAAATTGCAAAGAAGTTATTCATATAATAATATGGCAGATACATACAACGAGCTTGGCAACAAAAAAGAAGCTAAGAAAAACATAAATCTGGCACTAGAATTGTTAGAAGATAATGATACAGAAACATATTACTATTATATACATAATCTAATAAAAATAGATAATGAAAATCTGGAAGATATATATAATAAAATGCTTAGTCATTTTTATAGCTCAAGAAAATTTATAAAAAACAAAACTTATGAAATAAAAGCTATTGATGA